>JAUNAF010000060.1 GCA_030527715.1 Eubacteriales bacterium
TCCTATGGATCGTTTTTTTATCAAGTGTGCAACTTCATTTTACAATCGGCGATCAAAAAATTTTTCAAATTTTTTCAAAAAAAGACACCAACCATCTCTGATTGATGCCTAAAAAGTCACTATAAAATTGGAGGCTTATTGTATTATCCTTTACGATGAGTATAAGAATGAACCGCCAAGAATGAAAACAATGGGATCTCCACAATGCAGACAATAAGCATTGCGTCAGTCAACCATATGGCAAGATTCCCAAAATTCAAATATTTGAAATCTATAGCATTATAAAGGAAGCTGGTCTGTATACCTGCTCCGCTTGCCGGAAACAGCGGATAAATCCAGTTTCCAATGTTCTGAGGCAATGCCATGTAAAGCACTATCGGTATAACGCAGAAAATCAATGCTCCTGACAACGATACCATAATATTTTTGCATTTAGCAGATAGCAACAGGGTCATGCAGACTGTAGCCAGTACTGATAAAAGACTTGCAATTGCTACAAATATCTGAAACTGTGCTATATTCATGTTAGGTAAGCTGACAATAGAGTAAAGCATCTGAATCGATGTTTTTGTACTTTCCCACCCAAAAAGACTGTCGGAAATGACAAGATACAGTGTTGAACACAAAGCCATGGTTGCTGAAGTGACGATCAACGCCGAGAGTATCTTAATCCATGCTAATCTACCTCTACCATACTTAGTACACCACAGAATATCATCGGCTCCTGTCTGGTAATCCGATGTGAAAATCGGTGCAGAGATAACCGCACATATGCACAGAATCAGAAAGCCCAGCAGAAGTTGATAATCCATGGCATCCTGGTTATAACCAGGATAAAACTGGTAGGGCTTATCAATCTTCTGATATGCATCCACTTCAGCCTTTTGAGCCGCTGGATGATCTGGCTGTTCTAATCGCCCAATACTCTCTACCCGTTCTTCCAGCATAACATAATAATCTGTCAGCTTTTCCGGGTCACGATCCATGACTGCAGGCGCCAGACCGGTCTTGCGATTCGCATAAGCCTCAGACAAACCGTGGAGAAGAGGTTCCATAGGAAGAATCTCCGTGCCATAGACACCTTCTGGTAATTCTATTGAAGTTTCTACGTTATACTTCCGTAGAACTGCCTGATAATCTTCCAAAGCCTTGCGAACCTTATCCGTAGTTACATCTCCGGCCACCGAAGCCTGAACCTGCTTTTCATATAGAGTAGCATCCCTGCCCTTAAGCTCAACGTAGTTCCCGTTTTCATCCAAATAGGAAAGCCCTGGAAAAGTAGTAGGAAGCCATGCCAACAAAAAAGTCAAGCCCAAAGCCAACAACAGTAGGATAACCGTCAATCTGGTTTTTATAACCCGTTTTATTTCCAGTTTTAGCATTCTCATCGTGTATCCCTCCCACTCTCATTTCCTTGCGGGAATAACCATAGATATAGATCCTCCAAGCGTGATTCGACAGAGACAGAATTCTCAACCACAGCTTTTTCCGCTAGGTACCGGACGGTAATCTGGTTATTCTCTTCGTTTCGAATATTTGCAATAGCCAGCTTATTCTCATATTGTGGAAGCTGACTTTCCGGAATTTTAGTTGTCCAGACCTTACCATTCACTAATTTTATCAATTCTTCCGTGGTACCGCTGGCTACAAGGTGTCCGCCCTTCATAATGGCATTCCTGGTTGCTATATACTCAACATCAGAAACAATATGTGTAGAAATCAGCACGATTCGATTATGGGCAAATTCAGATAAAAGCTTTCGAAAACGTACCCGTTCTCCCGGATCTAATCCACTTGTAGGCTCGTCAAGAATCAGAACCTCTGGTTCGTTAAGTAGCGCCTGTGCAATACCCACTCGGCGCTTCATGCCGCCGGACAGCTTGATAATTTTCTTATTTCGAACCTGCGTTAAAGACATTTGTTCTAAGAGCTCATCAATTCGATGCTTTGTTACAGATACATCAAGTCCTTTCAAACATGCCACATATTCCAGATAGTCCTTTACCGTAAACTCTGGATAAAACCCGAATTCCTGTGGCAGATAGCCAAAAATATCTCGGTATCGACTGCCCAAATCCTGAATGTTTTGCCCGTCATAGCGGATTTTTCCTGCGGTAGGTTTAGTAATTCCGGCAATCATCCGCATAAGGGTCGTTTTACCGGCACCGTTGGCTCCCAAGAGCCCCCAGACACCGGGAGTTAAGTGCAGTGAAAAATCATCCACCGCTTTAAATTTTTCAAATTCTTTAGACACATGCTCAATCGTTAGTTCCATATCGTTCTCCTTTCTATGAAATCTGCAGCTCAATATAGGAATTGGTAACAATGAGATAACGTAACTGACTCATACAAAAGAGTGTTAAAATTCCGCAGATTGTCAGCCAACTAAGATTATGATGAGGCAAAAATTGTCCGGGAACAAAAGCCGCCAAAAGAATCATTAAACAACTTGTAGTCAAACTGATTCCAAGAAGCTTTTGTCCCTTCATATGCCCCAAAATAAAGAGATTGACAGCACTGATCACCATGAATGGTAAAATCAAATATAGAGAAATTGTGCCTATCTGTAGGGTGTTCCAGGTCATTGCAGCTACAAACATTCCCATCAGCATAAGACCGTCACCGATTCCAATGATTATAAGTTTAGCCAGCAAGAGCCGCACAGATGAAAAGTAGCTTGCAGCTTCTATTTCTTGCATTTGATATCGACCAGAGCGAACGAGCAAGGGAAGAGACATCATACCCACCAATACCGACAGACATAGCAGTAGTCTCCCTAGTGCCTGGGGATGTTCCCAGAAATGTCCGCCAATCAGTTGGTGAAAGAAAAAGCAGATCAAGAACAATGCCAGTACCTGGCTCCCCCAAAGACTCATGCCAACATAGCGAACCTGCTGGGTAAGGAAATAAAAGAAGGTGATATGTTTTCGTCGTTTTTGTAGCTCCATCTTAGCCAGTAGGATAGTCTGCCGACTTGGTGTTTCCTCGCATGTATGTAGTGCATTTCGTAGACTGGCTTCAAAATCATGTCTTTTCATAGAGAACCTCCTTCCGTAAAATGCTTTTTTAGTTGCTTCAGCGCTGAGCGAAGCCTGGACTGAACCGTCCTCATGGGAAGATCCAGCACCTGAGCTATTTCCCTCAGAGTCATATCCTGCCCGAAACGTAGAAGTACAATCTCCTGTAAATTTGATGGCAGTCCTCGAACCATCTGACGAAGTTCTGCCGCTTCCATCGATTGATCATCATAGGCTGGTTCTGTCACTAGCTCCTCTATAGAAATATCCGTATTTCGCATCTTTCGCTGCATATCAATACAGGTATTGGCTGCAACACGATACAAAAAAGGTCTCCATTTACCTCGATGATTATACCGGTCAAAATATCGAATCGCTTTTAAAAAGGTCTCTTGTGCCGCATCCTCGGCTAAACTTCGGTTTGGAGCATGCCAGAGACAGTAGCGAAGAATCTCCGGGTAATATAATCCGATCAATTCATCCAGTGCTGAACTATCCCCCTTCTCCAGTGCCTTGAAAAGTTGATCTTCACGCGTCAAGATAATAATTCCACCTCCTAAGGGCGTCCCCTCATAATATATAACGCTCCAAAGAGCAAAAAGGATTTAACAAAACTAAAAAAAGACATCAACCAATCCATCTGGCCGATGTCTTTAACACATTCTTATTTTATCATTTGAAAAAATCTAAGTGCATCCTCAATCGCCTTCACTTTCTCCTCCGGACATTTCGGCTGTCTGGAATCCTCGTTCTTTGGCAAATTATAATTCACACGTTCAATAATTCCATGCTTCTGTTTTACCTGTGCAATGTAGAGATTTGACACCTTTAATCCGGTGTGCTCCAGAACATAATCTTTGATTTCCTCATAGGTTGCCTTGCTCTCAGCAGTAGTCATATCCATCTCATCGAGATTGATTTCCACCTCGATATGCTGCTTTGTTTTGAGTTTGGACAAAAGACATACCGTCTCCACATGCAACGTTCCCGGGAACAGATCTGCGCAGCATGCCTTCTCTACCTGATAGCCTCCTGCCTGCAGGATCTCGAGGTCTCTTGCCAGGCTGGTCGGTTTGCAGGAGATGTAGACCATCTTGTCTACCTGGAAGTTCATGATCTTCTGCAGTGCCTTCGGATGGATGCCGTCTCTCGGCGGATCGAGGACGATGAAGTCCGGGCGTTCCTCGACGAGATCGATGGCTTTCAGGACATCACCTGCGATGAATTCACAGTTTGTCAGTCCGTTGAGCTCTGCATTGACCTTTGCTGCCTCGACTGCCTCCTCTACGATCTCGATTCCGATGACTTTTTTTGCCACCGGTGCGAGGATCTGCGCGATCGTTCCGGTACCGGAATACAGATCAAACAGGACTTTGTCCCTGGTCTCTCCGACATATCCTCGTGCGATCTCGTACAGTACCTCTGCTGCCAGTGAGTTGGTCTGGAAGAAGGAGAACGGGGAAATGCGGAACTTCAGTCCCAGCAGCTCTTCATAGAAGAAATCCTCTCCATAGAGGATCTGTGTCTCATCATTCTGGATCACATCCGCGAGGCTGTCATTTACGGTGTGGAGTACTCCGCAGAGCCTGCCGTCGAGCGGAAGGTTTCTGAGCTGTTCGGTCATCTCCGCGAGCATCTGCTTCTCATCTGCTCCTCCGAGAAACTCTGTCTGTGAGCTGGTCACCAGATCCACCAGGATCTCCTCTGTATGAACTGCCTTTCTCACAAGCAGGTGTCTGAGATAGCCGGTGTGGCGCAGTTTGTGATAGAACGGCACATTCTTTGACGCAAAGAATTCTTTGACACAGCTTAAGATGCGGTGGAAATCTTCGTCGGTGATCCTGCACTGGTCCACAGTGACGATATCATAGAAACCGCCTCTTTTGTGCATACCGAGGGCAAGCGGACCGTCTTTATACTCATCTCCGAAGGAGAATTCCATCTTGTTTCTGTATGCAAACTGCCTCGGGCTTCTGTGGATTCCTTCAAACTGCTCCTCTGTTACATACGGCGCAAGCAGTTCTCTTACCTGGCGCTCCTTCATCGCAAGCTGCTCTTCATACGGAAGATTCTGATAAGTGCAGCCGCCGCAGTCTGCAAAATGCGGACAGGCCGGCTCGATCTCGAGCGGAGACTTCTCGAGGACCTCCATCAGACGTCCCTCTGCCTTTCCCTTTCTGATCTTGTTCACAGATGCTCTGACCCGCTGACCTTCTACGGTATTCTTGACAACTACGGTTTTTGTCTCATTTTCCACTTCTACGATTCCCTTGTTCGGGAAATCGATTCTGATTACTTTTCCTTCTACGATCTGTCCTTTTTTCACAAATATCTCCTTTTGAGCAAAACAGGCAGGCGCCGCGCGGTGCCTGCCTGCTCTGATTATCCTTTTTCCTTACTCTTCGTCCGCTTTTTCCGGCTCTTCCTTCGGAGCGGTGACCGGCTCTTTCTCTTCGTCTACGAAGATCAGCTCCTCTTCCTCCTCGTCGAGATCCTCATGGTTCTCCTCGAGATCATCGTCATCCTCGAAATAATCATCGAAGTCATCCTCGAAATCATCTTCGAAGTCCTCAAGGTAGTCCGGAGTCAGATAACGATAAACTGCATATGCGATACCTGCTACTGCGGTAACTGCTCCGATCACTGCAAGGATCCAGAGTACACAGTTTTTGTTTTTCTCAGACTCTCTTCTTCTTAAAACCTCTAACATTTCATCGATTCTTGTCATCGTAAACCACCCTTTCTTCAGCCTTTCCATTTATTGAGCTATTATACCACTAACAGTGCAAAATTACCATAAAATTTTACAGATATTTGATTTCGTAAGTGATATTTTCTTCCTCATCAAGTGTCATGATGATATAGCTTGGTTTTCTGCCTTCCTGTCTCGGATAGGAAAGACTTCCCGGATTTACCAGTGTAACACCACCATGGGTATCGATCTTCGGTCTGTGTGTGTGACCGTACATCGCGATGTCGAATCCTCTTGCCTTTGCCTCACGGCGAAGTAGCTTCGGATCCAGAGATACGTAGTAATCATGACCATGGGTCAGCAGCACTTTGTATTTGCCGATCGTGATCTCTTTTTCCTTCGGAAGATCTCCCAGGAAATCATTGTTTCCGCTGACGATCTCTACCGGACACTTTGCAGACATCTGGATATAGTTCTGACTTCCCTCAACATCTCCGAGGTGGATCAGAAGATCGAAGGATCCCTCCTTCTGCAGTACCAGATCCAGATTCTGATCCTTTCGATGTGTATCACTGATGATCAATATCCTCACTCTTTATCCCTCCAAAAGTTCCTTTTTTAATTTCGCTTTCATTGCTCTGAGTGCTTTTCCTCGATGACTGAGTTCATTTTTCAGCTCCGGAGAAATCTCAGCTGATGTGCATCCATACTCTGGCAGCCAGAAAATCGGATCATATCCGAAACCGTTTCCTCCTGCCGGCTCGTAAGCGATGCGTCCTTCCATAGTATCCTCTGCACTGAGCACTCTGCCGTCCGGCAGAACTGCGGCTACGGCACAGACGAAACGTGCGCTTCGTTTTTCATCCTCCACGCCGTCCAGACGTCCGATCAGCTGTGCATTCTTGTAATCATAGGAGGTATCCTCTCCCAGATAGCGCGCGGAATAAATTCCCGGCTCGCCATTCAGTGCGTCGATCACCAGGCCTGAATCGTCTGCCAGAACTATGGCGGACAGTGCTGCCTCATGAACGGCCTTGGCCTTGATCACAGCATTTTCCAGGAAGGTCGTACCATTCTCCTCGATATCAAGTACTATGCCTGCGTCTTTCATGGAAATGACCGGAAGTGCAAAATCTGAGAGCAGCATGCGGATCTCCTTCAGCTTTCCCTGGTTTCCGGTTGCAAATATGATCTGTTGTTCCACGATTCACCTCTTATTATTCTCTTCTGGTTATCTTTGACGGTGTTCTCTGCACACATCTAAGCCAGGCTTTTCGATTCCCGGCTATTGAATACGACTGTATGCTTTCAGACAGATATTGCAGGAATGTGTCTCCTCGGTACCTGTCCATAAAACCCCATCAAGGCTAATATACCCTGTACCGTCTGAAATATCAACTGTTTTCGTAAATTCATCCATCGCATATTCGACGGCGACCGGCAGTTCCGTACCCGGAGTCGTCACTTTTACGGCAACTACAAAGCTTTCTCCTGCCTTCAGTGAGACCGGTGTTTCCAGAGGAATCGTCTCAAATCCGGTCTGTGCGATCGTTCCCGCTGCTGCCGGCTGCTCCATGAGCAGATTGCCCGGCTCTGTACTGTCGTGAATCACATAGACCTCATACGCGGTATTCTTTCCGGTCGCATAGAAACCGACGGCGGAAAGCGCTTCCTCTCCTTCGCTGACGTAGGCATTGGCCATAAATGCCGTCTCGCTGCCATATCCGAGCTGTCCCACCCAGCCGCAGAGATCGCTCTGGTGCAGTATATCGTAGTTGTCTGTCTCTTCGATTCCCGAATAGCAGATCGCGGTATTTCCCAGATGCACATCATCGTAGGAGACATAGAAGACGCCGTCCTCTCCGAAATCACTGCCCCAGCTGTTCTGACAGAGAAATGCTCCGTTCTGCGTCGGCATACGGCTGAAATTTTCTGCCGGATAATCATCGTCCCAGCCAATGATGACGACATCATGATTCACCGCCTCCTCTCCGTCATAATAATAGGAAGCGTTTGCCGTATTATAGTACTCGGAGGTGGCGTCTGCATTTCTCAGATCCATATATATGGAAGATTGTACTGCTCCTGTCTGAAGGATCGCCTCTCGGATCCCCTCGGTGTCACGGTCCTGATAAAGCTGGATACTCTGCACATGCCGCACCGGGAGAAGTCCCTCCGGAGAATATCCGTCTCCATAGGGATCCTCGTCCTCCCTGACCGGTCCCTGCCATGCTGTCAGGTAGGCCATGACCATGGAATGTCCTCCGCCGTCATTCGGTCCCTTTGCGAAGGAATTATGCATCGTGATATGATCTGCGGAATAGATGATCTGCTCCTGTGGAAGCAGTGTCGCCTCCATTGCCGAGGTGGCTGCCACTGCCCAGCAGGTTCCGAGTTCTCCCTGATCTTTGACATAAGTCATCTTTCCATTCAGTCTTGCGTCATATCTTCGAAGCGTGGATGCGGAAAGCTCCTGCGCTCTCATCGCCGCCACCGCTTCCTGCTGTACCTCTTCCATTTTCCTGGTTCTGTTTCTCTCCATTCTCCGCTGTGTATCTGCGGCCACGCCGATCAGGCTGAAGATCAGAAGAAGAGACAGGATCCTCTCGATCAGATATGGTTTTTTCCTACTTTTTTTCACGTTCCGCCCCTTCTTTTCGCGGTCTTGGCGGGCGCGGTCCCATAAACTGGTAGAAATAGGTCTTCATCATACCATTGTAGATTTTTCGGTTTTTATCTGCTTTCTTTCCAATATATTTCTCTGCATCCTCATATGCGGTGATCAGATACTCTGACCAGCAGTCGAGTGTCGCAAAGCTCTGTCCGATCTCACGGTACAGCGCCGGCAGATTCGCCTTCTCCTCCAGACGCTCTCCGTAAGGCGGATTTGTGATGACAAAACCGTATTTTTTCGGATGACGCAGTTCACTGACCGGTCTCTGCTGGAAATGGATCAGGTGATCCACGCCTGCCAGCTTTGCATTCTCTCTGGCAGCTCGAACGATATTTCCGTCCAGATCATAGCCCTGGATATCTACTTCGATCTGATCATCCACCTGCTCTCTCGCCTCATCCAGAGCATCATACCAGCACTTTGCCGGGATGATGTGCTTCCACTGCTCAGCGGTAAAGGAACGGTTCATTCCCGGTGCGATATTTGCAGCCATCATCGCTGCCTCGATCGGGAAGGTACCGCTTCCGCAGAACGGATCCACAAGGATGCGATCCTTATTCCATGGTGTCAGCATGATCAGCGCTGCTGCGAGGGTCTCTGTGATCGGCGCCTTGCTGGTCATCTTTCGATAGCCTCGTTTATGCAGGGAATCTCCTGAGGTATCGATACCGATCAGTGCCTCATCTTTCATGAAGGTCACACGAATCGGGAAGGACGGACCGCTCTCCTCGAACCATTCTTTTTTATAAACGGTCTTCAGTCGCTCTACCATCGCTTTTTTCATGATCGACTGGATATCGGACGGGCTGAACAGCTTACTCTTGATCGAGGTCGCCTTGGTCACCCAGAATTTTCCGTTCTCCGGAATATACTCTTCCCACGGAAGTG
This sequence comes from Eubacteriales bacterium, assembly GCA_030527715.1. Lineage (GTDB taxonomy): Bacteria > Bacillota > Clostridia > Lachnospirales > Lachnospiraceae > Marvinbryantia. Next base: position 9,272 of record JAUNAF010000060.1, read on the forward strand.
CCTTGGTCGCTTCGAACAGCTCGTCATAGGTCTCTGCATGGACCTGTCCCACCTTGAGCAGCACTCTCTCCGCGGTTCTCAGGAAGATATTTGCATCGCAGATCGCCTGCATATCTCCGTAAAAGGTTACTCTTCCGTCCTCTACTTTGCTGATCTCATAGCCAAGATCCAGGATCTCTCTCTTTAATACTGCCTCCAGTCCAAAATGACATGGGGCGATAAGTTCAACTAATTTCATATTTTCTCCACATTTTCAAAGGATTCTAGTTGCATTTGAAAAACAAATCGCATATAATGTGCTTGTAAGAGTAACTCTTACAAGCCTTATTTAATTATTTATACTCCCCTCGAGACAGCAGGTAGCTCCCCTACCTGCTGTTTCACTTTTCCATGTAAGTATATAGGCAGGTCTTTCTTTTCGCAAGAACTTTTCTTGATTTTGCGTGCGATCTGCTCTATACTGTACTATGCGCAGTGAGTCCCACTGCATGTTCACTACTATTATCCGGAGGAACCATCCTATGTATAAAAAGTCTCTTTTATTAATGACTGTTATCCTGAGCAGCACTCTGCTGTTTTCCGGCTGCCGCCGCACTCCGATCGAGGGTACGACTGAAACATCCAAAACGAGTACCGAGACTGTATCAGAGACAAAGGAAACCTCAGAGTCTGAGGAAAAAACTACTGCTTCTGAGACGGAGGCCACTGACACTGTGGCTGAAACCGAGAAGCCTGCCAGTGTTACTTTGCTGATCGAGAATGATGCTGAGTCAGAGACTTCTGCTTACACTGAGCCGGATCTCACGACTCCGAGTGCTCAGACCGAGACTAATCCGAATCCGAAAACTACGATCCTGCAGATCGAGCCTGGTGCTTCTGAGGAATCCGAGAACAGTGACGCTTCTGCAGAAGGAGCTGACACTGCATCCGCGGACAGCACGCAGAACACTTCTGATGAGTGCCCTTACTGCGGACAGTGGTTTGACAATACCGTAAGTGCTGACGGAAGCAGCGAATATTCTCTTCATGTTGCATCTGAAGAATCCAATCAGGCTGCTGCCACCACCCAGACTGCGGAAGTCACCTACGAACTTTGCCCGTACTGCATGAATCCATTCTCCACTGCAGCCGATGCCAGCGGCTACTCTGAGTATTCTCAGCATGTAGCTCAGGAATCTGCCTATGCTGCATCTCAGGGATTCTAATTGATTATGGACGACAAAACTCCTGCCGGTTAAGATACCGACAGGAGTTTTTTTCATTAAACTTTATTTTTCTCTAGATAAGGAAATCTCTTAAGCGCTTGCTTCGTGACGGATGGCGCAGCTTTCTGAGAGCCTTAGCCTCGATCTGACGAATACGCTCACGGGTTACATTGAACTCCTTGCCTACTTCTTCCAGTGTGCGGGCTCTGCCATCGATCAGGCCAAAGCGCAGCTGAACTACCTGACGCTCACGGTCTGTCAGAGACTCAAGCGCAGTGGCAAGTTCTTCTCTGAGCATGGAAAATGCTGCGGAATCTGCCGGTGATAATGCGGAGTCATCCTCGATGAAATCACCAAGATGGCTGTCGTCCTCCTCACCGATCGGAGTATCAAGGGATACCGGATCTCTTGAGATCTTTAATACCTCTCTTACTCTTGATACCGGTACACCAAGACGCTCTGCCACTTCTTCCGGGGTCGGTTCTCTGCCGAGCTCCTGCAGCAGGGTTCTGGTCATACGCAGTGTCTTATTGATCGTCTCAACCATATGCACCGGTACGCGGATCGTACGTCCTGTATCAGCGATACCGCGTGTGATCGCCTGACGGATCCACCAGGTTGCATAGGTACTGAATTTAAATCCCTTAGCATAGTCAAATTTGTCGACGGCCTTCATCAGACCCATGTTGCCCTCCTGGATCAGATCCAGAAACGGCATGCCTCTGCCGACATATTTCTTTGCAATACTGACTACCAGTCGAAGGTTTGCCTCGATCAGCTGTTTCTTTGCAGTTTCGTCTCCCTCTTCCACACGACGTGCGAGCTCTACTTCTTCCTCACTCGTCAGCAGGGGTACGTTACCAATCTCTTTCAGGTACATACGCACCGGATCCTCGGTACTTACACCTTCCAGGACATCTGCATCGTCAATGATCTCTACTTCTTCCTCATCGGACAGAAGCATGGCATCCTCATTGTCGAGAAGGAGTTCTGTTGTCTCCTCCATGTTTTCCTCGCGGAGAATGTCTATGTTACATTTTTCCAGATATTCCAGAAGCAGATCCATCTTTTCTTCGGTGATCTGCAGTCCAGCAAAAGCATCGTTTACTTCCTGATATGTCAGTACATTCTTCTTGGACTTTGCAGATTCTACCAGTCCTTTTAAAGCAATCGTAAACTGCTGCTCCTGTGCTACTTGCTCCTGACGTAATTCATCCATAAAATGATCCTGTCTCCTCTCAAGGTACATTTTATCATAAAGACATTAAGTCCATGATATTTTAATTTACCACATTTCCAAGTGAAAAGCAAGCATGTTTTTCATTGTATCTGCGGGCAAATATTGCTCCGGAAACACCTGCCTGCACAAAAAGTCCCGATACAACTTGCTTTTTCATGCATTTTTTCAATGAATGGAAGGCTTCATGCACGAAAATAAGGATTCTAACTCCTGTTTTCGTGCATATTGTTTGAACTAGTGCTGTTTTCTGCACGAATATTAAATTTAATTTGCGTTTTTAGTGCACACCTCTTGATAATCTGCAGATTTTTGCACTAAAAGTATATCGTCAGAGAAAAAAATAGTGCAATGACAGCGAAATCCAGCAAAAATAGTTTTTTCGCTGTACCCAAAACATGTATATGATTCTGGATGCTCCGGAAATGCCGAACATGGCTGACTCACACAAAAATACCGCAGTACAATAACTGTACTGCGGTAGCTAAAATCCCCGGCTCTTCTCTTAGAATCCGCCGCCGAAGTAACGGAAGAAATCGCTCATGCCGTTGTTGCCATAAAACTGATTGTAGTAGTCATCATCAAAGCTGTTGCTGCCGTTGTCATCCTGCTGGCTCTGCTCCTTCTGATTTTCCTTATCGTTTCCGTCATCGCTGTTGTCACTGCTGTCACTGCTGTCTTTGTTCTGACTCTTGCTGTCTGAGAAACCGACCATATCAGCCTTTCTGCCAAGGGTTACGGAAATGACTTTCTCAACATAACCGCCGTCTGCGATACGTTTTACAGTGACATCTACGGTCTCGCCTGCCTCATAGTACTGCATACGATCCAGCAGCTCATCCTTGGAGCTGATCGCTGTGCTCTCAAGCTTGGTGATGATATCTCCCTGCTCGATGCCTGCCTCATCTGCTGCACTTCCCTCAGTAAGCTCATAGACATAAGCGCCTGCCGGGATGCTGTAGATCTGACGTGCTTCCTCAGAGACATCTACGACGGATACACCGAGTGCACCGGCATTTTCCTGATCCACCTTGCTTCTTGTGGTCTGGTTCATCAGATCCTCAAGGATCGGCTTTGCAGTATTGATCGGGATTGCATAGCCCATACCCTCAACGCCGGTCTCAGCTGCCTTTGCAGAGTTGATACCGATCAGGTGTCCCTTCTCATCCAGAAGTGCACCGCCGCTGTTTCCGAAGTTGATCGCTGCATCGGTCTGGATCATGCTGTTGGTCACCACACCGTTGTCTGTGCTGACAGAGATCTCACGGTCTAAGGCACTGACGATACCGAAGGTAACGGACTGTCCGTAACCGAGTGCATTTCCGATCGCGATCGCCCAGTCACCGACCTGGACATCATCAGAGTCTCCGAGCTGGATGATACCGATCTGATCTGCAACTTCCTGCGGGATATCCTCAAGCTTTACAGCGATCACTGCCAGATCCAGAGTGGAATCTGTTCCCTTTACCTGGGCACTTACCAGCTGATCTCCGTCATGCTCTACATCTGCCACGAAGCAGACGGTCAGCTGCTCTGCCTTCTCTACCACATGATTGTTGGTAGCGATCAGAAGCTCTGTCTCACTCTTTGCTACGATGATACCGGAACCAGCACTCTCTGTATCCTGCTGATAGCTGCGTCCGAAGAAATCAACATTCTCCACGCCCACATTTGTGATCGCAACGATCGCCGGCATCACATCTTTGGTGATCTGTTTGATGTTCGGAAGATAATTTTCTGCTGCCACATCATCGGTATCGATCTCTGCGATATCATCTGCAGTGACTACATCCGCTGCCTCAGTGGTTTCTTCCTCAGCTGCCTCGGTGCTTTCCTCTTCCGC
>JAUNAF010000010.1 GCA_030527715.1 Eubacteriales bacterium
AGGCAGCTACTACTGAGGCAGCTGAGGAGGAGACCACTGAGGCAGCTACAGAGGCAGCTGAGGAAGAGGAGACTGCAGCAGCAGAGGAAGCTACCACTGAGGCAGCTGAGGAGGAGACCACTGAGGCGTAAGCCTGGTCGACTTGAAAAAGTTGTAAGGTGCAGAATGCAAAGTACGTATTCTGAATATACAATAGCTCATAAAGGCGGCATGACCACTGGTTGTGCCGCCTTTTTTGCGCGAGCAGCGATGAGAATGCTGTGCTTGCACAAGCATTCGAGGAGCACTTGCCGACAGACCGCCTGGTAGGGTATAATTGCCTGGTGATGAAAGTATTCTGTCCGCTGTGACGGGCAGTGATCGTGACAGGAGGAAAATGACTATGCGTGTTGGTATGGGATATGATGTACATAAACTGGTAGAAAACAGAAAACTGATTCTCGGCGGAGTGGAGATCCCCTATGAAAAGGGACTGCTTGGCCATTCGGATGCGGATGTGATCGTACATGCGATCATGGATGCTCTGCTTGGAGCTGCTGCGCTGGGAGATATCGGAAAGCATTTTCCGGATACGGATCCGAAATATGAGGGAATCTCCAGTATCCGTTTGCTGGAAGAGGTCGGCGCACTGCTTGAGAAGAACAACTATACGATTGAAAACATCGATGCGACGATCATAGCACAGAGACCGAAGATGGCAGGTTATATTCCGCAGATGGTAAAAAATGTAGCCAATGCTCTCGGACTGGAGGAGTCACAGGTGAATATCAAGGCTACGACAGAGGAAGGTCTTGGATTTACCGGAAGCGGTGCCGGAATTTCTGCACAGGCGATCTGCCTTCTGCTTCCGCTGATGGATATCAGCAGCTTTGAGGTAAATGAGGTCGGTGGAGGCTGTGCAGGCTGCGGCGGCTGTCATGCACGCTGAGCAGCTGAGCCGGCGCCTCTGGGAAAAGGTCTTTACCGAGGACAGCAGCAGGTTTCTGGATTACTACGATGAGGAGATCGCTGCGGGAAACAGAATCTACCTGGATCTGGAGCAGGAGGAGGCAGTCAGTATGCTGCATCTGAATCCGAACCGGCTTCGTGTGGGCGATGCAACAGTGGATGTCTGCTATATCGTGGCAGTTGCAACCGTAGAGGAATACCGTCATCAGGGAAGAATGCGCAGACTGCTGTATCAGGCACTTTCGGATCTGAGGAAGGAAGGGAGCCCCTTTGTCTATCTGATGCCGGCCTCTGAAAAGATCTATCAGCCCTTTGATTTTCGGACAGTGGCGGTGCAGAACTGGTTTTCTGTTGAAAAACAGGCGCCGGAGAATACGCAAAAACTTCGATGTGTGCCTCTGGATACGAAGGATGATCAGAATCTGTCGAAGCTGGCAGCCTTTGCAGAGAAAGTACTTTCCGGCTGCTGTATGGTCTCGACGAGAAGAGATCTTTCCTATTACAGACGTATCTGTAAAGAGCAGCGGGCGATGAACGGAGGAATCATTCAGTTCTTCTGCGGAGAAGTACTCTGCGGCTGCTGTTTCAGCGGCGAGGAGGACGGAATTGAGCTCTGGGAGCTCCTGCTTGCAGACGGATGCCGGAATGAGGAGGCAGTGACAGCACTGCAGGCATATTTTCAGCAGCCGTTTCTGCTCCGTGGCACTATGCCGGGCAGAAGCACGGAAGGAATCAGCAGATCCGAGACGGGTGCGCGTCCGATGACGATGGTGCGCATGGCCTCTTTGGAAGCATTTGCAGGCTGCCTCAGGAGCATCTGTGGCAGAGTGGAATTTATGATCCGGATAAGAGATGAAATTCTTCCTGAAAATACAGGAATCTGGAGCTTCTGTATCGATCAGACTTCCGGAAGTGCCAAAAAGAGAACTGCAGACGAAATACCTCCGCAGGAGTCTTTGGAGACGGTCGATATCGGGGATCTGACAGAGTGCTTTTTTGGAAGGCGTCACATCCTGGGAGTGCCGGATGAGCAGCTGAAACTCCTGACACCGGTGTATCTGAATGAACTGGTATGAAAAGGACTGCGGGAACCTGTGCGCAGAAGGTTGACAAACGACAGGTTTTTTTTTACACTGGTGAAAACAAAAATGAAAATGGAGATCTGATATGAAGGTTTATAATACGCTGACAAAGCGAAAAGAAGAGTTTGTTCCTCTGAAAGAGGGCAAGGTCAGCATGTATGTGTGCGGACCGACAGTATACAATCTGATCCACATCGGCAATGCGCGTCCGATGATCGTATTTGATACTGCAAGAAGATATATGGAGCATAAGGGATATGAGGTCAATTATGTGTCCAACTTCACAGATGTAGATGACAAGATCATCAAAAAGGCAATCGAAGAGGGCGTGAGTGCGCAGGAGATCTCTGAGAGATACATCGAAGAGTGCAAAAAGGATATGGCCGGAATGAATGTGAAGCCGGCGACCACACATCCGCAGGCAACACAGGAGATCGACGGTATGATCTCCATGATCTCCACACTGATCGAGAAGGGCTATGCCTATGCTGCAGAGGACGGAACCGTTTATTTCCGTACCCGTCAGTTCAAGGGCTATGGAAAGCTCTCCCACAAGAATCTGGATGATCTGCGCGGAGGAAACCGTTCACTTCTGGTATCCGGAGAGGATCAGAAGGAAGATCCGCTGGATTTCGTACTCTGGAAGCCGAAAAAAGAGGGCGAGCCGTCCTGGCCGTCTCCGTGGTGCGATGGCCGTCCGGGCTGGCACATTGAGTGTTCCGTAATGTCTAAAAAGTATCTTGGCGATGAGATCGATATTCATGCCGGCGGAGAGGATCTGATCTTCCCGCACCATGAGAATGAGATCGCACAGAGTGAGGCATGCAATGGCACCGAGTTTGCAAAATACTGGCTGCACAATGCATTCCTGAATATTGATAACCGTAAGATGTCCAAATCTCTGGGCAACTTCTTTACCGTCCGTGAGATCAGCGAAAAGTATGATCTTCAGGTACTGCGTTTCTTTATGCTGAGCGCACATTACCGCAGCCCGCTGAACTTCAGCGCAGATCTGATGGAGGCAGCAAAGAACGGACTGGACCGTATCCTGAATACCGTCTCCAATCTGACTTTCCTTTCCGGCAAGGCGAAGGATGCAGAGCTGAACGCACAGGAGCAGGAGAAGCAGGCAGAGCTGGCTTCCTATGAGACAAAGTTTGATGAGGCGATGGATGACGACTTCAACACTGCAGATGCGATCGCTGCCATCTTTGAACTGGTGAAATTCGCAAATACAGAAGTCAACGGAGAGAGCTCAAAGGCATGGATCGATGCTGTGAAGCAGAAGATCGTAGAGCTTTCTGATATTCTCGGTCTGATCGTGGAGAAAGAGGAAGAGCTTCTGGATGCAGATATTGAGAAACTGATCGAGGAGCGTCAGGCTGCGAGAAAGGCAAAGGATTTTGCCAGAGCAGATGAGATCCGCGGCATCCTTCTGGAGAAAGGCATTGTGCTGAAGGATACCAGAGAAGGGGTAAAATGGGAGAGAGCGTAGAATTTCTTACCTACCTGGATGAAAGGCTTCAGCTGCCGGAGACCGACCTGCGTGAGGTCTCCCCGCTGGTGCTTGCCTATATCGGAGATGCCGTCTATGAGCTGGTGATCCGCACGATGCTGGTCAAGACCAGTCATGCGCAGGTGGAACAGCTGCACAAACGTGCAAGTATCCGAGTAAAAGCGGGCACGCAGTCCGCAATGATCCAGCACCTTCAGCCGTCGCTGACGGAAGAGGAGGAGCGTATCTACAAGCGCGGACGAAATGCAAAATCACACACCAAGGCAAAAAATGCGGCAATGTCCGATTACCGCAGAGCTACCGGATTCGAGGCTCTGATGGGATATCTGTATCTGAAAAAGGATACGGCCAGAATGATCGACCTGATAGAGGAAGGACTCACCGCGGTATTTTCGGAAAAGGAAGCCTAGAACAGGAGAGATTATGAGATACGAGGAATTGACGATCGAAGGAAGAAATGCCGTGATCGAGGCGTTTCGTTCCGGAAAGCCTATCGATAAGCTGTTTGTACTGGACGGCTGTCAGGACGGTCCGATCCGGACGATCCTGAGAGAGGCGAAGAAGCATGATACCATCGTCAACTACGTGGCGAGAGAGCGCCTGGATCAGCTGAGCGAGAGCGGAAAGCACCAGGGCGTCATCGCATTTGCGGCAGCTTACGAGTATGCTGAGGTGGAGGACATGCTTGCACTGGCAGAGAAAAAGGGAGAACCTCCGTTTTTGATCCTGCTGGATAACGTGGAGGATCCGCACAATCTTGGCGCGATCATCCGTACAGCGAACCTTGCCGGAGCACACGGAGTGATCATTCCGAAGAGAAGAGCTGTCGGACTGACAGCAACCGTTGCGAAGACTTCTGCAGGTGCATTGAACTATACGCCGGTAGCCAAGGTGACGAACCTTGCCAAGACGATCGAAGAGCTGAAGGAAAAAGGTCTGTGGTTTGTCTGCGCAGATATGGGTGGAGAGACGATGTATAACCTGGATCTGAAGGGACCGATCGGTCTGGTAGTCGGAAATGAGGGAGAGGGCGTCAGCCGCCTGGTAAAGGAGAAATGTGATTTCGTCGCATCGATCCCGATGAAGGGAGAGATCGATTCTCTGAATGTTTCCGTGGCAGCAGGAATCCTTGCCTACGAGATCGTGAGACAGTGACAGATGTAAAGAGACAGATGTAATAAGAAGGAGCTGTTGCAAAATAGATGGGATTTTCAGAGTGCATCTATGGAGGAGCGGCTCTTTTTTCATGAAAAGAGCAAATTTCGGTGCAGCCTGTTCAGAAAATACATCGGAAACAGCGAAAAAAGAAAATTCCGGTGCATTTCCAGGTAGATAGATCTGGGAGACAGATCCGGGAGATAGGTCCGGCAAATAAGCATTTATATACAAAAAAAGGATCCAGGAAAACCTGAATCCTTGAAAAGCTGATGACGGGACTCGGACCCGGGACCTCCTCACTACCAATGAGGTGCGCTACCACCTGTGCCACATCAGCCTGTGCGATCTGCTCGCTACAGTTGTATATACTAGCATAGAGATTCTGAGTTGTCAACAACTTTTTTTGGAATTTTTGTTTTCATTTTTACAGTATAGTGTTATACTGAAAAACAGGGGAAACTTACTGAGAAGGAGGAGCAGATAATGGCTGAGGAAGTAAAAGTGACAGAAGCATTGAGCATGGCAGATCTTGAGGAGGAGCTCAATGCTTCTTTAAAGCAGATTCATGAGGGAGATATCCTGACAGGTACGGTAATTTCTGTGACAGATGACGAGGTGATTCTGGATCTGAAATATTATACGGAGGGTGTGATCCGTCGTGCAGACTTTTCAGAGGATCCGATGGTGAATCTGAAAGAGGAAGTGGCTGTCGGAGATGAGATCTCTGCAACCGTAGTTCGCCGCGAGGGCGGAAACGGTCAGATCATGCTGTCCCGCAAAGAGGCAAACGCAGAATTTGCATGGGACAGACTGCAGGAGCTGAAAGATCTGAATAAGAATATCCATGTAAAAGTAGCAGGTGTTGTAAAATCCGGAGTGATCGCATATGTTGAGGGAATCCGCGGATTCATCCCGGCATCCAAGCTGTCTCTGGAATATGTAGAAGATCTGGAGGAGTGGCTTGGCCGTGAGATCGATGTACGTGTCATCACCGTCGATGAGGAGGATCAGAAGCTGGTACTCTCAGCAAGAGAGATCCTGCGTGAGCGTGAGGCGGAGGAGCGCAAGACCCGCGTTTCCAATGTTACTGTAGGACTGGTTACGGAAGGTACTGTAGAGTCACTTCAGCCGTACGGTGCGTTTGTAAATCTGGGCAACGGACTGAGCGGTCTGGTACATATCTCCCAGATTTCCGAGAAGCGCATCAAACATCCGAGTGCTGTACTGAAGGTTGGCGATCAGGTCAAGGTAAAAGTCATTGCAGTGAAGGACGGAAAGCTTAGCCTGAGCATGAAGGCACTGAACGATGTGGCAGCAGAAGAGATCCAGGAAGAGACGATCGAGCTTCCGGAGACCGAGAGCATTTCCACAAATCTTGGCTCTCTGTTCGCAAATCTGAAGCTGAACTGATAATATAGACAAAAACAACGGAAGAAAGAAGAAAAAAATGTGCATATATCTGAATAATTTATTGTTTGTTCATGAAATGTACATATATTGATGTTAATATTTGTCTATAGATAAATAAGACATCAAGAAATTTTTTCATAATTGCCTCCGGTGTATCCTGCGCCGGGGGCACTCCTCATTTATAGGGAAAATTTGTGACTATTCAGAGCCGTGCGATTTGGGAAGATGGGCTCTGAACAGTTACGAAAATTTTTTGATAAAGGAAGTAGATATGGCAGAGAATGTAAAGCATACGATCTATGTGATCGGACATAAAAATCCGGATACCGATTCCATCTGTTCGGCGATCGCCTATGCATATCTGAAGAATCAGATTTCAGACGAGGACTATGAGCCGAAGCGTGCAGGAGCTGTCAGCCCTGAGACACAGTACGTGCTGGACCGTTTTGGCGTTGAGGAGCCGGATTATGTGGCAAATGTAAAGACAAGAGTGCGTGATATGGAGATCCGCCGCACCCAGGGAGTATCCAGCAGTATTTCCATGAAGAAGGCATGGAGTCTTCTGAATGAGACGAAGGGCACAACGCTGCCGATCATCAAGGAAGACAATGTCCTTGAGGGACTGATCAGCATCGGTGATATTGCAAGATCCTACATGGCAGTCGTGGACAATGCAATTCTTTCCAAGGCGCACACACAGTACCGCAATATTCTGGAGACTCTGGACGGTCAGCTGTATGTAGGTGACGCAGAAGATTACTTTGACGAAGGTAAGGTTATGGTGGCAGCCTCCAGCCCGGAGGTCATCGAGGCACTGATCCAGCCGAAGGACATGGTGATCCTCGGAAACCGCTATGAGACACAGCTCTGTGCGATCGAGATGGGAGCAAGCTGTCTGGTCATCTGCGGAGACACGACCGTGACGAAGACCATTCAGATTCTGGCAAAGGAAAAGGGATGCACCATCATCGGCACACCGTATGATACCTACACAGTGGCACATCTGATCAACCAGAGTATGCCGGTTCGCTACTTTATGAAAGATGAGAGACTGGTAGTATTCTCAGAAGAAGATTTCACCGATGATATCAAGGAGATCATGGCAAGTCTCAGACACCGTGATTTCCCGGTACTGAATTCCAGAGGAAGCTATGTCGGAACGATTTCCAGACGAAACCTGCTGGGTATCAAGAAGCGCCGACTGATCCTGGTGGATCACAATGAGTCCTCTCAGACCGTAGATAATATAGAAAGCGCAGAGATCCTGGAGATCATCGATCACCACAGAATCGGATCTCTGGAGACGATGATGCCGGTGTATTTCCGAAATCAGCCGGTTGGCTGTACTGCAACCATCGTATATCAGATGTTTAACGAAAAGGGTGTGGAGATCCCGCAGGCGATCGCAGGACTGCTCTGTTCGGCGATTCTCTCTGACACTCTGATGTTCCGCTCACCGACCTGTACCGCGGTGGATGTCGATGCGGCAAGAAATCTTGCCAAAATCGCCGGTGTGGAGTGTGAGAAACTTGCGGAAGAGATGTTTGCTGCAGGAAGCAATGTAAAATCCAAGAGTGCCGAACAGATCTTTTATCAGGACTTCAAGGTCTTTGAGCAGGATCGCACAGAGTTTGGCGTAGCTCAGATCAATTCCATGTCCAAGGATGATCTGGAGGATGTAAAAAAGAAGGTATCCGGTTATCTGGAAGGTGCGCGTGAGCACCAGAGACTGGACATGATCTTCTTCATGCTGACCGATATCGGCAAAGAATCCACCGAACTTCTGTATGCGGGTGAAAATGCCGAGCGAATCGCAGAGGAAGCTTTCGGCTGTGAGGCGGAGGACGGTACGATCCGACTGCAGGGTGTTGTTTCCAGAAAGAAACAGCTGATTCCGCGCCTGTTGCATGTAATGCAGAAGGGATAAGAGATGGCGAAACAGATCTGGAAGGCCGGCAATATGGTTTATCCGCTGCCGGCAGTGATGGTAAGCTGCAAAAGACCCGGTGAAAAAGCGAATATCGTGACGGTGGCCTGGACAGGAACCGTGTGTACCAATCCGGCCATGGCCTATATTTCCCTGAGACCGGAGCGTCACTCTTACGATATCATTCGTTCGACCGGAGAGTTCGTGATCAATCTGACGACAGAGCGGCTGGCAAGGGCAACAGATACCTGCGGTGTGCGTTCCGGAAGAGATATGGACAAGTTTGCGGATCTGCATCTGCATGAGGAGGCGTCAGAACATATCCAGGCGCCGTGTATTGCGGAAAGTCCGGTAAATATCGAATGTAAGACGGAACAGATCCTGGAACTCGGATCGCATCATATGTTTATAGCAAAGGTGCTTGCGGTACATGTGGATGACAGGTATCTGGATGAAAAAGGGAAATTTCATCTAAATGACACCGGCTTGATGGCCTATTCTCATGGTGAATACCACAGACTCGGAGACCTCATAGGAACGTTTGGATACTCTGTCAAGCGAAAAACTCACAAAAAAAACACATAGACTTTACAAAAAAGAAAAATGTGCTATACTATTGACCGAAACCAGACCATAGTATAGTAAGAGGTGTCTAATGGAACAATACATTATCAAAGGCGGTAATCCACTGGTCGGTGAAGTCGAGATCGGCGGTGCAAAGAATGCGGCACTTGGCATTCTGGCAGCAGCGATTATGACAGATGATACCGTTCGCATTGATAATCTTCCGGATGTACAGGATATCAATGTGCTTCTGGAGGCGATCAGTCAGATCGGCGCGAAAGTAGATAGAATCAGCAGAAACTCTGTCCTGATCAACGGATCACAGATCGGACAGGTCAGCGTAGATTATGAATATATAAAGAAAATCAGAGCATCCTATTATCTTCTGGGTGCACTTCTCGGTAAATATAAGAAGGCAGAGGTGCCGCTTCCGGGAGGCTGCAATATCGGCAGTCGTCCGATCGACCTTCATCTGAAGGGCTTTAAGGCACTCGGCGCCGTAACCAGAATCTCAAACGGTTCCATCATTGCAGAGGCTGCACAGCTGCGAGGCAGCCACATTTACCTGGATACAGTTTCCGTAGGTGCAACGATCAACATCATGATGGCTGCAGCTATGGCAGAGGGCCGTACGATCATTGAGAATGCAGCGAAAGAGCCGCACGTTGTAGATGTGGCCAACTTCCTGAACAGCATGGGAGCAAACATCAAGGGAGCAGGAACCGATGTGATCCGTATCCGCGGTGTAGAGCGTCTGCATGCAACAGAGTATTCAATTATTCCGGATCAGATCGAGGCAGGCACTTTCATGTTTGCCGCAGCTGCGACCCGTGGTGATGTCATTGTCAAGAATGTCATCCCGAAGCATCTGGAGGCTACCTCTGTAAAGCTGATGGAGATCGGCTGTCAGGTGGAAGAGTTCGATGATGTAGTGCGTGTGGTAGCAACCAAGCGTCTGAACAATACCAATGTCAAGACACTGCCGTACCCGGGATATCCTACAGATATGCAGCCGCAGATCGGTGTTGCGCTTGCACTTGCAAACGGCACCAGTCTCGTGACGGAGAGTATCTTTGAGAATCGCTTTAAATATGTAGATGAGCTGATTCGTATGGGCGCAAATATCAAAGTTGAAGGCAACACTGCTGTGATCTACGGCTGTGAAAAGCTGACCGGAGCAAGAGTGAGTGCACCGGATCTGAGAGCGGGAGCAGCACTGGTGATCGCCGGACTTGCTGCAGAAGGAATTACCATCGTAGATGATATTGTCTATATTCAGCGTGGATATGAGTGCTTCGAGGAAAAACTGCGTGGACTCGGTGCAGAGATCGCGCGAGTTTCAAGCGAGAAAGAAATGCAGAAGTTTCGCCTCAGAGTAGGCTGATCATGAAAGGAAGAAAGAAATGGAAAAGCGTTTATTTACCTCTGAATCCGTAACAGAGGGACATCCGGATAAGATGTGCGATGCGATTTCTGATGCGGTGCTGGATGCACTGCTTGCTCAGGATCCGATGAGCCGTGTCGCATGTGAGACAGCAACCACTACCGGCCTCGTTCTGGTAATGGGAGAGATCTCCACAAAAGCTTATGTAGATATTCAGAAAATCGTCCGCGATACCGTTCGTGAGATCGGTTATACCCGCGGAAAATACGGTTTTGATGCAGATACCTGCGGAGTGATCACTGCAATTGACGAGCAGTCTGCAGATATCGCTCTTGGCGTGGACAAGGCACTGGAAGCAAAAGAGCATACCATGTCCGATGACGAGATCGAGGCGATCGGTGCCGGTGACCAGGGTATGATGTTCGGTTTCGCAACCAATGAGACTGAGGAGTATATGCCGTATCCGATCTCTCTGGCTCATAAGATGGCCAGAAGACTGACTGAGGTACGCAAAAACGGTACCCTTCCGTACCTTCGTCCGGACGGAAAGACTCAGGTTACCGTAGAGTATGATGAAAATGACCGCCCGGTACGTCTGGATGCAGTGGTTCTTTCCACCCAGCACGATCCGGAGGTATCTCAGGAGCAGATCCATGAGGATATCAAGCGTGAAGTATTTGATGTGATCCTTCCGAAGGAGCTGGTGGATGATCAGACCAAGTTCTTCATCAACCCGACCGGACGTTTCGTTATCGGCGGACCGAACGGCGACAGCGGACTGACCGGAAGAAAGATCATCGTTGACACCTACGGCGGATATGCAAGACACGGCGGCGGCGCATTCTCCGGAAAGGACTGCACAAAGGTAGACCGTTCCGCAGCATACGCAGCAAGATATGCAGCAAAGAACCTGGTAGCAGCAGGACTTGCTGACAAGTGTGAGATCCAGCTTTCCTACGCGATCGGTGTAGCAAAGCCGACCTCTGTCATGGTAGATACTTTCGGTACCGGTAAGCTCTCTGATGAGAAGCTGACCGACATCGTTCGTGAGAATTTCGACCTTCGTCCGGCTGGCATCATCAAGATGCTGGATCTGAGAAGACCGATCTATCGTCAGACTGCTTCCTACGGGCACTTCGGAAGAAACGATCTGGATCTTCCGTGGGAGAGACTGGATAAGGTAGAAGCGCTGAAGAAATATCTGTAGGATATCCGCAGAAATATCAGTAGAAGAGCAAACTCCTTTGTGCTATACTTGCACAAAGGAGTTTTTTGTATGAAGCTGAAGACAAAATTAGTAATATCCTTCTGTATTATCCTGTTTGTGCCGATGGTGCTGATCGGACTTGCGATGGCGACCCTGGGCAATCATCAGCTGCACTATCTGCAGCACTATGCAGAACAGGTCGAGCAGGAACAGCAGTCGGAGCAGACTGTACAGGAGAGTCAGAAGAGCGGATGGGAGCAGTCGGCAGAGCCGGATCATCCGTCGATGCTGAATATCGTGCCGGAGATCCGCGGCTTTCTGAAAAAGATGGCAGCACTGATCTTTGTGGTACTGCTTGTGACCGCGGGACTGCTTCTCGGATGGATCTACACCAGTGTGAATATCCCGATCAACCGTCTGCGGACGGCAGCGCACAATATTGCGGAGGGCAACCTGAATTTTACCGTTGAGGCATCCGGGGAGGATGAGATCAGCGATCTGTGCAGGGATTTCGAGGAGATGCGCCAGAGACTGGTGGAGTCCACGGAGGAAAAGCTGGAGTATGACCGCGAGAGCAAAGAGCTGATCAGCAATATCTCTCACGATCTGAAGACGCCGATCGCATCGATCAAGGGGTATGTGGAAGGCATCATGGACGGAGTGGCGGATACCCCGGAAAAGATGGACCGCTATATCCGGACGATCTATAACAAGGCAAATGATATGGATCGTCTGATCAATGAGCTGACCTTCTACTCAAAGATCGATACAAACCGTATTCCCTATGATTTTCACAAGGTGAATGTAGCAGCGTATTTTGAAGACTGTGTGGAAGAAGTCGGACTGGAACTGGAATCAGACGGAATGACTCTTCGCTATCGGAATGAGGTCGCACCTGAGGTGCTGGTGATCGCGGATCCGGAGCAGATCAAGAGAGTTATCAACAATATTGTCAGCAATTCCGTCAAATATATGGATAAAAAGGCGGGGCGCATAGATATCCTGGTCAAGGATGTGGGTGACTTTATCCAGATCGAGATCGAGGATAACGGACGCGGCATCGGTCCGAAGGAGCTGCCGTATATTTTTGACCGTTTTTACAGAGCAGATGCATCCAGACATTCTGCGGGCGGACGCGGAATCGGTCTGTCTATCGTAAAAAAGATCGTGGAAGACCACGGAGGAAAGATCTGGGCAGTCAGCCAGGAGGGTGTCGGCACAGTGATGTGCTTTGTACTTAGAAAATATCAGGAGGTACCGATCGATGAGTAAGATCTTGATCATTGAAGATGAGGAAAGCATTGCCGAGCTGGAGAAAGACTATCTCGAACTGAGCGGATTTGAGGTGGAGATCGAAGGAAGAGGCGATGATGGATTAAAGCGGGCTTTGGAGAACAGCTATGATCTGGTGATCCTGGATCTGATGCTTCCGGGAATGGACGGTTTTGAGATCTGCCGCCAGATTCGCGAAAAGAAGAATATCCCGGTGCTTATGGTGTCAGCGAAGAAGGATGACATTGACAAGATCAGAGGACTCGGTCTCGGTGCGGATGATTATATCACAAAGCCGTTCAGCCCGAGTGAACTGGTGGCGCGCGTGAAGGCACATATGTCCAGATATGAGCGGCTGATCCATTCCAATCGTCGGGAGAATGAGATCGTGGAGATCCGCGGCATAAAGATCGACAAGACCGCCCGCCGTGTGTGGATCAACGAAGAAGAGAAGAACTTTACCACGAAGGAATTCGATCTGCTCACCTTCCTTGCAGAGAATCCGAATCATGTATTTACGAAGGATGAGCTCTTCCGTGAGATCTGGGATATGGAGTCTGTCGGAGACATCGCCACAGTGACTGTGCATATCAAAAAGATCCGCGAGAAGATCGAACTGGATACGGCCAGACCGCAGTATATTGAGACGATCTGGGGAGTTGGATACCGCTTCCGCGTATAGAGAGATTCGGACAGAGCACTTGCCGTGAAAGCTTGACAGAAGAGCGGTAAATGCGGTAAAGTAAGAAAATAGATTGTAATTTTCAGAACAGGTCGAAGCACTTGCTGCTGAGACCGTAAGAACATGATTCAAAGCTAAAATCCATTCGCTGAAAGCGAATTTTGCATGGATTTGAGCGCGTAACTGTGAGAGTACTGAACAGTTACGACAGATTGTTTGAACGCAGATAAGGAGAGGAAAGAAAAATGGACCTGATAACTGTCAGAGAAATATATAGAAACAGGGAGAAATACCTGGATCAGGAAATTACTGTAGGAGGCTGGGTTCGCAGCATCCGTGATTCAAAGACCTTTGGTTTTCTGGTACTTCATGATGGTACCTTCTTTGAGACACTGCAGATCGTTTTCCACGATGAGATGGACAATTTTGCACAGATCTGCAAGCTGAATGTAGGTGCAGCCGTGATCGTAAAGGGTACACTGGTTGCAACACCGCAGGCAAAGCAGCCGTTTGAGATCCAGGCTGTGGAAGTGGCTGTGGAGGGAGCTTCTTCTCCGGATTATCCGCTGCAGAAAAAGCGTCACAGCGTAGAGTTCCTGCGCACGATCTCACACCTTCGCCCGCGTACAAATATGTTCCAGGCGACCTTCCGTGTGCGTTCTCTCTGTGCTTATGCGATCCATAAGTTCTTCCAGGAGAGAGACTTTGTCTATGTACATACTCCGATCATCACCGGCAGTGATGCTGAGGGTGCCGGCGAGATGTTCCAGGTAACCACGCTGGATATCAACAATCCGCCGAGACTTCCGGACGGCAGTGTGGATTACAGCAAGGACTTCTTTGGAAGACATACCAACCTTACCGTAAGCGGACAGCTCAACGGCGAGACCTTTGCTCAGGCATTCCGCAATATCTATACCTTCGGACCGACCTTCCGTGCAGAGAATTCCAACACTACCCGTCATGCGGCAGAGTTCTGGATGATCGAGCCGGAGATCGCATTCGCAGATCTTCAGGACGATATGATCCTTGCAGAGGATATGATCAAATACATCATCCGCTATGTGATGGAGCATGCTCCGGAAGAGATGGCATTCTTCAACAATTTCGTTGACAAGGGCCTGATCGAGCGTCTGGAGGGTGTGGTATCATCCGAGTTCGGACGTGTGACCTACACCGAGGCGATCGAGCTGCTTGAGAAGCACAATGACAAATTTGAATACAAGGTAAGCTGGGGATGCGATCTGCAGACTGAGCATGAGCGTTACCTCACAGAGGAGATCTTCAAGCGTCCGGTCTTCGTTACCGACTATCCGAAGGAGATCAAGGCTTTCTATATGAAGATGAATGATGATAACCGCACGGTAGCAGCTATGGACTGTCTGGTACCGGGTATCGGTGAGATCATCGGAGGAAGCCAGAGAGAGGATGACTACGATAAGCTGCTTGCAAGAATGCAGGAGCTTGGCCTGAATGAGGAAGATTACGGCTTCTATCTGGATTTACGCAAGTACGGTTCCACCCGCCATGCAGGTTTCGGACTTGGTTTTGAGCGCTGTGTTATGTATCTGACCGGAGTATCCAACATCCGTGATGCACTTCCGTTCCCGAGAACTGTAGGAAATATGGGAGTTTAATATGGCCAGCAAGATTCTTGTCGTGGATGACGAGCGGGAGATCGCAGACGTCATCGGACTGTATCTGAAAAATGAAAATTTCGACGTAATCAAATGTTATAATGGGAAGGATGCACTGGCAGCCATTGAAGCGGAGGAACCGATCCTTGCGCTTCTGGATGTCATGCTTCCTGACATTGACGGATTTACGATCCTGCAGAAGATCCGGGAGACCTACCGTTTCCCGGTGATCATGCTGACTGCGAAGACGGAATATATGGATAAGATCAATGGTCTGACGCTCGGAGCGGACGACTATATCGAGAAGCCGTTTAATCCGCTGGAGCTGATGGCGCGTGTTAAGGCGCAGATCCGTCGTTCCACAAAATACAACGAAGGAGGACGTCCACAGGAGGATGTCATCGACTTTGGCGGACTTGTGATGAATCGAAGTACACATGAGTGTACCTTCAATGAACGGGAACTGACTCTCACACCGATTGAATTTGATATTCTCTGGCTGCTGTGCGAAAACAGGGGACAGGTCATCAGTTCGGAGCAGCTCTTTGAGCAGGTATGGCATGAGACCTATTACAAGCAGAGCAATAATACCGTCATGGTGCATATCCGTCACCTCCGGGAGAAGATGGGCGGTCCGACTGGAAAGACAGATTTTATCAAAACAGTCTGGGGAGTAGGTTACAAGGTTGAAAAGTAAGTATAAGAAACTGAAACGAGCAATTCTGGTACGCACTTTACTGGCAGCCGCGGCAGCGCTGGCAGTAGGGGTGGGAATTGTTCGTTTTTTTCATAATGAGAATTATTGTTATGCACTGCTGGCAGCAGATTTTGTGGTGATGGCCTTTGTCATCTACCGTCTGCTGGCTGGATGGATGATGCGCTATCTGCGAAGTGCGGAGAAGGCGATCGAGACACTGTCCGGCGAGGAAGAGTCAGCGATTGCTCTGCCGAAGGGTCTGGAACCGATGGAGGAGCGGCTGAATGAGCTGAAAAATACGATCCGTCAGGAAAAACAGGACGGTCTGGACGGTGAACAGAGGAAAAATGATCTGGTTCTTTATCTGGCGCATGATCTTAAGACACCGCTGACTTCCATCATTGCCTATCTGACGATGCTGGACGGAAAAAGGGATATGTCAGAGGAAGACCGCGAGAAATTCACGCATATTGCGCTGGAAAAGGCGACCAGACTCGGAGAGCTGGTCAGTGAATTTTTTGAGATCGCGAAGTTTAATCTTCAGAAGATCGAGCTGGAGAAGGAGCCGCTGGATCTCTCTGTGATGCTGGAGCAGCTGGCAGATGAGAGTTACGGCGTACTGCAGGAAAAGTATCTTTCCTGCTATGTGGATGCGCAGGATGATCTGATGGTGTACGGTGATCCGGACAAGCTTGCCCGTGTCTTTGACAACCTGCTCCGCAATGCGATCACTTACAGCTACCGTGACACGGCGATCCAGATCCTTGCGCGCAAGATCGGTACACAGATCCAGATCTCATTCATCAATCAGGGACATCAGATCCCGAAACAGAAGCTGGACGTGATCTTTGAAAAATTCTATCGTGTGGACAATGCGAGATCCAGTCAGACCGGAGGAGCAGGTCTCGGACTTGCCATCGCAAAGCAGATCGTTGACCTGCATCAGGGAAGGATCGAGGCGGCGAGTGACCGTGTACAGACGAGTTTCACTGTCTGGCTGCCGAGCATAGAGGCGGGACAGCCGGGAGTACTGCAGCCGGAGATGGTATATCGAAATGCAGTTCAGCTGCAGACCGGGCAGGAGATCTCGAAGGTGCCGTCACCACAGCAGAGTGAGCAGCCGCTGTATGAGCCGAAGATGGAGGAGATGATCGTACCTCTCGAAGAGGAGCCTGTGAAGAAAAAGGTTCGTGAGAGAAAGAGGCTCGACAGAACAAAAATCGAGAGAACGAAAAGTGAGGAACGTGAGGATGCAGTGATCACTGTGAGAAAAAACAGGGGAGTGCAGTCATCGGGGGATGGGCTGCAGAGGAGAAGTCACCGCAGAATCGTAACAAAACAGAACTAGGGGAGGAACCTTCTTGAAAAAAGGAGAAAAAAAGAAAAAAACGTTTGTGGACGTGCTGACGACCATCATTATTATCGTCGCAGCCTGTGCGGCGGTCTATGCCGGATGGAATCTTTACAAGATCTACCGTCAGTACAAGATCGGAGTCGATGAGTACAAGGAACTCCAGGAGCTTGCAGAATCAGAGAGAGTCACAAACGGTATGGATGACAGCAAGACTTCCAACAAGACACTCGGTGATGAGTTCGGTGATGTCAGCCTGGATCTGGCAGAACAGGAGACAGAGATCGTTTTTGAGGAGATGGAAAATCCGATCGATTTTGACAGTCTTCTGGCGATCAACAAGGATGTCATCGGCTGGCTCGAGATGGGAGCGATAGGGATCAGCTATCCGGTCGCTCAGGCGGAGGACAATGATTTCTATCTTCATCAGACGATACAGAAGACCTACAACTTTGCCGGTTCGATCTTTATGGAATGCCTGAACAGTCCGAATTTCGGAGACCGCAACAGTATTCTGTACGGACACAATATGCAGAACGGTTCGATGTTCGGTATGCTGAGCCGGTACCGTGATCAGGCTGTCTATGATAAGGATCCGACCTTCTGGATCTATACACCGGATTTTATTTACCAGTATGAGATCTTTGCCTGCTCAGAGGTTGAACTGAGCAATGACTGTTACCAGATCTCCTTCCTCTCAAAGGATTCCTTCGAGAAATTTATTGAGAAGATGGTGGCACAGTCAGCTGTAAAATACGGGGTTCCGGTAGAGAGCACGGATATGGTGCTTACCCTGTCCACCTGTACCGGAAACAGTGCAACCAGATGTATTGTGCAGGGAAAGAGAGTGCGTACCTATAAGGCAGTGAAAAAACTCGACACCGCGGAGACCGCCGGGACAGAGGAGGCCTCCGGGAACTAGGCAAAGGAGGGGATCAGATTGACGGAAAAAACAGAACAGCTTCAGCAATGGATACAGAAGAGCAGCCGAGTCGTATTTTTTGGCGGCGCCGGAGTATCGACGGAGAGTGGAATACCGGATTTTCGAAGTGTGGATGGTCTGTATCATCAGAAATATGACTATCCGCCCGAAACGATCCTGAGTCACAGCTTCTTTCAGAGAAACACAGAGGAGTTTTACCGGTTTTACAAGGACAAGATGCTCGCGCTGGATGTGCAGCCGAACATGGCACACCGCCGTCTTGCAGAGTGGGAGGCATCCGGGCATCTGAAGGCAGTGGTTACCCAGAATATTGACGGTCTGCATCAGAAGGCAGGCAGCCGGGAAGTGCTGGAACTGCACGGAAGTGTGCACCGCAATTACTGTACCCGATGTCATAAGTTCTATGACGCAGCGTATATCAAGGCTGCCGATGGAGTGCCTCGCTGCAGCTGCGGCGGAGTGATCAAACCGGATGTCGTACTCTATGAGGAGGGACTGGATGATACAACGATCCGTCGTTCCATAGAGCATATCTCCAATGCGGATGTACTGATCATCGGGGGCACCTCACTGGTCGTATATCCTGCCGCAGGACTGATCGATTATTTCCGGGGAGATCACCTAGTCGTGATCAACAAGAGCGTGACCTCCAGAGACCGATTTGCAGATCTTGTGATCGATGACAGTATCGGAAAAGCATTTGGAGAAATCAAAGTAGAATAAGAAAGAAAAGAGGGCTGCCTATGGAGCATCCGAATCTTGAAGTAGGTAACATTATCAAATTAAAAAAGCCGCATCCCTGCGGAAGCAGCGAATGGGAGATCCTGAGAACGGGCGCTGATTTCAGACTGAAATGTGAAGGATGCGGTCACCAGGTAATGGTTCCGCGCAGACTGGTGGAGAAAAATCTCAGAGGCCTGCGCAGCCGCGAAGAATGACCAGAGAAAAGGAGAACCTGACTATGAAAAAACACAGATCTTTTAAAGGAACATCGCTGGCAATGCTTCTGCTGATGATCTGCCTTGGCAGTTCTCTGTCTGTTCATGCAGCATCCACTGACGGATGGGCAAAAGCCTATCTGAAGGTCCTGAAAAGGGAAAACCGTACATTGAAGCGGGACAATGCACAGTATACTTCCAGCGATATCAGTGCGGTCAACAAATATGAACTGATCTATTTTAATGAGGATGAGATTCCTGAGCTGCTGGTCTGCCGTCAGTCTTACTGGGTTTCTCTGTACACCTATGATCCGGAAGCGGGAAAGGTCGTGAAGCTGATGAATCAGTGGGGCTACGGTGCAGGAGGAAATGCAGGGTATGCCTATCTTCCGCGAAAGAATGCTCTCTTTTACGAGAATTCTGATTATGCCGGAGCGCTGGTCTGGGTGAACCACATGAAGATGAGAGACAACCGGCTGGTGTACTCCTACAGCAAGCCTCTGACGATCCGCTACTATGTGGACAGCAACAACAATGGATTTCCGGATCCGGAGGAACTTATTTCCAAACCGAGATATTACAGAGGTGAGAAAAAGATCAGCAAAAAGAGATTTATGAAATACAAGATCGGCAGCGATGACGATTATGTATGGATGGCTGGAAAAGATACCTTCGCTAAAATGAAGAGAAGACTGAAAAAATACGGGGCATGAGTTTTGAGACAGAAGCAGTTCTGAACGGGGAAGGAGAGAGGATTATGCGGCCGGTAATAGGTGTGATACCGCTTTATGATGATGAGAAAGACAGCTACTGGATGCTGCCGGGATACATGAAGGTGCTTCAGCTGTGCAATGCACTTCCGGTGATGCTTCCGCTTTCGACAGATCACTCTGAGCTGGATCAGCTGTTCGCGATGTGCGACGGTATCCTGCTGACAGGAGGTCATGACGTCGGACCGGAGGTCTACGGAGAGGCTCCAAAGGAGACCTGCGGAGTGATCTGCAAAGCCAGGGATGAGATGGAGATCTATCTGCTGCGAAAGGCAATGAACGCAGACCTTCCGGTGCTTGGTATCTGCAGAGGTATCCAGCTGATGAATGCAGCACTCGGGGGAAATCTGTATCAGGATCTCCCGACGGAGTCAGAAAGCATGATCGATCACCATATGACCGCACCCTATGACAGGACAGCACATACCGTGAAGGTATTGCCGGATACCCTTCTGGCAGATATGATCGGCAGTGGGATCCATGAGGTGAACAGCTATCATCACCAGGCAGTCAAGAATCTTTCGCCGCTCGCAGAGGTTATGGCAGTGTCGAAGGATGGCCTGGCTGAGGCGATTTCTGTGAAAGAACAGAAATTTATGATGGGTGTTCAGTGGCATCCGGAGTTCTCCTATGAGAGCAATCCGGACAGTAAAAAGATTGTTCAGGCGTTTATTGACGCCTGTAACATAAATAAGCAGCACAAAGAAACCAAATAAGGAGGACAACAAAGATGAAGAAGAGAGTATTGGTAGCTATGTTGGCAGCAGTGGCTGCAATGGGTATGACCGCTGCAGCAGAATCAAATGACGGAAAGGTATGGCAGATCGCGACAGATACCACCTTTAAGCCTTTTGAATATACAGATACCAACGGGGATTTTGTGGGAATCGATGTGGATATCCTGGCAGCAGTTGCCGAGGATCAGGGCTTCGAGTATGAGCTGAAGTCTCTTGGATGGGATGCCAGCATTGCAGCCTGCCAGGCAGGTCAGGCAGACGGCATGATCGCAGGAGCTTCCATCACAGATGAGAGAAAAGAGTCCGGATGGATCTTCTCAGACGGTTACTATGATGCATCTCAGTGTATGGCAGTTGCAGCAGATTCCGAGATCACAGGCTTCGATGGCTTAAAGGGACAGTCTGTAGCAGTTAAGACCGGTACGATGTCTGCAGCATATGCAGAGTCTCTGAAGGATGAGTACGGATTCGAGATCGTTTACTTTGAGGATTCCGCTACCATGTATCAGGCAGTTATCGGCGGTCAGGTAGCAGCAACCTTCGATGATGAGCCGATCATGGCTTCCAATATCAAGGATTCCGGTATCCCGATGAAGCTCGTGGAGGGAACCAACAACGAGCCGGCTTCCTACGGTTTTGCGATCTTTAATGCAGACAATCAGGAGCTGGTAGACATGTTCAATGCAGGACTTGCAGAGATCAAGGAGAATGGTAAGTACGACGAGATTCTCGCAAAATACTTAGGTGAGTAATTTCAGATAATCTGCAGGATGCGGTGTCGGAGGTGCCGGCACCGTCTCCTGTATTCTGACAGAACACCGGAAATGAGGAAAAGATATGGTAAGGATCATCAATGTATACGGAGGCCAGCTGCTCACAGCGTTGGGAAGGACCCTGATTCTGGCACTGCTTGGTCTGTTCTTTGCCTGCATCATCGGATTGATTTTCGGTATTATGGGAGTTGTAAAAAACAGAGCCTGCAACATCATTGCACAGATCTTTATTGATCTGATTCGCGGTGTGCCAATGATCGTGCTGGCTTTTTTTGTATTTTTCGGAATGCCGTACTTCTTTAATACCATCATCGGAGGAATGAAGGTAAATCTCACCGCACTGCAGGCAGGCACGATCTGTCTGGCACTCAACTGCGGAGCCTATATGGCGGAAATTATTCGTGCAGGTATCGAATCTGTGGACGGCGGCCAGATGGAGGCAGCAAGATCTCTTGGCCTGACGTATGGCATGGCCATGCGCAAGGTTGTTCTGCCACAGGCAGTCCGCACTATGATACCGACATTTATCAATCAGTTTATCATCACTCTGAAGGACACCTCCATTCTGTCCGTAATCGGTTTCCCGGAACTGGTAAATACGGCCAAGAATGTACAGGCATCCACCTTCATGTCTTTCCAGACCTGGGCGATCGTGGGTGTGATGTATCTGGCAGTCATTACA
Organism: Eubacteriales bacterium; assembly: GCA_030527715.1. Lineage (GTDB taxonomy): Bacteria > Bacillota > Clostridia > Lachnospirales > Lachnospiraceae > Marvinbryantia. The sequence continues at coordinate 21,679 of JAUNAF010000010.1, forward strand.
GTACTTTCCAGATGTGCAAAGAGAGTAGAGAGGAGGCTGAACGTTGGCCGCTAAAAGTGAAGTGTGCAAGATACACGTAAATCATCTGAAAAAAAGCTTCGGCAAACTTGAGGTGCTGAAGGATATCTCTACGGATATCTACGAGGGAGAGGTAGTCGTAGTGATCGGCCCGTCCGGTTCCGGAAAATCGACCTTTCTGCGCTGCCTGAATAAGCTGGAGACTGTGACAGACGGAAATGTTCTGATCAATGGAGTGGATATCTCCAAAAAGAAGGTGGATATCAACAAGGTCAGAGAGAATATCGGCATGGTGTTCCAGCATTTCAATCTGTTCAATAATATGAATATCATGGACAATCTGACTCTGGCACCGAATATGCTTCACAAATGCTCAAAGGAAGAGGCGAAGAAGAGGGCGGAGGATATGCTGGCAAAGGTCGGACTTTCCGATAAGGCGCAGAGCTATCCGAGTCAGCTGTCAGGAGGACAGAAACAGCGTGTGGCAATCGCCAGAGCACTCTGCATGAATCCTGAGATCATGCTCTTTGATGAGCCGACAAGTGCACTGGATCCTGAGATGGTAGGCGAGGTGCTTCAGGTTATGAAAAACCTGGCTGCGGACGGTATGACCATGGTGATCGTGACCCATGAGATGGGATTTGCCAGAGAGGTGGCAGACCGTGTCATCTTCATGGACAGCGGATATATCGTGGAAGAGGGAACACCGCAGGAGGTGCTTCTGAATCCGAAAGAGCAGAGAACCATCGATTTCCTGGATAAGGTATTGTAAGAGGAGCAGGTTATGAAAAATATCATTACGATCAGCAGAGAATTCGGTGCCGGCGGCGGTACCATCGGAAAAAAAGTGGCAAAGGAACTTGGCTACTATTACTGCGACAAGGATATCATCCTTCAGGCAGCAGCAGCCTCAGGTTCTCTGACACCGAATGAGATCCGGCGCTTTGACGAGAAGGTTCCGTTTGAATTCGGATTCGGACAGAGCCTGTTCGACTTCTACAATAAACCGCTGAATGAAAAGCTGTTTGCCGCACAGCGGGAAGCGATCATCAGGGTCGCCGAAAAAGGAAACTGTGTGATCGTCGGACGTAATGCAAATGTGATACTGCAGGAGTTTGACAGAACACTGCATGTGTTTGTCAGCGCGACCCAGTATTTCCGTATCCAGAATCTCAAGACGAAGATGCCGGATATGTCGGAGGCTGAGATCATCAGCCATATGAAGAGTGTTGACAAGACAAGAAAAAAATACTGTTCTTACTATACTAAGACAAAATTCGGACAGGCAGATTATTATGATATGTGCTTGAAGAGTTCTACACTGGGCATTGACGGATGCGTCGATCTGATCTGCAGAACTGCTGAAAAACAGTGATTTTCTGAATAGTGATATTTCTTATAAAAATCACTTGATGTTTGCCGGGGAGTATGCTAAAATACGTCCTTGTGATATATTTTATTCCTTGCCTCTCTAAGCACAATCGTGCGTTACACGCAGATCCGCCAGGCGGGTTGAATGAGGGAGGCCAGAGACCATAAGGAGGTGCAATCGAATGAACAAGTACGAATTAGCCGTTGTTGTCAGCGCAAAGATCGAGGACGACGACAGAAATGCTACCATTGAAAAGGTGAAAGAGTACATCACTCGTTACAATGGTGTCATTACGAATGTGGATGAATGGGGTAAGAAGAAATTAGCTTACGAGATTCAGAAGATGAGCGAAGGTTATTACTACTTTATTCAGTTTGAAGCAGATTCTGACTGCAATGCTGAGCTTGAGAGACATGTTCGTATCATGGAAAATGTTCTCAGATATTTGTGCGTAAGACAGGACGCATAAGTAAAAGAGGAGATCAGAATGAATAAAGTCATTTTAATGGGTCGTTTGACCAGAGATCCGGAAGTCAGATATTCCGCAGGAGAGAATGCTACCGCAGTTGCAAGATATACACTTGCAGTTGACCGCAGATTCGCTCGCCGCGACAGCGGAGAGCAGACCGCAGATTTCATCAGCTGTGTAGCTTTTGGAAGAAGTGCAGAGTTTGCTGAGAAGTATTTTCGTCAGGGCACCAAGATTGCAGTGAGCGGTCGTATTCAGACCGGAAGCTACACAAACAGAGACGGTGTCAAGGTATATACGACAGAAGTAGTTGTGGAGGATCAGGAGTTTGCTGAGAGCAAAAACGCATCCGCTTCCGCAGGTATGGGCTCTAATGTCGGCGGCTACAGCGCAGCACCGAATCCGGGCAGACCGACGCCGAGTGCGGCATCTGGTGACGGATTTATGAATATTCCGGATGGAATTGATGAGGAGCTGCCGTTCAACTAATTTTAATGGAGGTAATAATCATGGCTTACAATAGAAATGATAGAAGCGATTCTCCGATGAAGAGAAGAGGCGGACGCAGAAGAAAAAAAGTTTGCGTTTTCTGCGGTAAGGAAAACAACGAGATCGATTACAAGGATACAGCTAAGCTGAAGAAGTATGTTTCCGAGAGAGGAAAGATCCTTCCGAGACGTATCACCGGTACCTGCGCAAAGCATCAGAGAGCACTGACTGTTGCTATCAAGAGAGCAAGACACGTAGCTCTTATGCCGTACGTTCAGGACTAATTCGAAATTATTCGACAACTTAAAAGGAGCCGAAGCAGCATAGAATCAGAAGATGATTCAAGCCGCTTTGGCTCTTTTTTGTTGTCATCATGTAAAGTGGGCTGCCGGGAAATCAGGCAACTTCTGCCTCTGCAGTTTTGGTATTTCTTGCCTCAATCAGAAACAGCGGGGTGGATGCGAAGCTGATCTTTTCATCATCGGACCAGACACGCTTCCAGATATGTTCATCCGGACAGACGGAGATGCCCATGGAAGTGAGCAGATCCACATCCCAGGCGGGTCTTTGGATGCCTGAGAGAGGAATGCGTCTGGCGATATCCTCCATGATACTGAAATCAACACCGGTGCCTTCATCCACATTCTGATCCATGATTCCGGATTCTGCCGCATTCTCACGGTCCCGGCAGTAGGAATCCTTTGCCTGCTCATCGTAGAGATAGCCGTACCAGTTTGCATCGAAATTCAGGAGCAGTCCGTCATGGCAGAGCACGCGAGACCATTCCCGATAAGCCTGCTCCGGATGAGGGAGGTTCCAGGTAAGATTTCTGGAGAGAAGTACTTCAAAGCTGTCATTAGCAAACTGAAGAGCTTCTGCGTTCATCTCATAAAAATGAATTCTGTCAGCCAGAGCACCGGCATTTCTGCGTGCCTCGGTGAGCATATTCGGAGTGAGATCGATGGCAGTGACATCGTAGCCAAGCTCTGCGAGTAGGATGGCAAAAAAGCCCGGACCGGTGCCGACCTCAAGCACACGGATCTCATTTCTGGAACGGTCTGGGAAGCGGCTGCGGATCTTTTCATCCAGCAGCTGCTGCCAGCGCAGATGACTCTCTGTATGGAGTTCCATCTGATTTACTTCAGAGTAACTGGAAGCACGCTGGTTCCAGTAAGAACGGTTTTCACTGATGATGGTTTTTACTGACATAGCAGGATATCCTTTTCCTTTCTGAAAAGTGACTCTAAAAGATTGATAATATCGTAACATTTTATGAAGAGTCCCACAAGCCGGGTGGGGGGATATAAATTTCCAGAAGCGTCAGTTTATTGTGTAAAATTACTAATAAATTTTAAAAAATTAAAAAATTTTACTGTACTTTTCTGAAAAAATGGTATACACTAGAACTATCAAAAGGGTAACTTTGATGAGATCAAACATTTTGTAAGGAGGTAAGAGTATGATTATTGGTGTACCAAAAGAAATCAAAAACAATGAGAATCGTGTTGGACTTACACCTGCCGGTGTGGCTGCTTTTGTGAATGCAGGACATAAAGTTCTGGTTGAAAAGACAGCGGGCGAATCTATCGGCTACACAGATGAAGATTATGTGGCAGCCGGAGCTGAGATGATTGACGGCGCCAAGGACGTATGGGATCAGTCGGAAATGATCGTAAAGGTAAAAGAGCCGATTGAAGAAGAGTACGGCTTCTTCCGTAAGGGCATGATTCTTTATACTTACCTCCATCTTGCAGCTGACAAGCCGTTGACAGATGCACTTCTGAAATCCGGTGTAACTTCGATTGCATATGAGACCATTATCGGAAAGGGCGGAGGACTTCCGTGTCTGATGCCGATGAGTGAGATCGCTGGACGTATGTCCGTTCAGGAAGGTGCAAAATATCTGGAGAAGAGATTCGGCGGACGCGGTGTCCTTCTGGCAGGTGTTCCGGGTGTTGAAAAAGGAAACGTTGTTATCATCGGCGGCGGTAATGTAGGAACAAATGCCTGCAAGATCGCAGTAGGTATGGGCGCAAACGTTACGATCCTTGATGTCAACGCAAACAGACTGGCATATCTGGATGATATCTTCCCGAGACAGATCACAACACTGTACAGTTCTCGTGAAAATATCCGTGCAGCTCTTCAGAAAGCAGATCTGGTAATCGGTGCAGTTCTTCTTCCGGGACGTACTACTCCGAAACTGGTTAAGAAGGAAGATCTTGCGATCATGAAACCTGGCGCAGTTATCGTCGATGTAGCAGTAGATCAGGGTGGATGTGTTGAGACGACACATGCAACCACTCATGATGATCCTACCTTTATCGTGGACGGCATCGTTCATTACTGCGTAGCAAATATGCCGGGTGCTGTAGCAAGAACTGCAACTCAGGCTCTGGTTAATGCTACCGTTCCTTATGGCCTTGCAATCGCAGGAAAGGGTGTATCCAAGGCCCTCCTGGATGATCCTGGACTGCTGGCAGGTCTGAACACCTATGATGGCAAGTGTACCTTCCCGGGTGTTGCAGAAGCTCTTGATCTTGAGTATGTAGAGCCGGCATCTCTGCTGTAAGCTCATAAAACGGAACAGGTAGTTTTGCATTAAAAGCGGGAAGTCCGGCGTGAAAGCGCCGGACTTCTTTTTACTAAGCATGCAAAGGGAACGTCCGGAGGACGTTCTTTTTATGTGCAGGTCTTGCAATAAGCGCAGCGGATATATTAGAATAGGGTAACAGAAGAAAGCCAGTAAAGAGCAAATAAGAGGAGTGGAGTTATGGACCGGAACATAGTCAGCTGTGCATTGGATATCGGTGAAAGAATGCTCAGAACAGGCGGAGAGGTCAGCCGTGTGGAAGATACCATTCAGAGGATACTGACAAGTTACGGATATGTATCAGTGGACGTATTTACGATCACATCTCAGATACAGGTGACTGCTGTGGATGCAGATGGTCAGGTGGAGCATCAGTTCCGGCGTGTCTATCAGTGGGGAACAGATCTGGATGAACTGGAACGGCTCAATCAGCTCTCCAGAGATATCTGTGCTGAAAAACCGGAACCGGAACAGCTGAAGAAGAGGATCAGAGAACTTCGTGAGAACAAGCCAAAGCAGCCTGGATGGGTCGCTTACCTTGGAGCGGTGATGGCAGCCAGCGGTTTCTGCGTCTTTTTCGGAGGAAGTGCAGTAGATGCGCTGGGAACGGCGGTACTTGCCTGCGCGATCACTTACATGAATCACCGTAGCCATACCAGAAGCGAAAATAAGCTGGGTTACTACTTTTTTTATTCGGTGGTTACCGGCATTATCGGATATGTTATGTCGAAAGAAGGCATACACAGCGGCATAGATCTGGATCTCGACAAGATGCTGATCGGATGTATTATGCTGACGATTCCCGGAATCTCGCTGACCTATGCGGTGCGAGATATGCTGCTCGGTGAAACAATTACAGGGCTTTTGCGTTTTATCGATTCCCTGCTGATCGCGGCCAGTATTGCCTTTGGATATATGCTGATCTCTCTGCTGTTTGGAGGTTGATGGATGAATAACTGGATTCAAATTATATCGGCATTTGTGGGAGGCTTTGGATTTGCCATCGTATTTGGAAGCAATAAGAAGCATTGGCTGCTGATCGCGGTCGATGCCATGCTCTCGTGGATGGTCTACCTTGGCTGCTGTACGTTTACCAGCAGTTTTTTTGCCAATCTGCTGGCGGCGGCATTCTGCAGTCTCTATGCTCACATTGCAGCGAGAGCAGTGAAGGCACCGACGACCTGTCTGCTCACTCCCGCGACGGTTCCGTTTATTCCGGGCGGCAGTCTCTACTATACCGTATATTATGCGCTCAGCAGAAATGGGGAGCTGTTTCGGAAATATGCGATCGCAACCGGTGAGACGGTATTTGCGGTAGCGATCGGATTTTCATTGATTTACATCTGCTTCTGGACCTATGAGAGGCAGTAGCGGGTGAAAATATAAGAAAAAAAGGAGAAATCAAGTCGATGAAGAAAATCATTTGTACCTGGGATCTGACAGAGGCACAGAAACAGCGCCTCGAGGACAGTTGTCCGGAGGCGGAGATCACCTATCTGTCTGACAGAGAAGTGACAGCGGAAATTTTAAAAAATTATGAGATCCTTGTGGGAAATGTTGCACCTGCGATCGTTGCGGAGGCAAAACATCTGGAATGGATCCAGCTGAACAGTGCAGGTGCGGCACAGTACTGCAAGCCTGGAATCCTTGCTGACACCACGATGCTGACAAACGGCACCGGAGCCTATGGAATGCCGCTGGCAGAGCATATGCTTGGAGGACTGCTGGCACTGAAAAAGAAGCTGATTCCGTATTATGAGAATCAGAAGCAGCACCTCTGGAGAGACGAGGGGGCAGTCAGCGGCATCTGGAACAGCACAACACTGGTGCTGGGTACAGGAAATACCGGAAGCGAGTTTGCGAAAAGAATGCAGGCACTGGGAAGTCGTGTGATAGGTCTGCGCCGTACCTTAAAAGAAATGCCGGAAGGTTTTGACGAACAGCATCAGATGGATCAGCTGGAGGCGCTTCTGCCAAAGGCAGATATTGTGGCACTCTGCCTGCCGGGTACAGATGCAACAAAACATGTGATCACAGAAAAGCATCTGGCATTGATGAAAGACAGTGCGATTCTGCTGAACGTGGGCAGAGGAAATCTGGTGGACTGTGCAGCATTGAATACAGCTCTGCGTCGGGGAATGATCGCAGGAGCCTTCCTGGATGTTACTGATCCTGAACCGCTGCCGCAGGATGATCCGCTGTGGGATGCACCGGGAGCCCTGATCACACCGCATATCGCAGGCGGAAACCATATGAAAGAGATCTATGAGACACTTGTGGATATTACCTGTGAGAATATGCGCAGATATTTTGCGGGTGAGGACTTGAAGAACCAGGTCAATCGAAGCGTAGGATATTAAAATCACGGAAAAAACAGAAAATAATATTGATTTGCGATGCGCTCCGCCGGAGAAAAGAACAGCGGGGCGCATTTTCTTCATCAAAACGACAGAAAATGCTGTTGACAGTGCGAAAGTTACGTGATAATTTATATATAAACACGAGTAAATATATGGTGCGGTTTGGTGAAAATGGTTACTAGAAAAGATGTGGCGGTACTTGCAGGTGTTTCTCCGGCTGTGGTGTCCTATGTATTGAACAATTCGAATTATGTGAGTGAGGAGAAACGCAAGGCTGTTCTGGAAGCGGTAGAGAAGCTGAATTATCAGCCAAACTACATCGGAAAGAGCCTGCGGGATAAGAAGACCTACAATCTGGGACTGGTATGTGATGATATTCGAGGTGAGTTATTTGCAGAGATCGCTCATTACAGTGAGTGCTATGCATATCAGAAGGGATATAAATTATTTCTGTGTACCAGCCATCAGGATGACCGATTTCTGAGAAGTATGACAAATCATCGATTGGATGGAATTTTTCTTGGAACCAGCATCTACAGCAGTGATCAGATCAATCAGATGGCGGAAAATGGAATTCCAATCGTTCTGTATAAGGCAAAGGAATATGATCATCTGGATCCGAGAGTGAGGTGCCTGGAAATAGATTATACCTCCGGTACTTACGAGATCACCAGGCATCTGCTCGATCAGGGATTTGAGAAAGCAGCTTATATGCCGCCTTATCTGTCAGGTGTGAATGTCTGGAGAGAAAAGGACTATCGTTTTAAGGGATACTGCAGAGCACTCGCTGAGTTCGGGATGGATATGGATGAACACCTGGTCAGTTTTGATACCAGCAGCTACGAGGCTATTCTCGATAAGGCAGAGACACTGCTGAGAGAAGCTCAGAGAGAGAAGAAGAGGATTGCATTTGTAACCGGAAATGATTATCTTGCAATTCGAATCATGCAGAGATTTAAGGAACTGAGACTGTATGATCCATCTAAGATAGCGATTACAGGTATGGATAATACCGCATCCTCCAGGATCGTGACACCGACTCTGACAACGCTGGATTTTTCAAAAGAAGAGATCGCAAGGCTGGCGATCGATCTGCTGGTGGATAAAACAGTGGTACAAAAGAATTCGGTGAGAATACCTACCACAGTCGTAAAGCGGGAAAGCTCCGATGGAAGTCTGAAAAGCAGCAGAAAAAGCAGTTGATAGAAGAGGAGATGCAAATGGAGTGCAAAAGAGAAGTCCTGGTTGACGGAATGCCGGGATTATATGCAGTGGGCAATGCAAGGTTATTTGGAGAGGATTTTTATGTTGCAGCTTCGGAAAACCGACAGGGACCGGCGGTTTTAGTGAGTGCAGAAACCAAGAAGGTATATCCGCTGACCGGTGGAGAGGGAGGCGTGATGGCGGCTCTGGATCTGGAAGGAGAAGATGCCATCTTCTGTATCGAAGAATTCTATCCGGTCTTTGACTCCGCATCAGCAAAACTGGTAAAGATCGAACTGGACAGAAAAGATGATGAGATCCAGACAAAGAGAACCGTGCTTGCGGATGTTCCTTATATTCATCGTGCAGCCCAGCTGATCGAAGAGGACGGAGTTTATATGGCAGCCGGCAGGCTGTGCAGACATAAGGATGCACCGGATGACTGGACAACAAAGGGACCGATGGAGATCGGTGCATACAGCAAAGATGAGACAGTCAGATTTGAAGAGATCCAGGACGGCATTCTGAAACATCATGCAATGTATCTGAAGAAGAATAAGAAGGGATACGATGATCTGTTTTTCGGCGGGGAGGACGGAGTCTTTCTTGCACAGAGGGAGAGCGGTATCTGGAAAGTAGAAAAACTGCTCGATGTGCCGACAAGTGATATCGTATTTGAAGATCTGGATGGAGACGGTGTGGAAGAGCTGGTGATCATCGAAGGATTTCATGGAAATCAGGCGACCGTCTTTAAAAAGAAAGCAGACGGCTATCAGAGAAGTCTGGAACTGCCGCTGGATTTCGGTCACGTACTCTGGGGTGGAAGATTCCTCGGAGAGATGGGACTGATCACAGGAAGCCGTGCAGGTGAGAAAAAACTGATTCTTTACAGGTTAGCAGAGCAGGATGGAGAGACCGTCGTGAAAGAAGAACTGCTGATCGATGAAGGTCAGGCTCCGGCACAGATCGTTGTCAATGAGAGAGAGAATTATGCAGAGATCATAGCTGCAAATCACGGAGCAGCACAGATGGTCAGATATCGATACACAAAATAGTTTGGAGCATTTGGCGTGAAGGCGCCTAAAAATAAAAAGAAAAACAAAAAGGAGAAAGAGTATGAAAAAGAGAACAAAAATCATGGCAGCAGTGATGGCAGCAGCAATGACGATCGGAGCGATCGCACCGACAGCAATGGCAGCAGATTTTCCGGAGGATACCGTGAATATTATCTGTCATGCAGCAGCAGGCGGCGGAAGTGATGCGATGGCAAGACAGGCAGCACAGATCATGCAGGATCAGCTCGGATGGAGCGTGACCGTAGATAACAAGACCGGCGGATCCGGTTCTGTAGGAATGCAGTATGTTATGAGCTCAAAGGCAGACGGTTACACGATCGGAACCGCTCCGGTAGAGCTTTCCATGGTAGAGCCGTTAGGATATGCTGAGATTGGACCGGATGACGTTCAGCTTCTCGGATGTGCAATGTCCTGGCCGGCAGCACTGTATGTATCCGCAGATTCTGAGTTCAATTCACTGGAAGATTTCGTAAATTATGCGAAAGAAAATCCGGGTACCCTTCAGGTAGCTAACTCTGGTATCGGATCTATCTGGCACATCGCAGCATGCGTACTCGCTGACAAGGCTGAGATCGAGCTGGCACATGTTCCGTATGACGGAGCAACCGGTGCCCTGACCGCACTGCTTGGAAAAGAAATCGATGCAGCAATCGTTGGTACCGCTGAGGGATACAGCTATGTAGAATCCGGCGATCTGAAGTGCCTTGCAGCATTCAGCGAAGAGCGCAGCACAGTCCTTCCGGATACTCCGACCGCAAAAGAGCAGAACTTTGATGTTCTGGTATCCTGCTGGGTTGGCTTCCTTGCACCGAAGGGAATCGAAGAAGATGTTCTGAATGTTCTGGTAGACGGCATCAAGACCGCATTTGAAAGTGAAGAGTATGTTTCCTTCTGTGAGAGCAGAGGATGCGGCAGCACCTACTATGGACCGGAAGATTTCTATAAGATGGTAAAGGCAGATTATGATTACTATTCTGAGCTGATCACCTCTCTGAATATCGGAGCATAAGTGACAGTATAGGAAATACAGAAAAGAATGGCATAAATAAATGATAGATGGACGGCCACAAAGAGCTTGGAAGCAGGCTGTTTGTGGCTGTTCCTTTTCAAATAACCGACAGATCGGGCAGCAACGAGGTGTATTTATGAAAAAAGTAAACGGAAACGCGATAGTCGGAGCACTTCTGGCACTGGCAGCGTGTTTGGCACTCTATGTAACAAATACAACACTAAAATCGAATTCTTCGCTGGGAGATCCGGGACCGAAGTTTTTCCCGAATCTGATCTGTGCAGCAATTCTTGTCCTGGCGATCATTATAATAATTCAGTCGATCAGACAGCCAAAGTATCCTTTCGAAGGGACACTGGCTATGAGTGAGAAAAAAGAAGGCTGTATGAAGATGCTGATGATCCTCGCAGATCTTCTTCTATTTCTGATTCTCTGGAAACATATTCCGTTTCTTGCGGCAGGATTTATCTTTATTTTTATTCAGTGCATGATTTTCAAAGAAAAGCTGCTGTTTTCCATCCTTTACTCAGCAGGTGTGACAGGAGTTCTGTATCTTGCATTTTCAGTAGCATTGAAAGTAAATCTGAATATTTACTGAGAAAGGAGACGGTATGGATTATTTAGGAGCGATACAGACAGTTTTCACTCCGAACTGTCTGCTTTGCATTGTACTTGGAGTGCTGGTTGGTCTGGTAGTAGGAACGCTTCCGGGACTCACCAGTGTTATGGCGGTATCCCTGATCACCCCGCTTACATTTAAAATGGATCCGGTCAATGGCTTCGGTATGCTGCTTGGCGTATACAACTCAGCTATTTTTTCCGGTGGTATCTCTGCAATCGCAATCAATACACCGGGAACGCCGGCATCAATTGCAACTACGTTTGACGGTTTCACCCTGTCGAAAAACGGAAGAGCAGGTTTTGCACTTGGTGTTAATACCATTTATTCAGTGATGGGCGGTATCTTCTCCACCATCGTTCTGATGATTGCATGCAAGCCTCTGGCAGGTCTGGCATTAAAGTTTGGTTCTGCAGAATATTTCTGGCTGGCACTTTTCGGACTGTCCATGATGATCAGTATTTCCCATACTTCACTTGCGAAAGGACTGATCGTCGGTTTTGCAGGTCTGGCACTCAGCACAGTCGGACTGGATCCGCTGCTTGGCCTGAAGCGCTATGTAGGCAACAATGTATCTCTGCTGGACGGAATCACCTTTATTCCGGTAATGATCGGTCTGTTCGGCATCGGTGAGATGCTGTCACAGATTTTTGACAATGAAAAAAATCGCAGCAAGGATGATGTGGCTGTCGTAAAAGACAGCGTTTTCCCATCGAAGAAGGAACATGAGAGAATGACACTGCCGGCACTGATCGGTTCAGTGATCGGTGTAGTGGTAGGTATTATTCCGGGAACCGGCGGAGATATCTCAGCGCTGGTTTCGTGGGATGTCTGCAAACGTGTCTCAAAGCACCCGGATGAATACGGACACGGTTCGATCGAGGGTCTGGCAGCTACCTGTGCTTCCAACAACGCATCGATCGGCGGTGCGCTCACCACAGCACTCGCACTTGGCATCCCGGGAGATTCCAGTACCGCAGTTCTGCTTGGTGCGCTGACGATGTATGGTATGGTGACCGGTCCGACTCTGCTGACCAAGAGCGGAGATTTTGTCGGCCGTTTGTACATCATCATGCTGGTAGCAAACATCTTTATCCTTCCGCTGGGTCTTCTTCTTGCGAGAGGATGCATCAAGCTGCTGAGCGTAAAGAGTCAGTATATTCAGATGGCAGTGCTTCTGATCTGCTGTATCGGCGCGTATTCTCTGAACCGCAGCTACACAGATGTGATCATCATGTTTATCTTCGGAATTGTAGGATTTTTCTTCAGAAAGTTTGATTATCCGCTCGGACCTCTTGTTCTGGGACTGCTTCTCGGAGAAATGTGCGAGACAAATCTCAGAAGAACCCTGATGCTCTCAAAGGGAAATCCGGTAAGACTGTTCACAAATCCGATCTCTATCATTCTGATTGTGCTGATCATCATTGCAATCGGATGGCCGTTTATCGGAAAGCTCAGAAAGAAAAAATAGGAGAAAGGCTATGAATAGAATCCATCCATCACTCCATTTGCTGGAGATCTTTATGCCGGTAGCCGACAATGAGACATTTCTGACAGGACTGCTTCAGGAATGTACAGAGATACCGTTTTACCGGGGATTTGAACTGCCGGTGATCAGTCAGAAGCAGAATCAGAACGTGGTGCGTTCGCTTGCAGAGTCCGGATATCAGATCACTCAGTGGGCATCTCCGAAGATCACAGGTGCAGGATACAATCTTTCCTCCACTGAACCGGAACTTCGGAAAAGATCTGCAGAGTATGCGATCGAACTGATGAAAACGGCGGCAGAATCTGGTACGACCAATGTAGGACTTCCTTCCGGAGATGATCCTGGAGATCTTATCAGAGAGGAAGCAAAGAAGGCATTGTCTGAGTCTTATCATGAGATATCAGAAGCTGCAGCTAAGTATCCTGGTTTACATCTCACTCTGGAACCGCTGGACCGCTATGTTCATAAAAAACAGTTGATGGGTCCGATCCGTGAAGTGACAGAATGGTTTGCAAAGCTGAAGAAGGAATGCCCGAATTTTTATCTGCACTGGGACAGTGCGCATGAGGCACTTGCCACGGATATCAGTCTGATGGAGTCTATGGAGCTGGCACTTCCGTATATGGCACAGTTTCATATCTGCAACTGCATCAATGATCCGTCAAATCCATGCTACGGAGATCATCATATGGAGCTCGGTGCTGCACCGGAGTATAAAAACTGGGGATATCTGAATGTTGAGATTGCAGCGCAGATGCTCAGAAAAGCAGCAGAACAGACGCCTCCGGAGGGAGTGGCACATTATCATGCTGCAGTTGAGGTGCGTACACATATGGGAGATGATATGTGGAAGAGAGAACGGGAGATCAGAGAATTTCTGATGGCTGCGTTTGACCGCGCGGGATTAGAGTATGAAAAATAGTCATATAGTAAAAGAAGATGGGTAATTCGATTTTTCGAATTACCCATCTTCTTTTTATAGACATTGTCTGCAGAAATTTACTCAGCGGTCGTACTGAATTCTCCGGCTAAAGTCTGTCCGGAGGAAGCCTGCTCTTCTTCTCCGGAAGAACTCAGTCTGCCAAGTACGGAGAGCACCATGATCACTGCGACTGTGCAGGAGATAACATCTGCGATCGGTCCGGAGTAAAGAGGACCGAGGACACCGAGGTCATGGAACTGCGGAAGCAGCAGCACCAGCGGCACGCTTAAGACGAACTCACGCAGCAGGGAAAGTGCCATGGAATGTACCGGTTTTCCGAGAGACTGCAGGAAAATGCTGGTTGATTTCTGTACACAGCAGAGTACCATAGCGGAAAGGAAAATGCGGAATGCATATACTGCAAACTGTTTGTAAAGATCGCTTTCGCTTCCGAACAGACTGATGATCTGTACCGGGAAGAGCTCAAACAGCAGTGTTGCAACGACTCCGATCACTACCTCTGCGATCATCATGTCGCGGAAAATCTCTTTGACGCGCTTGATGTTGCCGGCGCCGAAATTGTATCCGACGATCGGCTGACATCCTGCCGCAATACCAACGACAAAGGCGATCACGATCTGGAAGACCTTCATTACGATACCCATAACAGTCATCGGGATATCCGCACCGTATTCAGAGAGGGCACCGTATTTCACCAGTGTGCTGTTCATAACGCCCATGATCACTACGATGGAGAGCTGTGTCAGCAGGCTGCTGATACCCAGCGGAAGAATGTGTCTGAGGATATCTGCATTCGGACGGAAGCTGTCTCTGCTCAGACGGAAGCTCTTCGTATGGAAGAGATAGTAGAAGCTGAAGCAGAAGGAAACGATCTGACCGGCAATCGTAGCCAGAGCAGCACCTCTGACACCCCAGTGCAGTACAAAAATGGCGATCGGATCCAGAATAATGTTCAGAATACAGCCGATCAGTGTGGAAAACATTGCAAACTGCGGGCTTCCGTCTGCACGGATGATGGAATTCATGCCATTGGTAATGATATAAAACGGGATACCGATGAGAATGATATCGAAGTATTCTCTTGCGTAGTCGATGTTATTCTCGGTGGCACCGAAGATGGAAAGGATCGTCTCACGTCCGAATGCGAAGAGTGCTGTCAGTACGATGCTGACCAGCAGGAATGCCATGATCGCATTGCCAACGCTGCGGTGAGAGCGTTCCTTATCGCCCATACCCTGACAGATACTCAAGTAAGCGGCACAGCCGTCACCGATCATCAGTGCAAGAGCCAGTGCAATGACGGTGATCGGGAAAACGACATTTGTCGCACCGTTTCCGAGATAACCGACGCCGCGGCCGATGAAGATCTGATCTACGATGTTGTAGAGAGAAGATACCAGGAGTGACAGGATACAGGGCACGGAAAACTGTACGATCAGCTTACGCACAGGCGCCTCTGCGAGATAAGTGTTTGACCGATTGTTCATATAGTAAAATAACCTCCTTGGATCTGCCGTGCAAAGCAAGGCAAAAAATGGCAGCCTGCGTATGACTGTCACACACAGGCTACCATCAATACTCGGCTATTATTTCATTCAACGAGAACTTATTATACGTATTATTGAACAAAAGTCAAGCGATGTTTTTGTATATTTTGCTGTACTTTAAATTAGTCTTCCTGAGCAAGGCTCTTTCCGAGCATGTACGGAAGGGTCAGGCAGCAAGCGCCAAGGTTCTGTCCCGGAAGTACGAAGTTGTAGGAGTTGGAGTAGAAGTCACCGATCATGCTTCCTACATTGTAGAGACCCTCGATCGGAGTATCATCCTCTTCGCAAACCTGCAGCTTATCGTTGGTACGAAGTCCGCCGAATACAGCAAGGAAGGTAGAACCGGTCTTCTTGGTTCCGTAGAACGGGCCTTTTTCGATCGGATGAAGAACCTCAGGATTTACCTGGAACTCATCATCGTAACCGTTCTTTGCACACTCAGAGTAGTGAGCGATAGATGCAAGAGCGGTCTGTTTAGCCTCATCGCTGTAACCGTCATACATCAGGTCGATCAGCTCTTCCAGAGTATCAGCCTTGAAATAGGTGCCGGACTCAGCGTTAGCATCCCAGGAAGCGATCATCTCTTCCGGAGTCTGGTTCTTGATGCCGTTTCCTTCGCCCATAACGTGTCCGAGAGCATCCCACTCCTTCTCAGTGTAAGCGTAGTCGGTATCCCATACCGCAAATGCAGTCTCTTCCGGCAGATCCAGTACAGCCATTCCTGCATAAGCAAAGTTGGTGCACTCATTCATGAAACGACGTCCGTTGATATCCAGATTGATTCCCCAGAAATTGGAGATTACAGCATGAGCCGGACCGGTTGCACCGCCGTTGATCGCACACGGATTCGGGAAAGTTCTCTGCCATGCAGCACCTACCCAGAGACCCATAGACTGTCCGTCACCCGGCATCAGACCGGTATATACGAACTGATTATCATAGTTGGTCTCAAAACGAAGCTTGTCTTTGTAATGCTCATATGCCCACGGAGAATACTTAGCCATCATATCGCGGTTGGTGGAGAAGTCACCGGTAGCCATAACGATTGCTTTTCTGCCGACAAATTTTACATAGGAACCGTCTTCACGCTGAGCGATAACTGCGGAAACACGGCCTTTGTTATTGTCCTCACGAACGAGCTGTTTTGCAACAGTCTTGTACTCGATGGTACCGCCGTTCTCAGTGAAGGTATCTGCATAAGCCTGTGCGCAGAGCGGAGCTCCGAAGAATACGCCGAGCGGCTGATCATCAGAGTAGAAGTTGTGAGAGCCCGGAAGTGTCTCGATAACTCCGTCCGGATCCAGATATGCAGGTTCCAGACCAACATGAAGTCCCTTTGCTTCCATGATGTCGATCATCCAGTCCATGGACTCTGCAGAGTTATTTACCCAGTTTGCCCAGGTCTGCTTATTCATATGATAAGTTCCGGAAACCTGCTCAACTTTTACCATCTTGCGGGCAATTTCCGGTGTGTAATCCACGCCCATCTCTTTCTGGTGCTTGGAACCGATTGCATGGTTGGAACCACCGCGTGCGTACGGTACGGAAGAAGCGGAGAACAGCATTACATCGCCGCCGTAGTACTGAGCGGAAACTGCGCAGCAGAGACCGGACATACCTGCACCGATGACAATGATGTCATGCTCGATAGTCTCAGAAATCTGATCCTCCGGGATCGGATCCGGAGCAACCTCAAAGCTCCATTTTACATCAGCCATTTTCTCGGCGGTCATCAGCTCTGAAGAGCTGTCAGCTGCAGGCGCATTCTCCTCAGCGAAAACCGGAGTCATGGAACCAAGAATGCCGGTTGCAGCAGCTGCTGCAGCGCTGGCAGCGGCACCCTTTAAGAAATCACGTCTGGAAATATCATGTTTCATGGTACGTTCGTCCTTTCATAGTGAAAATTAGACAATCTGTTTAATTGTGATTGTCCTTTACCCAGTTGCATGATAAAATTATAACAAAATATATAATAGTTAGAAAGTACTAATTGGTTGCTCTTACGCAATGAAAAGTTGCGCAGGATAAAAGCATCGGGGAAAGGCAGACATCAGAATGGATATACAGCAATTACAGTATTTTCTCGCGGTCAGTCGAAGCAGAAGTTTTACCAGAGCAGCAGAAGAGCTCTTTATTTCCAGACAGGCAGTGGCACAGTCCGTGCGTCAGTTGGAAAAGGAGCTGAAAGCGGAGTTGTTTCTGAGAGAAAAGAAGCATCTGCAGCTGACACCTTTTGGAGAGGTTTTTGCAGGGGAAGCAGAGAAAATCACAAGTAAATTTCAGAAATTTGAACAGTCTATGAAAGTATATGCGGCGGCTCAGCCGGTTACTCTGCGTATTGCAGTCGGTGCAGGTGTGCTGATGCATCTGAGTACGGAAAGGTTTACACGGTTTCATGATGAAAATCCAAACGTGCTGCTCTATATTACAGAGATGGATAACCGTGAGATGACGAGACAGATCAAAGAAGGCAGGATCGATCTTGGTCTGATCGGAACTTCTGCCCGCTATCTGCAGAGCTTTTCCGCATCCCTGATCCGAAAGAGTACGCTCTTCATCTGTGTGAATCGTGACAACCCGATTTCGGAAAAAGAGGAGTTGAGAATAGAAGATCTGAAGGGACAGCCCATGGTGGGACATGGAGAGGGCTATGATCTGCACCGTTTTTATGTGGAGAAATGCATGGAGGCGGGATTTGCACCGACATTCTCAGTCATCTCCTCAGATCCGCAGATCGCGATCACACTGGTGAAGGAGAATCGGTCTTTATGCTTTGGCATGCCTCCGACAGAATATGACAGCAGTGAAATGAATTCGACCCATGTGAAAGTTCTGCCTCTGAAACTGGAAGAGGCAGAAGACTGGGGAATCTATGCCATCACAAAACAGGGAGAGGAGAGAAATATCTCAACTCAGATGCTTGTGGACTGGCTTGGATAGGAAAATATAAAACATCGATTAAACACCGAGAATGATCCTGATCAGATTTTTATCCAACATGAGCGTACAGTTCCAGGGATTGAGGATCAGGCCTTCGACCTCAGAAGTGTGGAGCGTCACTTCGAAAAGCCGGTCTATGGGACTTGTGAAACCGGACATGATCGTGTCGCCGCCTTTAAACTGTTCTTCGTAGCTGGTGAAGGCATAGAACCATGTCTTACCATCGGCAGTGGTTACAGTTCTGAGCGTAAAAGAGTCAGAGGCTGGATCAGCTTCGACTGCAGTGATCAGATGTGCCCCTGCCTTCATCTGACGGCGGATCACAGTCAGAGCGTGTGCGAGAAGCTCATCGTCAGGTGCTTTCTGAAGAGCAGAGATCGCTTCTTCAATTTTATGATTCTGTTTCAGGTTCGTATCGTTTTGCATAAAGTCCTCTTTCTATGGCGATCACGGCCAACTGTTTTCAAATACAGAAACAGTTGATGCAAGGTGTAAAGATCGGTGCTTGCAGAATCTGCCTGTTTAATGGTATCATCATACAACGAAATGAAGTATTTGAACAGATAGTGTTTCCCTGAAAACAGACGTGTGGAGGATGAAGATGCAGATAGACAGGCTGACAATGAAGCTGTTAAATGATGAGATTCCGATTCTCACCAGAGAGATCAGAAATTTATATGCAGGTTTTGACCGGAAATACCGGTTGAACGGAGCAAAGATCCCGATCACATTTGGGTTTGACACCGGCACACTGGGATCTTACACCCAAGGAAGGGATAACAGCGAGGAAGAATTTCATTTTTCACTGTTATTTATTGCAAGAGGCGTTCCGCATCCGCTGACGCAGGGAGAACGGCTGGATCTGTACAAGCATGAATATGCACATTATATGCAGTACAATATGCCGATTCCGAAAGAATACACCTGGCAGTACGGTACGCATGGAAGTGCGTGGAAATACTGCTGTTCACTGGTCGGAGCAGCGCCGACGCCGTACTATAAGGTCGGTGAGGACCGCATGAAACATGACTATGAAAAGGTATTGAAGCATCCGATCCATGACAAAACATACACGATGCGAGATAATTATCGAAGAGAGACAGAATACAAGAAGAGCAGAGACAGTGTGATCCAGTATCAGACGGGTGAAGTGATCCAGCATCCAACCTACGGAGAGGGAGAGATCATCGAGATCAGGCAGCAGCCGGGAACGGTAAGGCTGCATATCAGATTTGGTGAACATACGAAGATCATTGATCAGAAGTGGTTACTGAAGACCAGATATAAGTAACCGGCGTACCGAAAGTGAGAGGGAAGCAGCTTTCCGCTGCTGAACCCTGCAATGAAAGAGTTGATCGATAGCTGCGAAGAGTGCTGCAGAAAGAATAGGGGGGAATTATCATTGGATATCATCATGAATAAAACGAGAGCCATCCTGATGATGCTTGGTATTGTCATCGGCTTTTCCGGAAGCTGCGGTATTTCTGCCAGTGCAGGTGTGGTGTCCTTGGAGGCGTCTGCAGGAATATCAGAGAAGCCAGTGTCAGAGGTGTCAGACTGGTGGGTGAATGGAGCGATGGGAAAAATTAAGACGCAGGATGAGTTGATGTATGAGGAATCAGAAGACTCATCGGATCAACAGTCGCACAGCGCTGAACGTGCCGCCGAGGTGACCTTTGACCATCAATATGAAAACGGTATGGAATATGCAGTCATCCGTGGTCAGGCTGCTGACGGACAGAATCTGTGGAGTCTGACAACAGGCAGCTATGAGGCAGTGCAGCTGGCCAGAGTGTGTGAGGTGGGAATCTGGGGTGATTTCTACTGTTATTCTGAGAACGGGACAGTCATTGCCGTTAATTTAACAGATGGAACCGAGGTCTGGCGTAATACAGACTTTGGCGGCGCAAGTGCCTCATCCTGTATGAGTACGGAACTGCTTTTTATATGTGGGTATTTCGGTCCGGATGTTATGGTTCTTGATCAGAATGGTCGGACCGTGCAAAGAATCGATAGTTTAAATTCAGACTATTACTGGCCTTATGAACTTTCCTTCGCAGACGGAAAGCTGGCGATCACCTACGAGTATACGCCGAGTGGGCAGCCGGAGACTCTGTATCTTGATATCAATGACTGGTCCTGCACGGGCGGCCAGGGCAGCAGTTCTGCCGCCAGTTCAGATCCTATGGAAGCAGTGATCATGGTATCTGCGACTTCCTTTCTGATTGAGTATGAGTATAATTTCCGCCATGATCCGGAGAATATCTGCGATGGCATCTTAAATACAGCCTGGATTGAGGGTGTCGACGGCAATGGTGAGGGGGAGAGCGTCACTTTTATTTTTAACAAGGAACAGACTTTATCAGGATTTAGGATCTGTAATGGCTTTCAGAAGGACGAGAGTCTCTATTATAAAAATGGAAGACCGGCGGTGTTGAAGCTGACTTTCTCCGACGATTCTACGGCACTTTATGAGATAAGTGATTCTATGAGCCAGCAGACCATTGCATTTGACCGTGAGGTAACGACGGACTATGTTACAGTGGCGATTCTCTCTGTGTATCAGGGAAGTGCCTACCAGGATACAGCGATCAGTGAATTGAATTTTTATTAGGTTGTTCAGGAAACGCTGGCTTTGTTGTTAATCCAGAAACACGCTTTGCGAGTTTCTCAAGTTGTCGCGGTGCTCCTCGAATGCTTGTGCAAGCACAGCATTCTCATCGCTACTCGCGCAAACAATAGAATGTACGCTCCGCGAACATTCTATTGTCATGAATGAAATAAGAGTGGGGCAGATGCCCCACTCTTCAGACTGTAGACAAAGCAGGTGTGAGAAACCGTTCTCACACCTGCTTTTCTGT
>JAUNAF010000011.1 GCA_030527715.1 Eubacteriales bacterium
CCGCACGTACGGATCTGTGAGGGGCTAGGATTGTAAGGTCCTAGTCTACTCGACTATAGTCATTGAATTTAAGCACATGCTGAATTCTTCACTATCTGTTCTTAGGCTCCTGAGCCAGAGGGAACTATCAGCCACCCTCTGGGCCTGGCCTTGATAGGGTTCTCAGATAATGCTAAACTGTCAGATTCTGACGGAAATTCAAACAATCTGTTCTTGAGTTCTTCGCCGTCGGGATATGAATACCCAGGCATTATCTGAGGTTCATGTCAAGGCTGGCGTTCGTGACCATCACAGTTGGCTATTACTAATGAGCACGAATTAGTTGTTTTCAGCGGACTCTGGGTGATCAATCTCTCTGGGTTCTAACAACAGGTCACTATAAACGAAATGTCATAAATGAAATATGGTCTTTTTGAATGTAAACTTGTCCTTGACAAGGGGGACAATTCAATTGATCTGAAATTGAAAACTGGAATTCAGGTCAAGAGAATGCCCTGAAATGCTTGACCTGGAAATGAAAAATGAAATCTGGATCAATGCACGGCGAATGATTCAGAAAAATTGGGACTGTAAAAATCAGATAAATATGCAAGGGAGCTGATGCTCCATAGATATGACGATCACATCTATGGAGCATCGGCTCCCTTTATGTTTTATCAGTCATGTAATTCACGATATGCATTTCCACAACTGAAAATGTTGTTAAAGTTGTATGGTACAAATATACAATAATGTTCGAAAATGATGCGAAAAATGGATACATTACATAAAAAAGGTATTGCACATCGGCATAATATCTGCTATAATGTACCCAACTTGTGAAAAGCTGTACAAAATGTACAGTAAAAATACAAACAGGAGGTTGTTGTATTATGAAAAGAAGAGCTATGAGAATTGCTGTGATCGCAGCAGCTATGACTGCATTTGCAGGCATGGGCGCATCCGCTGAAGGACGTAAGATCGGTTATACCTGTATGGATGGTACAAACCCGTTCTTCGTTGCACTGGAAGGTGCTATCAGAGAAGTTGTTGAGGCAAACGGTGATGAGCTGATCTCCGTTGACCCGGGTAATGATTCCAATAAGCAGATCGACCAGGTTGAGGATCTGATTTCTCAGAATATCGATCTTATGTTCGTAAACCCGGTAGATGCTGACGGTATTATCCCGGCTCTGGATGCTCTGAAAGAGGCAGATATTCCGATGTTCGGTTTTGATACACAGGTTGGCGATATGAGCTACCTTGTATCCTATGCAGGATCTGATAACTACAACGCTGGTTATGTATGCGGCGAAGACCTTGCAAAGAAGGTTCCGGATGGTGGAGATATCCTGGTTCTGGATTCCCCGACCATGCAGTCTGTAGTAGACAGAACAAATGGTTTCCTCGATGCGATCGAGAAATCCGGCGTTACCTTTAACGTAGTTGGACAGCAGGATGCTCAGGGTAACCAGCAGGTAGCTAACGAGAAGGCAACTGACCTTCTGACCGCTAACCCGGATGTAGTAGCTATCTTCGGCGGAAATGATCCGACAGCACTTGGTGCATACGCAGCAGCTGATGCAGCAGGCGTTACTCCGCTGATCTACGGCGTTGACGGTTCTCCGGATGTTAAGGCACTCCTTGCAGATACCATCCTTGAAGGTACCGGCGCTCAGTCTCCGATCACCATCGGTAAGACCATCGCTGAGACCGCTTATGCTTGGCTGGACGGTGAGGAAGTTGAGTCATTTATTCCGATCGAGACCTTCCTTGTAACCGCAGACAACGTAGCAGACTATGGCACAGACGGCTGGCAGTAAGACAGAGCAGTAATCGGATAGCAGTATGAATGAATGGGGGTTGTTGCAAAATGGATACTGATTTGCGACAGCCTCCTGTTTTATTGCAGAGAAGGATAGAAATAGACAGGTGGTGACATTTGGTGAGTGAGTATTTACTGGAAATGAAGGGGATCGATAAATCCTTCCCCGGTGTCAAGGCGCTGCAGAAAGTAGATCTCCAGCTGAAGGCAGGAGAGGTGCATGCACTGCTCGGTGAGAATGGTGCCGGCAAGTCTACCCTGATCAAGGTTCTGGGAGGCATTTATCATGCAGAGGCCGGTGAGATCTTCATTGAGGGACAGCAGACAGTCATCGACGGAGTAACCGCTGCGAGAAACGCAGGTATCTCCATCGTGCATCAGGAGCTGGTGCTGGTGCCGTACATGACAGTTGCGGAGAATATTTTCCTCGGCCGTGAGCCGGGAACAAAGCTGAATGTAAAGCGTACGCAGATGGTGAAGGAAGCGCAGGAGCTTCTGGACAGGTACGAAATGAACATTCAGGCAGATACACTGGTAGAGCATCTGACGATCGCGCAGCAGCAGATGGTTGAGATCGTGAAAGCGATCTCTGTAAACGCAAAGATTCTGGTTATGGATGAGCCGACTTCCTCCATTTCGGATAAGGAGGTAAACTTCCTCTTCAACACGATCCGTACATTGACGAAGCAGGGGGTAGGAATCATCTATATTTCCCATAAGATGAGTGAGCTGGAAGAGATCTGTGACCGTGTGACCGTTATGCGTGACGGTCAGACAGTAGGTACACGAGTGGTCAAGGAGACGACCAAGGACGAGCTGATCGCTCTGATGGTTGGACGTGAACTGACCAATTACTATGTAAGAGACTTTGTGAAGCCAGGTGAGGTAGTGCTGAAATGTGAGCATATCTCCGACGGCAAGATGGCAAAGGATGCCAGCTTTGAACTGAGAAAGGGTGAGATCCTCGGATTTGCCGGACTGGTCGGAGCGGGCAGAAGTGAGACAATGAAGGCTTTATTCGGATTGACGCCGGGCTCAACAGGAGATGTTTACGTAAAGGGCAAGAAGGCAGAGATCCACTCTCCGATCGATGCGTTGAAATATGGTATCGCACTGGTACCGGAGAGCAGAAAAACAGAAGGTCTGTATCAGGTGCAGAGTGTAAAATACAATTCCACGATTCAGGTACTGAAGCAGTTTATCAGCAAACTGATGGTAAATCGCCGCAAGGAAGAGGAGATTACGCAGAAATACATTGATCTGATGAGAACCAAGACTCCGAATCAGGAACAGACGATAGGAAATCTTTCCGGTGGAAACCAGCAAAAGGTAATGATCGGCCGCTGGCTGGCGACGGATCCGGATATCCTGATCCTGGATGAGCCGACACGAGGTGTCGATGTCGGTGCAAAGGCTGAGATCTATTCCATCATGAATGATCTGACAAAGACAGGTGTGTCCATCATCATGATCTCTTCAGAGATGCCTGAGATCATCAATATGAGTGACCGTGTTTACGTTATGAATGACGGCCGTGTCACCGGATGTCTCGATCATGACACTGTTACTCAGGAGAGAATCATGCAGATGGCTGCAAAATAAGATTGTATTTTCATAATAGGTAGGAGGCGTAATTTCATGGCAACCAGAGTGAAAAACGGAATTGTCAAGTATTTTAAAGATAATATCGGTATTATCATTGCCCTGCTGGCAATGTGTATCTTCCTGGTGATCTATCCGAGAACCAGCAGTACATTCCTTACACAGAAGAATATCTTCAATATCCTTCGTCAGAATTCAACAAACCTGTTCCTGGCAACCGGTATGACCATGGTCATCATCCTTGGCGGAATCGAACTGTCTGTCGGATCGGTCATCGCTCTTTCCGGATGTGTGGCTGCGATCTGTGCAGTAAACCTCGGACTTCCTGAGTGGGTGGGATTCCTTGCAGCACTCGGTGTCGGCGCAGCAGTAGGTATCTTCAATGGTTTTGTCATCAGTATGACAGATATCCCGCCGTTCATCGTAACACTTGCATCTATGAACATCACGAAGGGTATCGCACTGGTACTTACCGGCGGTGCACCGATTCGATGCATGACAGATGTCTTCAAATTCCCGGGTGCAGGCTATGTCTTCAAAGTAGTTCCGACACCGGTAGTTCTGATGCTGATCATCTTTGTGATCGCAAGTCTGATGATCAACAGAACACAGCTTGGACGTCATATGTATGCCGTAGGCGGAAATGCTCAGGCAGCAAAATTCTCCGGTATCAACGTTAAGAAGGTGAAATTCATCATCTACACTTACACAGGACTTATGGCAGGTCTGGCAGGTATCGTAACCGCATCCAGACTGTACTCCGGTCAGCCGACCGCAGGTGACGGCGCTGAGATGGATGCCATCGCAGCAGTAGTAGTCGGCGGTACCTCCATGAGCGGTGGTTCCGGAAGAATCGGCGGCACCCTGATCGGTGTGCTGATCATCGGTGTACTGAACAATGGACTGAACCTGATGGGTGTGGATTCCAACTGGCAGTATATCGTAAAAGGTATGGTTATCCTTCTTGCGGTATATGTTGACTGGATCAGAAGCAGAAGAAGATAATAGAAATATGTGGAAGTCAAAGAATAGTATGCACAGCACAGCTGTGCATACTGCATTTATAACAGGAATATTGATTCACTCTTTCCGTCTGACTCATGTGATCCATAATATGGATAATGTGCTTGCCTTGCCGGAAGGACTTGGGGTAGGTATTGAATCAGGAAGATGGATGCTTCAGCTGCTGAAAGATATTCTGAAAGTGATTGGATTT
This sequence comes from Eubacteriales bacterium, assembly GCA_030527715.1. Classification (GTDB taxonomy): domain Bacteria; phylum Bacillota; class Clostridia; order Lachnospirales; family Lachnospiraceae; genus Marvinbryantia. Next base: position 4,623 of record JAUNAF010000011.1, read on the forward strand.
TCTTATAATCTTCCGATCGCAGCAGGAGGATTCTTTCTGGCATGCATTTCATTAGCAGCCGGATTGACAGCGGAGCTGTATCAGTGTAAAAACAGACGGACGGCAGGAATGATTGCAGTCCTGTTTGTCTGTTTTCCGACGGTCTCTGCAACGATGGTCTATAATTTCACCCTAATACCGTATGGCATAGGAATCTTGCTTTCCGTCGCAGCAGTGTGGGTGTATGCGCATTGTCACTGTCCGATCATCTGGTCTGCGATATGTATCGCTGTTTCATTGGGATGTTATCAGGGATATCTGCCGCTCAGTATCAGCATGTTTGTGGTGATACTGCTGAAGGAGACTGTCAGCGGTAAAGAAGTATGTTATATTTTGAAAAAAGGAATGACCTATGCGGCAGGACTTTTATTGGGACTGGGCATGTATTTCGTGTGTCTGAAGATGCTGCTGCACTATTATCAGAAAGAACTCAGTGACTATCGAGGGATCAATACTATGGGGCAGCTGAATCACGGAGCACTGCCTGACCTCATAAGAGAAATATATCGTCAGTTTTTTGTGCTGCCGTATGGCAATACGAAAGGGATAGTCAGTTGTTCACCGCTGCGGTATGCTTATCTTATCTGTATTCTTCTGACTGTGCTTCTGATCGTTTTAACAGCTGTACAACATCGTATTCGCCTGTCCTCTCTGCTGCTGACGGTGATCCTGTGTGCGGTCTATCCAATTGCGGTAAAATTTATCATAATTATGGGACAGGATCCGTACACAGATACCCTGGTCAGCTATGCATCGGTCATGGTTCCTTGTACACCACTGATTCTTTTAGCGGAGGTACAGGAGATGAAGTCAGATTTCTTGGAAAAAATAAGGCGATACGGTAAAAAATGTGCAGAAGTTTCCGTGATCGTTCTGATTTTTTTCTATATATATTCGGCGAATCTGAACTATATTTCCGTGTATTCTGCGAACAGACAGGTGGAGGGCTATCTGAACAATCTGGTCAGCCAGGTGAGGATGACAGAGGGATTTACGACTGACAAGGAGAGGGTATGCATTGGAGAAATCTCTGATCCGATGTTAGAATTTATCTGGACAGAGGGCAGTGTCTACCGTGGAGCGGCATCTACAAAGGATTTTCTGCGATGTTACTCCACAAAATTCTGGCTGAAAAATGTGCTGGGTTATCAGATCATCTTTGCTGATGAGGAAAAATCTGAGAAAGTACTTCAAAGACCGGAAGTGCAGCAGATGCCTTGTTGGCCGAATTATGGATCTGTAAAAGTGATGGAAGATGTAATCGTCATAAAATTCGAGGATGCAGAGAAGGTTAGCAGCTGGAATCAGGAACCTAGTGATTTGGTAAAGGCATTTCTGGATTGAGAAAAACGGGAAGCTGCCGCAAAATGATTGATTTTGCGGCAGCTTCCCGTTTAGCAGATTCTGCAGTTAAAGAGGGAAAAGTTCTTCTGAATCGTACATGATGGAAAACGGTCCGTCGTTGATCAGTGCGACTGACATATCCGCACCGAACTCACCATGCTCGACCACCGGAACGCTCTTGCGGCACTGCTCCAGGAAATATTCGTACAATTCTTCTGCATGCTGTGCAGAACCTGCGCGGGTGAAGCTCGGACGGTTGCCCTTTCGGCAGTCGGCGTAGAGGGTGAACTGGCTGACGACGAGAAGCTCGCCTTCGACATCCGCAAGACTGCGGTTGGTCTTTCCGTTCTCATCCTCGAAGATACGGGCTCCGAGTACTTTTTTGATCATTTTATCTGCGACAGCAGTGTCGTCTTCATTGCAGACACCGAGGAGGATCAGCAGTCCCTGATGGATCTGGCCGATGATAGTTCCGTCTACAGTGACACTGGCGTCTTTTACTCTCTGTACAAAACAACGCATGTTTTTGATGTCCTTTCTTTTGATAATGCGCTTCCATTATAATCGAAGATCCGCAAACCGTGAAGACAGAAATATTGCACGGTCGGCAGAAAAATGGTAAAATGGAAGAAAGTGAGTCGCAAAGAGCAACACCGGAGAAAGTATGGAAGGTATTACAAGGGGGTTACTATGTCTGAAAAGTATGTCATCGGTGTGGATTATGGTACTTTATCGGGAAGGGGTGTTCTGGTAAGGTGCAGTGACGGAAAGGTGCTTGCAGCAAAGGCGGAGGAGTACCGCCATGGGGTGATGGATCGATTCCTTCCCGATGGCACGACTGCTTTGCCGGATGCGTGGGCTCTGCAGTATCCGGCGGATTATCTGGAGGTTCTGGAGCATGTGATTCCGGAGCTGCTGCGCGAGAGCAGAATCGCAAAGACAGAGATCGTAGGCATGGGATTTGATTTTACATCCTGTACCATGCTGCCGATCGATGAGGATGCTGTGCCGCTCAGCGAGAAGGAGGAGTTTCGAGACCACAGAAATGCCTATGCAAAACTCTGGAAGCATCATGGAGCACAGCGTCATGCTGATATCGTGAACCGTGTGCTGGAAGAGTCCGGAATGGCGGGAGAGGCACGCTTTGGAGGAAGGATCTCCTCAGAAGTGCTGATACCGAAGATCATGGAAATCCTGGAGGAGGATCCGCAGGTGTATGAGGCGGCAGATGAGTTGCTGGAGGCCGGAGACTGGGTGACCAGAGTGCTGACCGGATCACACCGCAGAAGCTGTTCTATGGCGGGATACAAGGCCTGGTGGGATCCGAAAAAAGGCTATCTGGAAAGCAGTGTCATGAAAAAACTCGCACCGGGTCTGGAACATGTCTCTGCAGAGAAGATGCCGGGAGAGATCTGCGCCATAGGTGAGGCAGTGGGACGCCTGTCTGAGGTCTGGGCAGAAAAGCTCGGTCTGCAGGAAGGGATGGTGATCGCACCGACGATCATTGATTCTCATGCCGGTGTGCCGGGAGGCTGCCTGAGTAATGACCGTCAGGCGATGATGGTACTGGGAACCTCAAGTGTAGTACTGGCACTCAGCAGAAAGCCGTTTTCCGAGAAGGGAGTCTGCGGAGGTGTCAGGGATGCGATCGTTCCCGGATACTATGCTCTGGAATCCGGACTTGCCTGCGTCGGAGATCTGTTCGGCTGGTTTGTGGACCGGTTTGTACCGGCAGACTATGCAAAACAGGCAGAGACGCGCGGAATCAGTGTGCATGAACTGCTCAGTGAGAAGGCAGAGATGCTGCAGCCGGGTGAGAGCGGTGTGATGGCTCTGGACTGGTGGAATGGAAACAAGACACCGTACGTGGACGGCGGACTGACCGGTGAACTGATCGGCATGACGCTGAATACCAAGCCGGAGGAGATCTACCGCGCACTGATCGAAGCGACCGCTTTTGGAACGAGACAGATCATGGAACTGTATGAGCAGGGAGGCGTAGCGCTGGAGGAGATCATTGCCAGCGGGGGAATCGCCATGAAAAATCCGATGCTGATGCAGATCTATGCAGATGTACTCGGAAAGACGATCCGTCTGGCAGCAAGCGATCAGGCAGCGGCGCTCGGATCGGCGATCTACGCATCGCTCTCAGCGGGTGTGTATGATTCCTACTGGGATGCAGTGCAGAATATGTCAGCAGTGCAGGAGAAAACTTATGTGCCGAATCCGGAAAATACGGAAACGTATCAGAAACTCTATGAGATCTACTGTGATCTCGGTGAGCTGATGGGTGAGGCAGAGAGCAGAGGAAGAACACTGCTGGCGAAGCTTCGCAGTATGAAGCGGTAAAAAGCCGCATGGACAAGATCCTGGGGCAGGAAAAGAAAGGGGATAAATAAGGTATGAAAACAAATCTGAAAAAACTGATGATGTGTCTGATCATGGCAGTGATCATGATCAGTGCGGTTCCGTCAACAGCACTGCTCGGAGGAGCAGGCAGCATTCAGGCAGAGGCTGCAAAGAAGTCAAAAAGTCTTGAAAAAGAGGCGAAGATCTCTGTCGGTGAAATTCTGAAGCTGAAGATCAACAATACAAAGAACAAAGTTACATGGAAATCCAGCAAACCTGCTGTTGCGAAAGTGAACGCAAAGGGTCAGGTTGTCGGCAGAAAGGCAGGAAAGGCAACTATTACCGGAAAGGTTGACGGATATACCTTTATCTGGAAGGTGACTGTAAAGGGAGTCGACAATAGCAAGAAACTGATTTCCGTAGAGAAGAAATCACTGAAGTTTTCCGGAAAGACCACACTGAAGGTGACCTACCACGGAACCGGAACGATCTACTACAATATCAGAAACAGTGCGATCGTGAGTGCCAAATGGAAAAAATGGAACGGCAAAACCATAAATCTTGAGCTGACCGGCAAGGAAAAGGGAACTACGATGCTGACTCTTTACTGCAATCAGTGTAAAAATAAAGTACTTATCCCGGTAGAAGTTACCGGAAAATAAACACAGCTTAGTCTGAGGCGGGAGTCCTCTCGACTGAGATAAACAGCTGCATATCCGCAGGTAACTCTGCATGAAACTGAAAACTGCCTCCTCTGGCCGGAAAACTGCCTGACAGCTCACTGCTGTGCAGAGCGGCGCGGCTCAGGGAAGGCAGTTTTTGACCATAGATGGGATCTCCGAGCAGCGGGTGACCGATCGCTGACATATGTACGCGGATCTGATGTGTCCTTCCGGTATGAAGATGGAGGGAAACCAGAGAATACGGAACCGGACACAACTCATTTGCCTCAAAGCTCTGCAGCACCCGGTAATCTGTTCTGGATGGAAGACCGTCCTCGCAGACCTGCATCAGATTCAGCTGTTCCTTTGACGGTGCGATCGGAAGATCAACCGTACCGGGAGCGGGGGCAGGGCAGCCGGTGACCAGTGCCAGATAATGGCGGGAGAGCTGACCGTGCGCACGGCTGTGCTCGAGGAAAGAAGCGGCATACTGATTTTTGGCAAACAGGATCAGTCCGCTGGTATCCTTGTCCAGACGTCCGATCGGACGGATGGTATGGGATTCCCGTTTTTCCATAAAATAATGGGCGAGCGCGTTTGAGAGGGTGTCTGCATAGTGCCCGTGCGAAGGGTGGACGACCAGACCGGCTGGCTTGTTCAGCAGGATCAGATATTCATTCTCAAAGACGACATCCACCGGATGGTCGAAAGGGAGAAGATGGTCATGCACAGTGCGGCTGTCCTCCAGAAGCAGGCGCAGGAGATCACCCTTCTCCAGGATATACTGAATATTTCGGCGCTGTCCATTGACACTGATGCCGGATGGGAGAAACTTCAGGCTGCGAAGCAGAGAGGCGGGAAAGGAGAGTTCCTTTTCGGCAAATTTTCGAATCGTGTTTCCACTGTGAACTTCATCGATGCTGACGCAGAGAAAGAGGAACGGCGGCTTGTTTTCCACATAGAAGAGGGACATAGGGGGCTCCTTTCATAAAAGATTTTGCTCTTACAAGCGAGCTTGTCGATCAAAATCTTCCAGAAATCGCATGGCGCTGAATAGTTACAAACTACAGACATTATAGCGGAACTTGTGAAAAGACGCAAACAGCAGATGTGGATAAGTTTGCAGAAGAACAGAAAAGGAGAGAAAAGAGGATGACAGAAAAGAAAGATGGAAGCCGGCAGTTCTATGGATGGGAGCATGCTGTCTGCGAGGCGGTGTCGGAGGAGTTTCCGGGGATTCGGACGCCGAGAGATCTCTATGATATCCTGTGCAGCGTGTGGCAGGCAGATACCTGTGCGCCGAGAATGCGGGAGAGATGGACGGAAGAAAATCCTACACTGGGGCAGTGCTCTATCACAGGATTTCTGGTACAGGATATTTTCGGAGGAGAAGTCCGCGGGGTATTGAGACCGGGCGGAAATTATCACTGTTTTAACGTGGTCGGGGAGGCAGAGTTTGATCTGACAAGTGAACAGTTTGGAGAGGAGATCCTGGATTACACAAAATACCGCCTGCAGAGCAGAGAAGAGCATTTTTCAAAACAGGAAAAATATGAGAGATATCTTTTGCTCAGGAAACGATTGAAAGAAGCGTTATTGTAAAATAATTATAAAAATAAAAACTAATTCAAAAAAATAATTGTTGAAAAATGTCAAAGACAGTGGTAGAATTTATTGATGTAAAGCAAAAAAGGAATCCTTAAAACTAAGGATTCCTAAAAAAGAAACGTGCGCTAGAGGATTCGAACCCCCGACCTTTTGGTCCGTAGCCAAACGCTCTATCCAGCTGAGCTAAGCGCACATGTTCGTTTCGAACAGTGAGTATAATAACGCATTACAAAATATTTGTCAACAGTTTTTTTGAAAAAATTGATCTGAAATATTAAATGGAGAAAATTATGAAAGATACACCTGCTGCAAATCGTATACATATTGGCTTTTTCGGAAGAAGAAATGCAGGAAAGTCCAGTCTGGTAAATGCTGTGACAGGACAGGATCTGGCGGTGGTCTCTGATATCAGAGGAACGACGACAGACCCGGTCTACAAGACGATGGAACTGCTGCCGATGGGACCGGTGATGATCATCGATACCCCGGGCTACGATGATGAGGGCAGTCTCGGGGAGCTCAGAGTGCGCAAGACCAGACAGGTATTGAATAAAACAGATGTTGCGGTACTGGTCGTGGACAGCCAGGTGGGGATGACGTCGGTGGAGAAGGAACTTCTGCAGCTGATACAGGCGAAGGAGATCCCTTATCTGATTGCCTGGAACAAATGTGATCTGGCAGAAGCAGACATCAAAGACGGGGAGTCGTCGATGGCGGTCAGTGCCGAAAAGAAGATCCACATCCATGAGCTGAAGGAAGCGATCGCAGCACTGCATAAGGAAGAGGATCAGTCCAGATGCCTGGTGGGAGATCTGGTACAGCCTCACGATGCCGTGATCCTGGTGACACCGATCGATTCTGCAGCTCCGAAGGGACGGCTGATCCTTCCGCAGCAGCAGACGATCAGAGATCTTCTGAATGCGGGTGCACTGTCCATGGTAGTTACGGAGCGGGAGCTTGAGGCAGCTCTTGGCAGTCTTGCAGAACCTCCGACGATGGTGATCACGGACAGTCAGGCCTTCGCAAAAGTGTCTGCGCTGACCCCGGAAAACATACCGCTGACATCGTTCTCCATCCTCATGGCACGCTATAAGGGAGTGCTTGAACCGGCAGTCAGGGGAGCCGCCAGTATTCACAATCTGCAGGAGGGCGACACGGTTCTGATTTGTGAAGGATGCACACATCACAGGCAGTGTGAGGATATAGGAACAGTAAAGTTGCCGAGACTTCTGGAAAAGTTTACCGGATGTCATTTACATTATGAGTTTACGTCAGGAACCGAATTCCCGGAGAAATTTGAGCAGTATCGCTTGATAATTCACTGCGGAGGTTGTATGATTACAGAGAGAGAAATGCGCTATCGAATGAAGTGCGCACAGGATGCGGGAGTGCCGATGACAAACTACGGAACCGCCATTGCCTTTATGAATGGGATCCTGAAGAGAAGTCTTGGACTTTTCCCGGATCTTGAGAGGCTGGTATGAGAGAGATCGCAGAGATCCTGCATCAAAATAAAACAGAGAGGACTAAATTTTCATGACTAAAGAGAGACAGGAAGAGCTGCTGAAGATGCTGACTTCAGCAGATTTTAATGACGCAACATACGAGGGGCTGACCGCAGAGGAGACGATCATTCTGTGCAATTCCGCAAAGAACATGGCTGAGAAAAATGCCGAGCAGGAAAAGGTCGCTTTCTTTTTCGGTAAGAGAGAGGAGTATTTCAGACACCTGGTAAATCTTCGTATGCAGAAGCTTGAGGAGATGTTTGTTGTATTTTCAAAGGCAACGAACCTTCCGTTCGTATACTGCGATCCGGACAGCTGCAATGACCAGATCTGGCTGTTTACCTCAGAAAATCTGGCAAAGAGATGCGTGATCGAGCAGCAGAAGGAGAAAAACGAACTGCTTCTGGTAAAACTTCTGAATAAAGACTTCCTGGGCTTCTACATGAGTCTGTTCAACATGGGTGTGAATGAACTGGTGGTAGACCGCGGAGGCAACACGATCAATATCGAGCTGACCAGCCTGGTTCGCATGCCGGATATGAAGGATGTTCCGGAGGAGAAGCAGCCGATCAAAAACGCAGAGCTGGTTCTGACCTGCGCATACTTCGCACAGGAGCTTCGCAAACCGGTAGAAGACAAGGAGGCAGGCATTCCGCAGGAGCGTCGTGAAACCTTAAAAGAGCTCGAGGAAGAGATGCTGGTAAACTTCAAGCGCGGTAAATTCATTCTTCCGGTGATCCTCCCGGAGAATGCCGATCAGGAGACAAAGCTGACTGCAAAGGATATCAGAATCCCGTTCATCAAGATCGGAAACGGCGATGCTTATCAGCCGATCTGTACCGATATCGGAGAGTTTAAGAAGTTTAACCGTGACGGAAAGCTCAAGGGTCTGAATGTTCCGTTTGACAAGCTTCCGGCGATGATCGCAAAGGATGTCAAAGGACTGATGCTGAATCCGGGAAGTCTGAGAATGGCATTCCCGAGAGTACGTCTTACAGGAAAGGCAGAAGAGGCATAGAACAGGGGTACTGTTCAAATATCGTGTATTTAAGCCGGGGCAGGTTCAACGGGGGTACCTGACCCCGGCATAAAAATATGTAGAAAAGGGGAAGGAATCATGTATAATCCAAAATCACTGAAGGCTGAAGAGTTTATCAGCCATGAAGAAATCCTCGACACACTACGCTATGCCGAAGAGAACAAAAGAAATGCAGAACTGATCCAGTCCATTATTGACAAGGCGAAGGAGCGCAAGGGTCTTTCGCACAGAGAGGCGGCGGTGCTTCTGGACTGTGAGCTGGAGGACAAAAACCAGCAGGTCTATGCGCTTGCAGAGCAGATCAAAAAAGACTTTTACGGAAATCGAATCGTAATGTTCGCACCGCTGTATCTGTCCAACTACTGCATCAACAGCTGTGTCTACTGTCCGTATCACAGACAGAATAAGCACATTGCCCGTAAGAAACTGACCCAGGAGGAGATCCGCAAAGAGGTCATCGCTCTGCAGGATATGGGACACAAGCGTCTGGCGCTGGAGACCGGAGAGGATCCGATCAACAATCCGATCGAGTATGTTCTGGAAAGTATCAAGACGATTTACAGCATCAAGCATAAAAACGGTGCGATCCGCCGTGTCAATGTGAATATTGCAGCAACGACTGTGGAAAACTATCGCAAGCTGAAAGAGGCGGGCATCGGCACCTACATTCTGTTTCAGGAGACCTACCATAAGGAGAGCTATGAGAAGCTTCATCCGGCAGGACCGAAGCATGACTATGCTTACCATACAGAGGCGATGGACCGTGCGATGGAGGGCGGCATCGATGATGTCGGTATCGGCGTTCTCTTCGGACTGGAGCTCTATCGCTATGAGTTTGCCGGCCTGCTGATGCATGCAGAACATCTGGAGGCAGTGCATGGTGTCGGACCGCACACGATCAGCGTACCGCGTATCCGCCATGCAGATGATATTGATGCGGAGAGCTTTGACAACGGCATCAGCGATGATACCTTCGCGAAGATCGTTGCCTGCATCCGTGTCGCAGTTCCGTACACCGGCATGATCATTTCAACCAGAGAGAGCCAGGCCTGTCGTGAGAGAGTCCTGCATCTTGGCGTATCCCAGATCAGCGGAGGTTCCCGCACCAGCGTCGGCGGTTATGTGGAAAAAGAGCCGGAGGAGGAGAATTCCGCTCAGTTCGATGTCAGCGACCAGAGATCACTGGACGAGGTGGTAAACTGGCTGATGAGACTCGGCTACATCCCGAGCTTCTGTACCGCCTGCTACCGTGAAGGACGTACCGGAGACCGGTTTATGAGTCTGTGCAAGAGCGGACAGATCCAGAACTGCTGTCATCCGAATGCACTGATGACCTTAAAGGAATATCTGCTGGACTATGCGTCTGAGGATACCAGAAAGATCGGTGAAGAGCTGATCGCTAGAGAGATCGAGAAGGTGCCGAGAGAGAAGACAAAAGAGATCGCAAAGAGAAATCTGAAGGAGATCGAGGAAGGAAAGAGAGACTTCAGATTCTAAATGTGAATAGGGGCTGTGAAGAATTGGCCTGTGATACTCCCTTCTGGGCAGACAAGTGAAAGAATAAAACACTTGATACCCGGAAGGGAGTATTTTTGATGCCGCTCCATGGAAGCAATATGGATGTGCCGGATATGTTGAGACGCAGATTCCGGGTTACGGAAAAAAACAGGAAAAATAGAAGATAAATCCGTAAAACAGGTGGTTCGAATGATCTGACTAAGCTTGTTGGACTATGATTTACGGAAGTAAAAGCAAATCAAAGGTATATTTTACCGTAAATTATATGTGATGGACTCAAATCTTTCATAAAAAGAAGAGGAATCTGCTTGATTTTACGGAAAAAACATCTGGCAATAGAAATGTTTTCCGTAAATCTCGATATTCAATCAGATACTGAGATGGAAAACATAAAATTTTACGGATGAATTAAACAAATAGAGAAGATTTTACCGTAATCCATAGTTTGTAAGCCTTTAGACAAAGAAAAACGGTCAGATATGAGTGTGATGTGACTCGTATCTGACCGTTTTTTCACAACTTAAAATCCGGCTTTTTTGATGATCTGCTTTGCAGCCTCAGCATCATCGGTGACACAGAGCACTGCGTAGTTTCCAGCGGAAGCGATGACTGCTGCATCCAGTTTGGTTACTTCCTCTGCATTGTAGGAAGCGAACAGTGTGGACTGGCTCTTTACACGGTTTTTGAAGAGATCAACGACCTCTTTTGTGTAATCGCTGTCTTTGCATTTTACAACAGCAACCTCGCAGGCACCGGCACCGGAATTCAGGGATGCGATGCTCTCCTCAACCTTGTCCTTGTTCAGGAAGTAGGTGGTCTCAACGATGGAAGCAGATGCTTCTGCAATGTCACCGCTGGTGATCGTTACTGCGAGCTCATCGTGCAGTGCCTTGATGTCAACAGAGACATCAGCAGATTTTTTGCCGCCGCAGGCGGTGAGCAGCAGTGCAGTGAGCATTACAGCTGTAAACAGAGATAAAAACTTTTTCATTTCAGGATCCTCCTTTAAAAATTAAACAGTTGGCAGATAGTGCAGCTTTGTGTACTCCAGCCAGGTGGCGCAGCTCTCAGCATTCAGGTGAACGCCGTCGCTGGATGTTCCCTGCATCAGGGAGCCGTTTCCGTCGGAGAGTACTTCATTCAGATTGATGTAATGATAGCCCTCTTCCTGACACATCTGAAGAATTTTCAGATTTACGGCATCTACATTTTGGTTATTCACATAATCTGCTGTGGTGAGTGACTCATCCACATAGATGACAGAGAAAACATAGACGATCGGATCCGGTGTGGCAGCGTAGGTCTTGATGTCGGAGAGTACCTTGGTGTAGGTCTCTTTTACATGGTCAAGATCCCAGGCGCCGAGCTCATTGGTTCCAAGCATCACATAGATCTTGGAATAATTCTGACCGGCGAGTGCGTTGAGCACCTTGATATTGCCGGTGGCTGTGGCGATCAGATCATCTGTGTAGAAATTTTCCAGCTGCATGCCTACGGCAGTGACGAAACTGCCGTTTTCAATCCCGGAGAAATTGCGGAAGCCCTCCAGTCGGGAATCGCCGACGAAGACAGCGTCATTAAAATAGGAATCGTCCATCGGGACCGCCTGGGCAGGAACGACCGTGGTCATATAGGCATCACTGCCGGCCGGAAGACCGGTGGCAAGAGAACGCTCTGTGGTTTCTTCTGTTTTTTCTGCAGCTTCGGTCGCAGCTTCAGTGGAAGCTTCGGTCGCGGTCCGGATGGATCCGAGACCGGCGTATGGTGAGAGGGTGTCTGCGGAAGAGACCAGAGTCTCTGTCTCAGGCTCTTCGGCTTCCGTGCTCTGAATATCAGCACTGGCAAAGAGCTCTTCCTCCTCACTGCGGATGCGCTCCTGAAGCGATTGAGCAGAAAATAAACTGATCAGACTCTTTCCTTCAAAGACAACCAGGATAAGTACGATCAGTGTAAGAGCGTTTATGACCAGTCTCGAGCGCTGTTCGCTGCGTGTGAGACGTCTGTTTTTCTGATTCATGGAAATCCCCTTAAAATAATAATATGAGACCGGAGTGTCCGGGGCTGAACTTGCAAAATCAAAAGATTGTTTTTTGATCTTCTTTATTATATAATAAAAAGACTAATTGTAAATAGATTTAAAATTTTTTTAAGAAGCTTTTTCGCGAGGAGATTTATGGTTTTTAGCAGTCTGCTGTTTCTTTTCCGGTTTCTGCCGGTAGTATTGATTCTATATTATATGCTCCCTCAGAGATGCCGAAATTATGTGCTGCTTTTGTGCAGCCTGTTTTTTTACGCCTGGGGAGAACCGAAATATGTACTTTTGATGCTGACCTCCATTACGGTGGATTACGTGGTGGCGCGTCAGATCGAACGGAGCCGCAGAAACGGCAACCGGGGCAGAGGATGGCTGTTGGTCTCCGTGATCTACAACCTGAGTGTACTCGGATTTTTCAAGTATACGGATTTCCTGATCGGCACAGTGAACACCCTGTTTCACACCTCCATTCCTCTGACCGGGATACCGCTGCCGATCGGTATTTCTTTTTTTACCTTCCAGACGATGTCGTATACGATCGATGTCTATCGGGGAATGACGACCGCACAGAAGAACTGGTTTTCCTACGGTACCTATGTCTCTATGTTTCCACAGCTGATCGCTGGCCCGATCGTCCAGTATAAAACGATCGCAGATCAGCTGCAGCACAGAGAGGAGACGTCAGACACCTTTGCGGAGGGCATTGCCAGATTCATGGCAGGACTCGGCAAAAAGGTGCTGCTCGCCAACAATATCGGTGTTCTCTGGGATACCGTCTCAACGATGGAGCTCGGTACGCTTCCGGCTGCAACCGCCTGGCTTGGAGCAGCAGCCTATACCCTGCAGATCTACTTTGACTTTTCCGGCTATTCGGATATGGCGATCGGTCTGGGAGAGATGTTCGGCTTCCGTTTTCTGGAAAACTTTAACTATCCGTATACCTCAAAGAGCATCACAGAGTTCTGGAGAAGATGGCATATCTCACTCGGAGCATGGTTCCGGGAGTATGTCTATATTCCGCTGGGCGGCAACCGTCACGGAGTGCTCAAACAGATCCGAAATCTCGCAGTGGTCTGGATCCTCACGGGAATCTGGCACGGAGCGAGCTGGAACTTTGTACTCTGGGGCATATATTACGGCATGCTGCTGATCCTGGAGAAATTCCTGCTGAAGAGACTGCTGGAAAAACTGCCGGGATGGTTAAGACAGTGCTACACCCTGCTGCTCGTTGTACTGGGCTGGGTGATCTTTGCCTTTGACGATCTGAAGAACGTGATCGTCTATCTGAAGGCAATGTTCGGAGGTACAGGTGTCGGTTTTGCAGATGCCACGACGATCTATCTGCTGTACAATTATGCAGTGCTGCTGGTGATCTGTATTCTCGGAGCGGGTACACTGCCGAAGAGAGCGGCATCCGGACTGGTAAACCGACTGAAGGCGGATTCCTCACTGCAGGTGATCCTTCGTCTGGGGCTGTATGCAGTCATCTTTCTTCTGTCGACGGCCTACCTGGTGAATGCAACCTACAATCCGTTTTTATATTTTAGATTTTAAGTGATACCAAAGAGGAGTTTATGAGAAAAAGACAAAACAGTCTGGTGATCGCCGGATTTATGCTGATGATCTTTATTCCGACAGCTGCCGGCATCGTTTCCCCGAAGAGATCCTTCTCAGAGAGAGAAAACCGTGCGCTGGCGGGCCTGCCGGCGCCGAACCTCTCAGCAGTCATGGACGGAAGTTTTTCCAAGAATTATGAGACCTATCTGGCAGATCAGTTTTTTCTGAGAGACGGCTGGATCGGTCTGAAGACTGCAGCAGAGCGGGGGATCGGCAAGCAGGAGATCAATGATATCTATTTTGCAAAGGACGGATATCTGATCGAAAAGCATACCGGAAGCTTTCAGACGGAGCTGGCAAAGAACAATCTGCAGTACCTCGCCGAGTTTATGGAAGCGCAGCGTGCAGTGTACGGTGAGACGCATGCGAAGGCGATGATCGTGCCGAATGCGGTACAGATCCTTTCCGATAAGCTGCCGGCCTTTGCGGAGAATACCGAGGAGGATACCTATCTGTCAGCAGTGGCGGATGCACTTCCACCGGACAGTCTGATCGATACAGAGAGTGTGCTGGAAGAGCATGCCGGAGAGGAGATCTATTACCGTACCGACCACCACTGGAAGACCCTGGCGGCACGCTATGTCTATGAAGCCTGGGCAGAGGAGATCGGTCTGAAGATCGTGCCGGTGGAGGAGTATGAGATCCGGACCCTGACAGAGGATTTCCGCGGAACGATCGAGGCAAAGGTAAACTGCAATGTAAAAAGTGACAGCATTGAGAGCTATGTGCCGAAGAAGGAAGTGCCCTACACACTTACCTACAATAAGACAGAGACGAGGGACAGTCTGTATGACCTCAGCTATCTTGAGGGCAGAGACAAGTACGGCGTATTTTTCGGCGGGAATCAGCCTCTGATCGAGATAAAAAGTGAAGCTGTGAGTGAGAGAAAGCTGGTCGTGATCAAGGATTCCTATGCAAACTGTTTCCTGCCGTTTGCGGTGCAGGATTTCTCAGAGATCGCGATCATTGATATTCGATATTTTAATGAAAGCCTGAAGGAGTACCTGGCGGGCAGAGAGTTTACCGATCTGCTGGTACTGTACAATGCATCCGGATTTGCGGAGGACGCGGCGGTCGCAAAGCTGACGACGTAAAACGGGGCAGAAGAGAAGGAGAGATCAGATATGAGTTATGCTGACATTCTGTTTAAGGAGACCTGCCGTGAGATTCTGGAGCTTGGCACGGATACCAAGGGAGAGCTGGTCCGTCCGAAATGGGAGGATACCGGAGAATTCGCCTACACGATCAAGCGCTTCGGCGTGGTCAACCGCTATGATCTGAGAAAGGAATTTCCGGCGATCACACTGCGCAGAGTTGCGCTGAAAAGTGCGATGGATGAGATCCTGTGGATCTATCAGAAAAAATCAAACAATGTACATGACCTGAATTCCCATATCTGGGACAGCTGGGCAGATGAAAACGGCAGCATCGGCACCTGCTACGGAGATGTGATCCGCCGGAAATTTATCTATAAGGGAGACGAGATCGACCAGATGGATTATGTTTTGCGTCAGCTGAAGGAGAACCCGTACAGCCGCAGAATGCTGACCAATATGTATCAGTTTGAGTACCTGCATTCCGGCGGACTCGATCCGTGCTGCTACAGCATGACTTACAATGTGACCAAGACAGAGGAAGGACTGGTGCTGAATGCCGTTCTGAATCAGAGAAGTCAGGATATGCTCGCTGCGAACGGCTGGAATGTCTGCCAGTATGCGATCCTGCTGATGATGGTCGCACAGGTCAACGGCATGATCCCGGGAGAACTGGTACATGTGATCGCAGATGCACACATCTATGACCGTCATGTCCCGATGATCGAGGAACTGCTGAAGAGAGAGGAGCATCCGGCACCGAAGGTATGGCTGAATCCGGAGGTAAAGGATTTCTATACATTTACCACCGACGATCTGCATGTGGAGGATTATGTGACCGGAGAACAGATCAAAAATATACCGATCGCAGTGTAGTGCGGTACAGAAGCAGCAAAGAGAAGGCTGCGAGAGAAAGGCGGAGATTATGAATATTATTGTAGCAGTAGACAGTAACTGGGCAATCGGACTGAACAATCGACTGCTGGTGAGTATCCCGGCAGATATGAAACTGTTTCGTGAGACAACGAGCGGCAAGGTCGTAGTCATGGGAAGAAAGACGCTGGAGAGTTTTCCGAACGGACTTCCGCTGAAGAACCGTACCAATATCGTGCTGACCAGAGATCCGGAGTATCAGGTGAAGGGTGCCGTGATGGTGCACTCCCTGGAGGAGCTGTTCGAGGAGCTGAAGCAGTATGACACAGAGGATGTCTACTGTATCGGAGGAGACAGCATCTATCATCTGCTCCTTCCGTACTGTGATGTGGCACATGTGACAAAGATCGATCATGCCTATGAGGCAGACAGCTTTTTCCTGAATCTGGATGAGGATCCGGAGTGGGAGATCACTGCAGACAGTGATGAGCATACCTATTTTGATCTGGAATATCAGTTCCTTCAGTATGAGAGGAGAAAATAAATCATGTACAGAGATCATACAAAAATCGTGAAGATCGGTGACCGGATCATCGGCGGAGGAAACCCTGTCCTGATCCAGTCCATGACCAATACCAGAACCGAGGATGTGGCGGCTACCGTGGAGCAGATCCGACGACTGACGATCGCCGGCTGTGAGATCATCCGCTGCACAGTTCCGACCGAGGAGGCTGCCCGCGCGATCGGAGAGATCAAAAAACAGATCTCGATTCCGCTGGTCGCAGACATTCATTTTGACTACCGCATGGCGATCGCAGCGATCGAAAACGGCGCGGATAAGATCCGTATCAATCCGGGAAATATCGGAAGCCGTGAGCGTGTGAAAGCGGTCGTTGATGCAGCGCGTGAGCGTCAGATCCCGATCCGTGTCGGCGTCAACAGCGGTTCTCTGGAAAAAGAGCTGGTTCAGAAATATCACGGCGTTACGGCTGAGGGAATCGTGGAGAGTGCTCTGGACAAGGTACACATCATTGAGGATCTCGGCTATGACAATCTGGTGATCAGTATCAAATCCTCAGATGTGATGATGTGTGTCAAGGCTCATGAGCTGATCGCATCGAGAACCGATCATCCGCTGCATGTCGGCATCACAGAGGCAGGAACCCTGCTTTCCGGAAATATCAAATCTGCGATCGGACTCGGACTGATCCTTTCCCGGGGAATCGGTGACACGATCCGTGTATCCCTGACCGGAGACCCGGCGGAGGAGATCAAATCAGCAAAGCTGATCCTGCGCACACTCGGACTCAGAAAGGGCGGCATTGAGATCGTATCCTGCCCGACCTGCGGAAGAACCAGCATCGATCTGATCAAACTGGCAAATGAGGTGGAGGCGATGGTGGCAGATATCCCGCTGGACCTGAAGGTTGCCGTGATGGGCTGTGTGGTCAATGGCCCGGGTGAGGCAAGAGAAGCGGATATCGGTATCGCCGGAGGAAACGGCGAAGGACTTCTGATCAAAAAGGGAGAGGTCATTCGCAAGCTGCCGGAGGCAGAGCTGCTGCCGGCATTGAGAGAGGAGCTGCTTCACTGGAATGAGTGAAAAAAGATTTACAGAGGTATTTCCTCAGCTTCAGGTATCTGAGCGGACGGAGCGGATGAAGGAGAAGCTCGCGGTGACCAGAGTCACCCTGAACTCCTCCCGAAATCTGATGTGTGTTTTTACGCTCAGTGATACCTGGATCCATAAAAAACATATCTATGAGCTTGAGCAGGCAGTGAAGGAACAGTTTTTTCCGGAAGAACAGCTGCAGGTTCGCATCATTGAGCGTTTTCAACTCTCCGGGCAGTACACCCCGGAGAATTTTTTTCCGGATTATCGCGACAGTATCCTGATGGAGCTGAAAAATTACAGTATTTTTGAATACACACTGCTCAAAGGTGCGGACTGCAGTTTTACGGCACCGGATGAGATGGATCTGACGATCGAGAAATCCGTTGTTGCGCAGGAAAAGGCGGAGGAGCTGATCCGTATCCTGGAGAAGATCTTCTGTGAGCGGTGCGGCCTTTCCTTTAAGATCCATCTGCATCAGAAAGAGGCGACGATCAGCAAGGCGAGAAAGAACAGCGACCTGCGGATCGAGCAGGAGATCGCGGCGATCACTGAGCGTGTCGCAGCGGCTGAGGCTGCGGAAAACGGCGATGAGATCCTGACAGCTCCTGAGGAAAAGAGCGAGAAGAAACAGAAAAAAGCGCCGAAGGAAGCGGCGGCAGGAGCGGAAAAGAAGGAAGCGCCGGTGCGCGGTACACAGCCTGCCGCACAGGGAAAGAAGGGCGATTTCCGAAGACCGCTGCGCAGATCCGACAACCCGGATGTGATCTACGGAAGAGATTTCGAGGGCGATGCGATCGCACTTTCCACCGTTGAAGGAGAGATCGGCGAGATCATCCTGCGCGGACAGATCCGTGCGATGGACAAGCGCGAGATCCGAAACGAGAAGACGATCCTGATCATGGAGGTCACAGACTTTACGGATACGATCGTTGTGAAAATGTTTCTGAACAATGATCAGGTGCCGGAGCTGACAGAGCATCTGAAAAAAGGTGCCTTTATCAAACTGCGCGGTGTGACGACGATCGACCGCTTCGACAGTCAGCTGACGATCGGTTCCGTGTATGGTATCAAGAAATCCACAGACTTCCGCAGTGTCCGTGTGGATACCTGGCCGCAGAAGCGTGTGGAGCTGCACTGTCATACGAAGATGAGTGATATGGACGGTGTCACGGATGTCAAGGATATCGTAAAGCAGGCTTACCGCTGGGGACATCCGGCAGTGGCCGTGACAGATCATGGAGTAGTGCAGTCATTCCCGGATGCAAATCATGCCATAGAGGCGATCGATGACGACTACCGAAAAAAATATCAGAAAGAGCATCCGGATGTCGATCCCAAAGAACTGAAAAAGATGCATGATCCGTTTAAGGTGATCTACGGCGTGGAGGCCTACCTCGTGGATGACCTGAGAGAGACGGTCACCAATTCCAAAAACCAGAAGCTGGACGGAAGCTTTGTGGTCTTCGATCTGGAGACGACCGGCTTCAGTCCTGTGCGCGACCGTATCATAGAGATCGGTGCGGTCAGAGTGGAAAACGGAGCGATCACAGAACGCTTCTCTACCTTTGTAAATCCGAAGATCCCGATCCCGTTCAGGATCGAGGAGCTGACCAGTATCAATGATTCGATGGTGATGGATGCGCCGGTGATCGAGGACTGTCTGCCGAAGTTCCTGGAATTTGCAAAGGATGCCGTGCTGGTGGCGCACAATGCGTCCTTTGATGTGAGCTTTATTGAGGAAAACTGTGACCGGATGGGTATCGCGCACGATTTCACCAGTCTGGATACCGTGGCGCTCGCCAGAGTGCTTCTGCCGCAGCTGAACAGATACAAGCTGGATACCGTGGCGAAGGCACTCCAGATCCCGCTGGGACATCATCACCGTGCGGTGGATGATGCCGCCTGCACCGCGGATATTTTCGTGAAATTTACAGAGATGCTGGCAGCACAGGAAGTCAGCCGCACGGATGAGATCAATGAGCTGAGCAGACGTTCGGACAATCAGATCCGAAAGATGCCGTCCTACCATGCGATCATTCTTGCGAAAAATGATATCGGAAGAGTCAATCTGTACCGTCTGGTGTCCTATTCCCACCTGAAATATTTCAGCGGAGGAAGTGTCGGACGACCGAAGCTGCCGAAGAGCCTGATCAATCAGTACCGCGAGGGTCTGATCCTCGGATCTGCCTGTGAGGCGGGAGAGCTGTTCCGCGCAGTTTTAGAGGAACGTCCGGAGGCGGAGATCGGATCGATCGTAAACTTCTATGATTATCTGGAAGTGCAGCCGATCGGAAACAATGCCTTCATGCTCCGGCAGGACCGCGAGGATGTGAAGACGGAGGATGATCTGAGAGAGCTGAACCGAAAGATCGTAAAGCTCGGAGAGCGCTATCAGAAGCCGGTGGTAGCCACCTGCGACGTACACTTCCTGAATCCGGAGGATGAGATCTACCGAAGGATCATCATGAAGGGAAAGGGATTCTCCGATGCGGACGAACAGCCGCCGCTCTATCTGCATACTACGGAGGAGATGCTGAAGGAATTCTCCTACCTTGGGCCTGAGAAGGCAGAGGAGATCGTGATCACGAATCCTGAGAAGATCGCCGAGATGTGCGAGCGCATCTCACCGGTCCGTCCGGATAAGTGTCCTCCGGTCATTGAGGATTCGGACAAGACCCTGCGAGAGATCTGCTACAACCGTGCGCACGAGATCTACGGTGAGGAACTGCCGCCGGTAGTTACCGAGCGACTTGAGCGAGAGCTGAATTCCATTATCTCCAACGGCTTTGCCGTGATGTATATCATCGCGCAGAAGCTGGTGTGGAAATCCAATGACGACGGCTATCTGGTCGGCTCGCGTGGTTCCGTAGGATCTTCCTTTGTCGCGACGATGGCAGGTATCACAGAGGTAAATCCGCTGCGTCCGCACTATTACTGCGAGGACTGCCATTATTATGACTTTGATTCAGAGGATGTCCGTCCGTTTGCGGGAAGAGCGGGATGTGATATGCCGGATAAAGTCTGCCCGAACTGCGGAGCACCGCTGCGAAAGGAAGGCTTCGATATTCCGTTTGAGACCTTCCTGGGATTCAAGGGAAACAAAGAGCCGGATATCGACCTGAATTTCTCGGGAGAATATCAGGGAAATGCCCACCGCTATACGGAGGTCATCTTTGGACCGGGGCAGACCTTCCGTGCAGGAACCATCGGTACCCTTGCGGATAAGACAGCCTTTGGATATGTAAAGAATTATTATCAGGAGCACGGACAGAACAAGCGTGTCTGTGAGATCAACCGTATCGTTGAGGGCTGTGTCGGTGTGCGCCGTACCACCGGACAGCATCCGGGAGGGATCATCGTACTGCCGCACGGTGAGGAGATCTTTTCGTTTACTCCGGTGCAGCACCCGGCGAATGATATGACGACGGATATCGTCACGACACATTTTGACTACCACTCGATCGATCACAACCTGCTGAAGCTGGATATTCTCGGACACGATGATCCGACGATGATCCGTATGCTGGAGGATCTGACCGGTCTGGATGCGCGAAAGATCCCGCTGGATGATCAGGGAGTCATGTCTCTGTTCAACAGTACCGAGGCGCTGGGCGTGGAGCCGGAGGATATCCTGGGATGTCCGCTGGGGTCTCTGGGAATCCCGGAGTTCGGAACAGACTTTGTTATCCAGATGCTGCAGGACACCAAGCCGCAGAGCTTTTCGGATCTGGTCCGCATCTCCGGACTGTCCCACGGAACAGACGTATGGCTGGGCAATGCACAGCAGCTGATCCTGGACGGAAAGGCAACGATCTCCACAGCGATCTGTACCCGAGACGATATCATGACTTATCTGATCAATATGGGCATGGAGAGTGAAAAATCCTTCACCATCATGGAGAGTGTCCGTAAGGGAAAGGGCCTGAAGGATGAGTGGGTCGAGGATATGAAGGCGCACAATGTGCCGGACTGGTATATCTGGTCCTGCAAAAAGATCAAATACATGTTCCCGAAGGCGCATGCGGCAGCCTATGTCATGATGGCCTACCGTATCGCCTACTGCAAGGTCTATTATCCGCTTGCCTACTATGCGGCGTATTTCAGTATCCGCGCATCGGCGTTCAACTATGAGCTGATGTGTCTGGGACAGGAACGCCTGGAGGCAAATATGAGGGATTATAAGAAACGAAAGGATACCCTGACACAGAAGGAGGAGGATACCTACAAAGATATGAAGAGCGTACAGGAGATGTATGCGCGCGGATTTGAGTTTATGCCGCTGGATCTGACGAGAGCCGCGGCAAACCGTTTTCAGATCATAGACGGCAGGCTGATGCCGGCCCTCTCTACGATTGACGGACTTGGAGATAAGGCAGCAGAGGCAGTCGTGGAGGCCGCAAAGGACGGACCGTTTCTGTCCAAGGATGATTTCCGACAGAGAACCAAGGTCAGTAAGACAGTGATCGACCTGATGGGGGATCTTGGAATTCTCGGGAATCTTCCTGAAACAAATCAGCTGTCTCTATTTGATTTTTAAAAAAACGGGTGGTATACTACCGCAAAAGGAGTGTGAAGACAATTATGAGAAAATTTGCAAAATCAACGAAACTCGATCATGTCTGCTATGATATCCGCGGTCCGCTTCTGGATGAGGCAAACCGCATGATCGAGGAGGGTCAGACGATCTTAAAACTGAACATCGGTAACCCGGCACCCTTTGGATTCCGCGCACCGGATGAGGTGGTCAAAGATATGATGGCCAATCTGACCGAGACCCAGGGATATTCAGATTCCCGCGGTCTGTTTTCCGCAAGAAAGGCGATCATGCAGTACTGTCAACTGAAGAGAATTCCGAATGTGCAGATGGAGGATATCTATCTCGGAAACGGCGTCAGTGAGCTGATCACGATGTCCATGCAGGGACTGCTGGACAATGGCGACGAGATCCTGCTTCCGGCACCGGATTATCCGCTCTGGACCGGAGCTGTGACACTGGCAGGCGGAAAGGCGGTACACTATATCTGTGATGAGCAGTCTGACTGGAATCCGGATATGGATGATATCCGCAGCAAGATCACCGACCGTACCAAGGGTATTGTCATTATCAACCCGAACAACCCGACCGGCGCACTTTATCCGAAGGAAGTTCTCCAGCAGATCGTTGAGATCGCAAGAGAACATGGGCTGATCATTTTTGCAGATGAAATCTATGACCGTCTGGTAATGGATGATGAGAAGCATATCTCCATCGCCTCACTCGCACCGGATCTTTTCTGCGTGACGATGAACGGTCTTTCCAAATCACACCGAATTGCGGGCTACCGTGTCGGCTGGATGGTATTCAGCGGCAACAAGAACATGGCCCGCGGCTATATGGAGGGCATCAACATGCTCTCAAATATGCGTCTCTGTGCCAATGTTCCGGCGCAGTCTATCGTGCAGACTGCCCTCGGCGGCTACCAGAGTGCAGACGAGCTGCTGGTTCCGGGAGGAAGAGTCTATGAGCAGAGAGAGTTTATCTGGAAAGCCTTGAACGACATTCCGGGTGTCTCAGCGATCAAGCCGAAGGCAGCATTCTACATTTTCCCGAAGCTGGATATCGAGCGTTTCGGCATCGTCAATGATGAGCAGTTCGCCCTCGATTTCCTGAAGGAGATGAAGATCCTGGTCAACCATGGTACGGCCTTCAATTATCCGACACCGGATCACTTCCGTGTCGTATATCTCCCGCGCCGTGAGGTGCTGGAGGAGGCGATGAACAGACTGGAGCTGTTCCTGAGCAGATATCGCCAGAAATAAGGCAGACAAAAGAGAGGAAACAATGAAGCATGTGATTTTGATCGGCTTTATGGGAGCCGGGAAGACATCCATCGGAAAGAAGCTCGCGCGCAGGCAGGACTGCCGTTTTGTGGATACAGATCTTTTGATCGAGAAGGAGCAGGGCTGCAGGATCAGCGAGATTTTTGAAAAACACGGGGAGAAATATTTCCGGGATCTGGAGACAGAGACCTTGAAAAAGCTGCTCTCGGAGCAGGAACCGATGGTGATCGCGGTCGGCGGGGGACTGCCGGTGCGCGAGGAGAACCGCAGACTGATGGCGAAGCTGGGCATGGCTGTTTACATGAAGGCTTCGGCAGAAACTCTGTATCGACGACTGCAGGGAGATCAAAAACGTCCGCTGCTGCAGGGAGGAGACTTAAAAGAACGAATTTTGACACTCATGGATGCCCGCGAGGAGATCTATGAGGATGCGGCCCAGATCACATACTGTACAGATGGAAAAACATTTAAGCAGACAGTGGAGGAACTCAATGAACTTATTTTACAAGAAAGTCTATGATGTACTGAAGGAGAAAAATGCGGATGCAGTCGTAGTGTCCGGCGGTGCGAATATGCGCTATCTGAGCGGATTCCGCGGAGCTACCGGTTATCTGTATATTTCCGGAAATCGTCAGGTGCTGCTGACCGATTCCAGATATACCACGATGGCAAAGGCGGAGGCAGAGGCTTTTGAGGTCGTGGAGATCTCCGCGGCAGCAGGCTATGGAAAGCTGATCGCAGGGCTGATCGAGGCTGACGGTGCAGAGCGCGTCGGATACGAGGATCAGGTGATGCTCTGTGCAGACTATGCGGCACTCAATGAGGCCGGCGGCCGCAGGCTGAATGTTCCGCTCGGAAACAGCCTGGATCTTCTGCGCTGTGTAAAGACGGAGGAGGAGCTGGAGCTGCTTGCAAAGGCAGAGGAGATCGGCGATCTTGCATTCTCCCATATCCTGACCGTATTAAAGCCGGGACTGACGGAGATCGAGGTGGCAGCAGAGCTGGAATATTTCATGAAGAGAAACGGCGCCGAGGAGCTGAGCTTCCCGAGCATCGTGGCTTCCGGTGAGAATTCCGCCATGCCGCATGCCATGCCGGGCAGCAGAAAGCTTCAGAACGGAGACTTTGTGACGATGGACTTCGGCTGTGTCTATCAGGGCTACTGCTCAGACATGACCAGAACCGTCATGATCGGCAAGGCAGATGAAAAGCAGAAGGCTTTCTACAATGTGGTGCTCAAGGCACAGCTGGCTGCACTGGACAGCTTAAAGGCCGGAAAGAAGGGCTGTGAGGTAGATGCGGTGGCAAGAACGATCATCGCAGATGCAGGATACGGCGAGTATTTCGGACACGGTCTCGGACACAGCGTCGGTCTGCAGATCCACGAGTGGCCGCGTCTTTCCCCGAATGACAGCACCGTACTTGTTCCGAATATGATCGAGACCGTTGAGCCGGGCATTTATCTTCCGGGCGTTTACGGTGTACGTATCGAGGATATGGTGGTCGTCACAGAGGATGGATATCGCAATCTCGCACACTCTCCGAAGGAACTGATCGAAGTTGGATGAACTGAGATAAAAAAATCCTTGAAAATATAACCATTATATTATAGAATCAATGATAACTATGGGAATCAGGCATCTCATCCGCTTCGAGATCCGCGATTTTATTCCCGTACCTGTGAAAGCGAAGGAGGAAAAAGATTCATGATATCAGCAGGAGATTTTAGAAATGGTGTAACCCTTGAGATCGAGGGAAATGTTTATCAGATTATGGAGTTCCAGCATGTAAAGCCGGGTAAGGGCGCAGCTTTCGTTAGAACAAAGCTGAAAAACATCATCAACGGTGGTGTAGTCGAGAAGACCTTCCGTCCGACCGAGAAATTCCCGCAGGCTCGTATCGAGCGTGTAGATATGCAGTATCTGTATGCAGATGACTTCTACAACTTCATGAACGCAGAGACCTACGATCAGATCGCTCTGTCTGCAGAGGATGTAGGAGATGCTCTGAAGTTCGTTAAGGAGAATGAGACCGTTAAGGTTTGTTCCTACAACGGAAAGGTATTCGCAGTTGAGCCGCCTCTGTTTGTTGAGCTTGAGATCACCGACACTGAGCCGGGATTCAAGGGCGATACAGCACAGGGTGCAACAAAGCCGGCTAC
Source organism: Eubacteriales bacterium (assembly GCA_030527715.1). GTDB lineage: Bacteria > Bacillota > Clostridia > Lachnospirales > Lachnospiraceae > Marvinbryantia. Next base: position 29,902 of record JAUNAF010000011.1, read on the forward strand.
TGTTGAGACCGGAGCTGTTGTATACGTACCGCTGTTCGTAAACCAGGGTGACAAGATCAAGATCGACACCCGTACCGGTGAGTATCTCTCCAGAGTATAAGATAATTAGTTCCTGTATTGCAAAGGGATGATATGGCAGGCAGGAGAATGTCCAAAGGGCATTCTTTTGCTTGTCTTTTTTTATGGAATATGATATAATTTGTGACATCTTAAAAAGTTTTTAGGTACAATAATATATCTGAAAACTCACATCATTTTATTTCTGAAAACGATTCTGAAACCACTTTTTAACATCTCACATGCTATTTTTACAGGAGGAGAACAATTGAATTATGAGGACTTTATCTGCTCTCTGCGGACAAGAATGAAGGAAGAACTTGGCAGGAGCGCACAGGTTACCATCACCAGTGTCATGAAAAACAACGGAGTGCGCAAAGACGGACTGACGATCCAGCAGGAAGGTGCGCAGATCGCACCGACGGTGTACGTGGACGAATTCTACCGGGAATACTGCAGGGGGACGACGATGCCGGAGATCCTGGAGCAGCTGCTTAAGGTCTATCGGAAAAATGTGCCGAAGGAGATCTTTGATGCATCCTTTTTCCGGGATTTTGAGAGTGTGAGAGGACTGCTGACCTGCAGGCTGATCAATCGTGAGAAGAATGCCGAGCTGCTCCGGACCGTACCCTATCAGAAGTTTCTGGATCTTGCCCTTGTGGTCTTCTGCAATGTGGAACATGATGCGATCGGCAAGGGAGCGATCCTGATCCATGAGAGCCACCTGAGGATGTGGGACATCACAAAGAATGAACTGTTTGTCATTGCCAGGGAAAATACCAGAGTCACTTCTCCGGAGGAACTGATCAGTATGGGGGAGCTTCTGCGGGAAATGACCGGAGAAGAGCTGATCACAGAGGAATCACCGATGTATGTGCTGTCCAACCAGCAGCGAATGTACGGGGCGGTCCACATTATTTTTGATCAGGTACTGCAGAAGATCGCTGAGGAACTGAAGGGAGATTTCTGGGTTCTCCCGAGCAGTATCCATGAGTGTATCGTGCTTCCGGAGGACTTCAGAATGACCCGGGAAGAGCTGGAACGCATGGTGCATGAAGTCAATACTTATGAGGTGGAAGAGGAGGATATTCTGTCCGACAGGGTCTATTATTACAACCGCAGGCTGCACCGCCTGAGCTAAAAAGAGGTTGCATTGCTAGGCAGATTATAGTATAATTCTAGCTGTTAATCCTATACTTTTCGACGAAAAGCATAAGATTCGCACCTGTAGCTCAGGGGATAGAGCAGTGGTTTCCGGTACCACGTGTCGGGGGTTCGAATCCCTCCAGGTGCGTTTTCTGATCTCAGTTGAGATGAGATTTCCACTGTCAGATCAGTGGGGGAAAACAAGTCAGAAGGGGGACAGACATGGACAATATCAGAGAATGGATCTCAGATAATCTGAGATATATCATCCTCGGAGCAGCCCTGATCCTCATTTTGCTGATTGCAGTATTCGGTGTTCGTGCAATCACAAGAAGAGTATCCGGCGGCAGCAAAAAGCCTGAGGTGACACAGGAGGCAGAGACGACTGCAAACAGTGATGTGATCGTTGAGTCAGAGGGTGCAGACGGCACTACATCTGCTCTGGTTGAGAACGATACAGCGATTCTCACCATGATGACATCCTATTATTCCGCAAAGACCAACAAGGATATCGCAACGATCAAGAAACTGGATCCGTCTATCGACGAGACAGCAGAGAAGGCTAATCTGGAGAACAGCTATGTAGAGAGCTACAGCAACATCCGCACCTACTCTGTACAGGGAGCGACCGAGGGTACCTATGTTGTATACGTTTGCTATAACGGAAAAGTACAGAACATTGACACCGAGGTTCCGAGTCTTACACAGTTCTATCTGAGAACAGACGCAGACGGCAACCTGTATATCTCCAATCCGGCAGGTGATGCTGCAGCAGAAGCTTACATTGAGGAGATGCGCAAGAGTACCGCAGTTCAGCAGCTGATCGAGCAGGTTGAGAAAGCCTGCAAAGAAGCAACTGACGGAGATGCCGTACTGAAGGAGTTCATGAGCAAGTATGGAAGCTCTTCAGGAAGCACTCAGGAAGATACTACCGGCAGCAATGCTGAGACCACTGCAGCAAGCTCTGAAGTGATGGCGATCGAGGATCAGATCAATGTACGTTCTGAGCCGAGCACCGATGGAGACATCCTTGGAACACTTGCTTACGGCGAGGTAGTGATCGCGACCGGCGGTGAGACCGAGGAAGGCTGGGTAGAGATCGAGTACAACGGAGCAACTGCTTATGTCAGCAGCGATTTCGTAGGACCGGCAGAGACCGCTTCAGAGGATACCGACACTGCAGCCGAGAACACCGGCGCAGAGGAAGCAGTACAGGAAGCTGCAGCACCGGAAGCAGCCGCAGAAGAGGCAGCAGGCAGTGCAGAGAATACAGCGGAGGCTGTAGAGGCAGCATAAGAAAGAATATTTAAGGGCTGATGCAAAATAGATGCAAATCACATCTATGGAGCATCAGCTCTTTTTGCGCGAGTAGCGATGAGAATGCTGTGCTTGCACAAGCATTCGAGGAGCACCGCGACAACTTGGGATAAGAAGTTTAATATAAGAAAAGAAGTTGTTATGCAGAAAACTGATAAATGTTATCTATATAATCTGGTTTACAGAGAAAAAGCAGAAGTATATAATGAGGATGATTAAGTTAGATAAGCTGACAGGAGGATACGATAAAATGTCATATGTAGATGAGGTAATCGAACTCGTTGTGAAGAAAAATCCGTCAGAGCCGGAGTTTCATCAGGCAGTTAAGGAAGTTCTGGAGTCCTTAAGAGTTGTAATCGAAGCTAACGAAGAGCAGTATCGCAAGGATGCATTATTAGAGCGCCTCGTTGAGCCGGAGAGACAGATCAAGTTCCGCGTTCCGTGGGTAGATGATAAGGGACAGGTTCAGGTAAATACCGGATACCGTGTACAGTTCAACAGTGCTATCGGACCGTACAAGGGAGGCTTACGTCTGCATCCGTCTGTAAACATTGGTATTATCAAATTCCTTGGCTTTGAGCAGATCTTCAAAAACTCTCTGACCGGACTTCCGATCGGCGGTGGTAAGGGTGGTTCTGACTTCGACCCGAAGGGCAAGTCTGACAGAGAGGTAATGGCATTCTGCCAGAGCTTCATCACAGAGCTTTACAGATATATCGGCGCTGACACAGATGTACCGGCAGGTGACATCGGAACAGGCGCAAGAGAGATCGGATATATGTATGGACAGTACAAGAGACTGACCGGACTTTATGAGGGCGTTCTGACCGGTAAGGGACTTTCCTACGGCGGATCCCTGGCAAGAACTCAGGCAACCGGTTACGGTCTGCTGTATCTGACCCAGGAACTCTTAAAGATCAACGGCAAGGATATCAACGGCATGACTGCAGTAGTATCCGGTTCCGGTAACGTTGCAACCTACGCAATGGAGAAGGCTCAGCAGCTCGGCGTCAAGGTACTTACCTGCTCCGATTCCAACGGCTGGGTATACGATCCGGAAGGCATCGATGTTGCAGCGATCAAGGAGATCAAAGAGGTTAAGCGTGCTCGTCTGACCGAGTACAAGAACTATCGTCCGAACGCTGAGTACCATGAGGGACGCGGCGTATGGAGCATCAAGGCTGATCTGGCACTTCCGTGTGCAACTCAGAACGAGCTGCTCTTAGATGATGCAAAACAGCTTGTTGCCAACGGTGTGACCGCTGTCTGCGAGGGTGCTAACATGCCGACTACTCTGGAGGCAACTGAGTACCTGCAGAAGAACGGTGTGATCTTTGCACCGGGTAAGGCTGCAAATGCAGGTGGTGTAGCAACTTCCGCACTTGAGATGTCTCAGAACAGCGAGCGTCTGAGCTGGACCTTCGAAGAGGTAGATGCAAAGCTGAAGGGCATCATGGTAAATATCACCCACAACATGGTAAATGCTGCAGAGCGTTACGGCATGGCAGGCAACTACGTAGCAGGCGCAAACATCGCAGGCTTCGAGAAGGTCGTAAATGCTATGAATGCACAGGGTATTGTTTAAGAGATAAATACAAAGTTGATTCGCTGCACCGGGGCAGGCTTAGAAGCCTGCGGGCGCGTGAAACCAGAACCACGGACTGTTCAGTTCGTGGTTCTGTGCTTTTTGGCAGCCTTGCCAAAAAGTGGGAAGTTTGCTATACTACAGGAAGCAAAAACTACTGATGTTTGTGGAAAGAACAGCAGTTTCAGGAAGATAAAAAACAGATAGAAAAGATAGATATAAGAGGAAATTACAATGTGCGGAATCGCAGGATTTGTAGGTAAACAGGATCAGAAAGAAGAAGTACTTGGAAAGATGATGGACGTGATCAAACATCGCGGACCGGATTCTGAAGGTAAATATACAACAGAAGATGTGGCATTTGGTTTTCGAAGACTGAGCATCATCGATCTGGAGAGCGGATCACAGCCGATGTTCAACGAGGATGGAGAGATCGCCCTGATTTTCAACGGAGAGATCTATAACAGTCCGGAGCTGAGAGAGCGTTTCCTGGAAAAGGGACATGTGTTTGCAAACCGCTCCGATTCGGAGACCCTGATTCACGGATACGAGGAGTATGGTGAAAAGCTGGTGCATGAGCTCAGAGGAATGTTTGGCTTCGCCATCTGGGACAACCGGAAAAAGCGCCTGTTTCTGGCGAGAGATTTCTTCGGCATCAAGCCGGTATACTATGCAATGATCGACGGAAATCTGGTATTCGGCTCCGAAATAAAGAGTATTCTGCAGTTTCCGGGCTGCCCGAGAGAGGTCAACACTGAGGCACTGGAGCAGTACCTTTCCTTCCAGTATTCGGTTCTGCCGGAGACCTTTTTCAAAGGCATCTACCGACTGCTTCCGGGGCATTATCTGACCTACGGCAACGGTGAGCTCAATGTGACACAGTACTTTGATCCGCTGCTTGCGCCGGTATCAAAGGATTCCCAGGAGGAGACTGTCAAAAAGCTGACAGATGTGCTGGAGAATTCTGTAGAAAAGCATATGCTGGCAGACGTGGAAGTGGGAGCCTTCCTCTCCAGCGGTGTGGACTCCAGTTACATCGCAGCAAAGTACAGTGGAAAAAAGACGTTTACCGTCGGATTCTTTGATAAAAACAATCAGTACAACGAGACGCATTATGCAGAGCAGTGTGCGGAATATCTGGGACTGGAAAATTACAGCCACACGATCACTGAAGATGAGTACTGGGGTGAGATGCCGAAGATCATGTATCACATGGACGAACCGCTGGCAGATCCGGCAGCGATCGCACTCTACTTTGTTGCCAGAGAGGCTGCAAAGCATGTCAAGGTAGTCACCTCCGGTGAGGGTGCAGATGAGTTCTTCGGAGGATATACGATCTACCGTGAGTCGCTCTCCCTGCGCTGTACCGAGTGGATCCCAAAGCGTCTCAGAGTGCGTGCGGCAAAGCTTGTCAGCCATCTGCCGGAGGGAACCAAGGGACGCAGTTTTGTGATCCGTTCCAGCAAGAGCGTACAGGAGAGATTCATCGGAAATGCAAATATCTTCACCGCAGATGAGCGGAAGAGCATTCTGAAGCATCCGGTCAACGCGCCGACGCCGCAGGAGCTGCTTGCACCGAAGTATAAAAAGATGCAGAAGTATGACGACTCCACAAAGATGCAGTATATTGACCTGACCAGCTGGCTGCCGGGAGATATTCTGCTGAAGGCCGACAAGATGAGCATGGCGCATTCACTGGAGCTGCGCGTGCCGTTTCTGGACCGTGAGGTATTTGCAGTGGCAAGTCAGCTGCGCACCGGGCTGAAGCTGAAGAAGGGTACGACCAAGTATTCCTTCCGCCGGGTTGCAGAGAGCTGTCTGCCGGAGTTTACGACAAACAAAAAGAAGCTGGGCTTCCCGGTGCCGATCCGTGTATGGCTGAAGGAAGACGGCGGTTATCAGAGAGTGAAGGAGGCGTTCTTAAGTGAGACCTCCGAGAACTATTTTGAAACTGAAAAGATCCTTCGTCTGCTGGATGAGCACAAAAACGGAGTGCGCGACAACAGCAGAAAGATCTGGACAGTCTATACCTTCCTGGTATGGCACAGAGTCTTCTTCGAAGGTGGAGCAGAGCAGTGGGAGAGTGTATCATGAATCAGCTCCGGGAGGAATTTGCCGCACGCAGAGAGTCTGCCGAGGCAGTTCGTCTGAATAAATTTTTAAGTGAGAATGGGGTCTGCTCTCGCAGAGAGGCAGACCGCCTGATCGCAGAAGGTCGTGTACTGGTCGACGGAGTTCCTGCAGTGGCAGGACAGAAGGTGACACCTTCCCAGAAGGTGACAGTCGATCAGAAAACGGTGTCACTGCAGACAGAGATGGTGCTGCTGGCAGTCAACAAGCCGCGGGGAATCGTCTGCAGTTCCAAAAGTCAGGGAAAAGATACGACGATAGAGGAATTTCTGCACTATCCGAAACGTATTTTTTCTATCGGACGGCTCGATAAGGATTCGGAAGGTCTGCTTTTAATGACCAATGACGGAGAGATCCTGAACAAGATCATGAGAGCCGGCAATTATCATGAAAAAGAATATCTGGTAAAGACAGATCGTCCGATCGACGATCATTTTCTTTCTGCGATGGCGAAGGGAGTATATCTGGAGGAACTGGATCAGACGACCCGTCCCTGCCGTGTCACGAAAGTCGGAAAGTGCAGTTTCCGGATCATTCTGACACAGGGACTGAACCGCCAGATCCGCAGAATGTGTGCCAGCTTAGGCTATCGCGTGGTCAGCCTGCGCAGAGAGCGCATCATGAATATCCGTCTCGGAGACCTGAAAACAGGTGAGATGAGAAATGTCACGGATGCAGAAATGAAGCAGCTTTATCAGAGTATTCGCAATTCCAGAGGATAGGAGCATTATGTCAGAGATCAGAGAAGAGATTTCAAAACTGAAAGAAGAAATCAATTATCATATAGACCGCTATTATAATCAGGATGATCCGGAAATCACGGATTACGAGTATGACCAGCTGATGCTCCGCTTAAAGAAAATCGAGAAGGAGCATCCGGAGCTGATCACCGCGGATTCTCCGACACAGAGAGTCGGCGGAAGTGCAAAGCGTGAGGCGGGCGTGCTGGTGCGCCACCGTGTGCCGATGCTCAGTCTGCAGGATGTGTTTTCCAGAGAAGAGGTCGATGCCTTTGTCGAGGATATGAAGGCACAGCTGCAGGATCCGGAGTTTGTGGTCGAGAAAAAGATCGACGGTCTGTCGATGGCGCTGCGCTATGAGAACGGCAGTCTGACCACAGCGATCACCCGCGGAGACGGCATTCTCCAGGGAGAGGATGTCACTCAGAACGCGATGGTGATCAAGGATGTGAAAAAGAAACTGAAATATCCGCTGCCGTATCTTGAGATCCGCGGCGAAGTATATATGACAGAGGAAGCCTTTGAGGCAGTGAATGCGCATCAGGAGCTGATGGACAAAAAGCCGTTTGCAAATCCGAGAAACTGTGCTGCCGGAACCCTGCGTCAGCTGGACAGCAGGATCACGAAGGAGCGAGGTCTTTCTCTCTTTGTATTTAATATCCAGGAAGTGAACGGAGCAGTCTTCGAGACACATACCGAAGGATATGAGTACCTGAAGAAAAACGGCATCAAGGTCATTGAGAATTATATCGTCTGTCATACGGCAGATGAGGTCTGGGATGCCATCCAGAAAATCGGTGAGGAGCGGGGAAGTCTCGGCTATGATATTGACGGAGCCGTGGTCAAGCTGAACCGGATCTCCGACCGTGAGCAGCTCGGAGCCACCTCGAAGGTGCCGCGCTGGGCGATCGCCTACAAATATCCGCCGGAGGAGAAGGAGAGTGTGCTTCGCTCGATCGAGCTGTCGGTCGGACGTACCGGACGCATCACACCGACGGCTGTGTTTGATCCGATCCGTCTGTGCGGAACCAGCGTATCCAGAGCGACCCTGCACAATCAGGACTTCATTGACGACCTGGATCTGCGCATCGGAGACACGATCGTTGTGTATAAATCCGGAGAGATCATTCCGAAGATCAAGGCAGTAAATAAGGAGAAACGTCCGGAGGGGACAGTTCCGTTTTTCCTGCCTTCGATCTGTCCGGTCTGCGGTGCGCCGGTCGTGCGTGAAAAGGATACCGCAGATATGAAGTGTACCGGAAGCAACTGTCCGGCACAGCTGGAGCGCCATATCATCAATTTCGTCGGAAGAGATGCGATGGATATCAAGGGCTTCGGCGAGAGCTATATCATTGAGCTGATCAAAAACGGCTATCTGAAGGATGTCGCTGATATCTTTACACTGAAGGAGCACCGTGAGGAGCTGATCGAGCAGGGACTGATCGGCAAGGAGAAAAATACCGACAAGCTGCTGCTTGCGATCGAAGATGCAAAGCAGAGGGAGCCGCAGCATCTGCTGGCAGGACTTGGCATTGCAAATGTCGGAAAGGCGACGGCCAGAGAGCTGATGCAGCACTTCGGCACGATCGACCGTCTGGCTGCTGCAACCGTGGAAGAGCTGGAGGCAGTCAATGACATCGGTGCGGTCAGTGCCGCTGCGATCCGCAGTTATTTTGCAGATGAAAAGAATCTGGAGATTCTGGAAAAGCTGAGAAAAGCGTCTGTCAATCTGGAACAGGAGATCCTGGAGGCAGGAGGCGTGTTTGACGGAATGACGATCGTTGTCACCGGTACCCTGCCTACGCTTGGAAGAAAGGAAGCTTCTGAGCTGATCACGAAAAACGGAGGCAAGGCAGCAGGTTCCGTTTCAAAGAAGACTACTTATGTGCTGGCAGGCGAAAATGCCGGCAGCAAGCTGACAAAAGCACAGGAACTGGGCATTCCGGTGCTGGATGAAGAGGCCTTTCTGAAAATGCTGACGTGACCATACGGGGGGAAACATGGGAAACGAGCGTGACACTAAGAAAATCATCGATCAACTGAAAGAAGGATTTCAAAAAGGAAGAAAAGGAATTCTGGGCATCATCTTCGGACGAAGCGGAAAAGTCTTTCTGGCAGTTCTGATACAGATCGGACTGCTGCTGCTGGGATTCCAGTTCCTGCATGATAAGATCTTCGCAGCCTACGGTGCAACCATGGGTCTTGGTTTTGTACTGGCCATCTACATCGTGTGCAGTGAGGGAAATCCGGATTTTAAGCTGGTATGGATCATACCGATCCTGGTCGTGCCTGTGTTCGGAGCCCTGTTCTATCTGTTTATCAATTTCCAGTGGGAGACGAGAAGTCTGAACCAGCGTGTGCTGGAGGAAAATGCTTCGACCTCCTCCGTACTGCAGAGAGATCCTGTCGTGTTCGAGGAGCTGGAAAAAGAGAGTCCTCAGATGGCAAATCTGGTTTCCTATATCTGCAGGATCAGCCAGACCGCGGTCCATCAGCACACCTCTACCAGATATTTTCCGTGCGGAGAAGATCTGCTGGATACGCTGCTGGAGAAGCTGCGAGGAGCGAAGAAATTCATTTTCCTGGAATATTTCATCGTATCTCCGGGCTATGTCTGGGACAGCATTCTTGAGATCCTGATCGACAAGGCAAAGGAGGGCGTGGAGATCCGCTTCCTCTATGACGGAATGTGCGATATCTTCGAATTCCCGAAGAACTACCCGAAAGAGCTGGAGAAGCTTGGCATTCAGTGCAAGGTGTTCCTGCCGATCCGGCCGGCATTATCCACCGTGCAGAACAACCGCGACCACCGCAAGATCCTGGTGATCGACGGGGAGACAGCCTTCACCGGAGGCATCAATCTTGCCGACGAGTATATGAACCGCAAGGAACGCTTCGGCTACTGGAAGGATGCAGCGATCATGCTGGAGGGAGATGCAGTCCGCAGCTTTACTGTGCTGTTCCTGCGCATGTGGGCGGTGGTAAATCAGAACGATGATGCCAGACAGTACCGCAAGTATCTGACGACCGCCCACAAGAGAGAAAATGACGGCTTTGTGATCCCGTACTCAGACAATCCGCTGGATACGGAGCGTGTCGCAGAGCTGACCTATATGGATATCCTGAATACCGCAAAGCGCTATGTGCATATCATGACACCGTATCTGGTGCTGGATCATGAAATGATCGTGGCACTGACGTATGCGGCAAAGCGCGGCATTGACGTGAAGATCATCATGCCGCATATTCCGGACAAGACCTACGCATTCCTGCTGGCACGCACCTACTACAATGAGCTGCTGGATGCAGGAGTAAAAATCTACGAATTTCTGCCGGGCTTTGTGCATTCCAAGATCTATGTATCTGATGATGAGAAAGCTGTCGTCGGCAGTATCAATATGGATTACCGGAGCCTGTATCTCAGCTTCGAATGTGCGGCATTGATGTATCAGTGCAGCAGCATCATGGATATCGAGGCAGATTATCAGGAGACCCTGAAAAAATGTGCAGCGGTAACCAAAGACACCTATAACAATGAGAAGGCGATCGAGAAATTTGCAGGAAAGATCCTGAGATTCCTCGCACCGCTGATGTGACAGAACCCGCAATAGTCGGATAAGAAAAGCAAGAGAGGAGACATAATATGCCGATCAGAGTAAAGGACGAACTGCCCGCAAAGGAGATACTGGAGAGAGAAAATATATTCGTGATGGATGAGCACCGCGCAATGCATCAGGACATCCGTCCGATCGAGATTGCGATCCTGAATCTCATGCCGCTGAAGGAAGATACTGAGCTGCAGCTGCTGCGTTCCCTTTCTAACACTCCGCTGCAGGTGAATGTCACCTTTATGATGGTTTCCGGACATGAGTCCAAGAACACTTCCAGCAGTCATCTGGATCAGTTTTACGAGCATTTCCCGGATGTAAAGGACAGAATGTTCGACGGCATGATCATTACCGGAGCACCGATCGAACAGATGGAATTTGAAGAGGTGGATTACTGGGAAGAGATGAAGGAGATCCTGGAGTGGACCAAGACCCATGTGACTTCCACCATGCATCTCTGCTGGGGAGCACAGGCAGGTCTGTACTATCACTTTGGAATTCAGAAGCGGATGCTGGACCACAAGATGTTCGGTCTTTTCTGGCACAAGGTATCCAATCGAAAGGTACCGCTGGTGCGCGGATTCGATGATGAATTCCTGGCACCGCACTCCAGACACACAGAGTCTCCTGCGGACGAGATCCATGCAGTGGATGATCTGATCGTGCTCGCGGAGTCTGATGAGGCAGGCGTTCTGCTGACCATGACGAAGGACGGAAAGCAGATCTTCCTTATGGGACATCCGGAGTATGACCGCGTCACCCTCGACCAGGAGTACAGACGTGACGTCAACAAGGGACTTGAGATCGAACCGCCGAAGAACTACTACAGAGACAACGATCCGACGAACCGCCCGCTGCTGATGTGGAGATCGCATGCCAACAATCTCTACACCAACTGGCTGAACTATTATGTATATCAGATGACACCGTATGTACTGTAAGTGCTGCCGGGATCGAGCTGCAAGTGCTGCCAGGATTGATCTGTAAGCGCTGCTAAGATCGGGCGGTATCTGAACCGCAGCAGCTTCCCTGCACGACTTGATGTTCCTGAAAATAGCGGTTCATCGTATTTAAAACACGCTTCTTATCTGCGCTCCAGAGCGGAGATAAGAGGCTTTTTTTGGGCCCATCGCCGATGAGACGGTGGATGACCATATCTTTCGGAAGATGGCGGACGCAGTCAGCGAGCAGTGCGAGATAGTCCTCCATCGAGAGGGTGGGGATCTGACCGGCTTTATAGGCTGCGGCGAGATCGGTTCCTTCCAGAATGTGCAGCAGCTGGAGCTTGATACCGTCGGTCCGGTTTTCAGCCGCGGCGAGATAGTCGATCGTTTCGAGCATGCGTCCGGGATCTTCACCCGGCAGTCCCAGGATGACATGAGTGATCACATGGACGCCGATCGCCTTAAGATCATGCATAGCCTGTTCATATACAGAAAGCGGGTATCCGCGGCGGATATAGCGGGCAGTGTCCTCATGGATCGTCTGAAGACCCAGCTCGACCCACACAGGCTTGACCGCATTCAGGCGGGCGATCAGCGCAAGCACATCCTCACCGAGGCAGTCCGGACGGGTGGCGATGGACAGGACTGCGACCTGCGGATGCCGGACCGCCTCCAGAAAAAGAGGTTCCAGAACAGAGACCGGTGCGTAAGTATTGGTAAAAGCCTGGAAGTAGGCGATATAACGACCGCCGCTCTTCATTTTCGAGGAAATCCTTCGGATCCCGTCATCGATCTGTTCGGTGACAGAGAGTCTGCGGCTTCCCGCAAAGTCCCCGGAACCGGCAGCACTGCAGAAAATACAGCCTCGCGTGCCGAGAGTACCGTCGCGGTTCGGACAGGTAAAGCCGCCGTCGATCGCCACCTTATAAAGCTTTTCCCCAAACACTTCTTTACAGTAATTCGTCATGGTATACATAGAGTACATTCACCTCAATCACAGTTTATCGCAGTTGCCTTGAACTCAATACAGAACAAGTTATCACAGAAGCGGGGGGATTACAACTGTATTGACCTGAAATGCACTTTTCAATCTCGGGTCAATGGATTTGCGCGGGAAAATTGACCGGAAAAGCAATTTTCGATCTGAGGTCAAGAAATTTCCAGGAAAACGTTGACCTGAAATGCAATTTTCAATCTCAGGTC
>JAUNAF010000061.1 GCA_030527715.1 Eubacteriales bacterium
ATCAAGCTGAAAATATTGTTTTCAATTACCGGTTTACTGGTAATTCACGTGTAAAGCAAATATACAACAGGTTTAGGGAATTTTCCCCGCAAAATTCAACTTTATTTCGTGCTCAGGGATGCACAGATCTTTTCCCAGTAGGTGCTTTCCTGTGTATTCTCACCCGCCAGATACCAGATACTGTAAGCATCCGTCTCGTCGGCATTTGCAGTCTCCAGACCTCTGTATTCTATGCCGTCTCCCGTCTTACGATAGCTGACTGCTCCGATACCGTTAATATTCATGGTTTCGATATCTGTCAGACTGCTGTCCGAAACCGCACTCTCCATCCAGCTTTTAAAATCATAACCGGCATTTTCTCTCGCATTTTTTACGATCACGACATATTCGGTCTTATCCTGTGGATTCACATACCCTGTCATTTCCACCTTGTTCCAATCCTGGCTGCCTGCTGTAAATGCTTCTTCTTCCCAGTTTGTCGGAACCGTGATCTTGTAAGTACCGAATACGTCCACCTGCTTGCCGTTAAAAGCATCCATCGCTTCACTGCCGTTCAGAACGGTTGCCGTCCTGTTGAAATATCTTTCCACATCTTCGACCAGCGCTGTAGTATCGACTGTTCCCGCTGTCTGACGGCTGTTCTCAGTTTCATCTTCAAAATCACTTTCCTCGATTCTGCTGTAGGAGGTCTTCTGTCCGTTTCCTGTAAGCCATATACCTCCTCCGATCACAGCTGCAGCCGCTGCTGTTCCGAGGATCACCGGCAGTGCCGACTTTTTCTTTGCCGTTGTTTTTTTCTTTACTGTCGGATTTTTCTCCTCCGGCTTTTCGGTTCCCCTCACAGTTCCACCGACACCTGCGGCAGTCCCTCTGCCCTGTATCGTTCCGTTCGTGGAAAAGCCTGTATTTCCACTGGTCTGTGTTCCGGACATCTGAGATCCCACGGTCTGGTTTCTGCCGCCCATACCTGTGCCGGCAAATGATCCGCCTCCCGCTGCCATATTCTGGCCCGCCGGTCGATACAGATACGTGCGTCTCAGCTGCTCGCTCTGTTTTTTCAGAACTTTCTCGATCGCAAGATAAAGATCTTTCGCACTCTTATAGCGGTTTGACGGCTTGTACGCAAGGGATTTTAACAGGATCTCATTGATCTCTTTTGAAACAGATGCGATCCTCGGTACCTCCATGCCGCCCAGTCTCTTTTTCTCAGACTCTTCATCCTGCTGCATATCGATCGGCTGCGGATACGGCGGGAAGAAAGCATGTCTTCTGTGATTCAGATAGAAATAAGCGACTCTGCCGAGGGAATAGATATCTGCTCTCTTATCATAATTCTCTCTTCGTGCCACCTCCGGCGCCATATAGTGCTCCGTACCGATGAAGGTCGATGCATTTGCGGAGACCAGCTGTCTTGCTGTTCCGAAATCCGAGAGTTTGTATCTTCCGTCATCGGAGTACAGAATATTCCCCGGCTTGATATCTCTGTGGATCAGATTGTGCTCTTCACAGTAGATCAGTGCCCTGCTGATATCCAGCCACATCTTCATCACATCAAACTGTGTCAGTCCCGGATTCAGTTCGGAAAATTTTCCATACTTGCCGGTCAGCGGGTGCAGCATCTCCAGTCGGATCATGATATCCCAGCCGATTCCACTCGCATCCTCGCGGATCATATGATCCTTATATTCGACGATATTGCTCTCACCCCGGCATTTCTGCAGGATCTCGATCTCTCCCATCATTCTCTGCAGTTTTTTCAGAAAGATATTTCTTACTGCAGCACGATTCGGCTGACGCGCCATCTCCGTCTGAAGCTCTTCATCTGTCGGAATATGCATGCATTTGAGCGCAGAGACCTCGTGTACCCCGCGCGTATAGGTTCCGATCTGATATACCTGTCCGAAGGTTCCTTTTCCCAGTTCTTTCTCCATTTTCCAGCATCCGAAAAATGGTTCGTATTTTCTAAATCTGTTCACATCCATAGCTCTTTATCTCATCATCTTTTCCAGTTTTTTCTTTTCCCTCAGCTGCGAAAAAAAAGTGCTCAGCATCGTGCTGCACTCCTCGGCGAGAACGCCTCTCTCCACCTGAACCTTATGGTTGAATCCATCCATTTCCAGAAGGTTCAGCACGGAACCGGCGCAGCCTGCCTTCGGATTCATCGCCCCGATCACAGCACGCGTCAGTCTCGCCTGCATCATTGCTCCGGCACACATCTGACAGGGTTCCAGAGTAATGTACATCGTACACTCCTCCAGCCGCCAGTCACCCAGCTTTTTTGCAGCTCTTCGAATTGCCGCGATCTCCGCATGCGCCAGTGTATTTTTATCCGTATTTCTCCGATTATATCCTCTCGCTATGATCTTCCCCTCATAGACGATCACGCATCCGATCGGAACTTCATTGAGCGCATAGGCTTTTTTCGCCTGTCTGAGCGCCTCCTTCATATATTTCCTGTCTTCTGAAACAGTATCCTCCGAAATAATTCCCTGCAAACTGCCGTTCCTCTTTCAACATAAATTTGAACTTATCATACTCTATTTTTCAGACTCCCGCAAGGGTACTGATTTATTTTGACACTCTGTTCCGGTATGTGGTATGATACTCCAACAGTTATGATCTGCAATTTTATTCTGATCTGTTGCCGTCCCCTGTTCCGGTCGGCAGAAAGGATTTCATTTATGAAATATCGTATTTCGATCTTGTTATCTGTTTTGGGACTGTCACTGTCCGGTATTACCGGTGTTTCAGACGCTTCGGTCTCTGCAGTTTCAGAGCTGACGGCTCTAACGCCTGCACAGACCGGCACCTTTACCCTGCCGAATATCCTGGATCCGGAGATGCGCTCCTTCTGGATGAGGGAGGATACTGAAACGCTCCCTCCTGCCTCAGCTCCGTACACTGAGGAAGATCTGGAAACTCTTTTCGGAGGGATCCCGGTCTTTATGGATACCGGTTCTTTTGCCATGAATGAGCTCTATCATATTCCGCCTGCCCATCTCTCACTGGACGGCACCCTGCTCCGCCTCGGAGACAGCCTGTATCAGGTGCGTCCCTCCTGGCTGCAGCTGAAGAAGGAGCTCACCTCAAGACTCAGCACCTATCAGGGGGACTGGTCTATCTATCTGAAGGACCTCTCCTCTGAGAAAACCATGGAGATCAATGAACACACGATGACTGCCGCCAGCCTGATCAAGCTCTATATCGCCGGATCTATCTATGAGGCACTCGAAAATGATACGATCACAATGGATGAAGAGATCCGCAATGCGCTCACGCAGATGATCGTGGTCAGCGACAATGAGTCCTCTAATGTGCTCACCCGCCGTCTGGTCGATGAGACCGGTGATTTCCAGACAGGTCTCGCAGTGACCAACGATTTCATCGCCCGCTACGGTTTTGACAACACTGAGCAGGTCAACGGCATCGGCGATCCGAGTCTCTGGGTCAATGACGGAAGAGTCAATCGGACCTCTGCTGCAGACTGCGGAAGATTCCTTGAGCTCGTGTATGACGGCAAACTGGTTTCCCACTATGCCTCCCTTCGTCTCGAAGATCTCTTAAACCGCCAGGAAGTCAACTACAAGATTCCTGACGGACTTCCGGAAGGTGTCCATATCTCCCACAAGACCGGTGAGGTCGATGATACGGAAAATGATGCAGCCATCATCTACACACCGTACGGAGATTATATCTTCTGTATCCTCTCCACTGATCTGACGGATACCAATGCCGCAGTCGAACATATCCATGAGGTGACTGCCTATATTTACGATTATTTTACAGAACCGCTTATTGCGCTCACGGAGGATGATGATGTTTCAGCTTTGGGGAAAACTCTGGAAACAGAACAGTCTATTGAATGATGTGACCATCTCCGATGACAGGGAGGATACCCGCACTCACAAGGTATTCCATGCACTCGAAGAGATCTGCCTGCACTTTGATCTGGAGCAGCCGATCTGGCTCGATGCAAATGTCCGGGAATTTCAGCGTCATGCAAAGACCCGTTTCGGAAAAGACAGTTTTATTGAAGATGTGGATTTTGATTATCTGGAAATTCAGATCATCGAAGAAGATTAAAAACGGCTCTGCCGAATCTGCTGCTTCCATGTGGATAACAGCAAATTCCGGCAGAGCCGTTATTATTATTGATCAGTCGTAACCGTTCAGAACCGGTCGAAGCACTTGCTGCTGAGACCGTAAGAACATGATCCAGAGCTCAAATCCATTCGCTGAAAGCGAATTTTGCATGGATTTGAGCACGTAACTGTGAGGCTGCTGAACAGTTACGATCAGTCTTTCTCTGCCCAGCCGTAGGCATAGGTCACCGCCTTTTTCCAGCCGCGCAGTCTCTCAGCTCTCTCCTCTTCACCGATCTGAGGACGGAAAATATGGTTGATCTCCCAGTTTTCCTTTACCTCCTCCGCAGAGGACCAGTAGCCGACAGCCAGTCCGGCAAGATAAGCCGCACCCATGGCAGTCGTCTCAACACAGGTCGGACGCTGCACCGGCGCATTGATGATGTCTGCCTGCGTCTGCATCAGGAAATTGTTGGCACTTGCGCCGCCGTCCACCTTCAGAGCAGACAGGCTGATGCCGGAATCTGCCTTCATTGCAGAAAGCACATCACTCACCTGATAAGCGATGGAATCCAGCGTTGCGCGGATAATGTGATACTTATTGACACCGCGGGTTATGCCGACCACGGTTCCGCGTGCATACTGATCCCAGTATGGTGCGCCGAGACCGGTAAAGGCCGGAACCACATAGCAGCCATTCGTATCCTTCACCTTGCGTGCCATATATTCGGAATCCTCAGCGGAATCGATCAGGCGCATCTCGTCGCGGAGCCACTGTACCGCAGCACCTGCCACAAAGATCGAACCCTCCAGTGCATAATTCACCTTTCCGTCGATTCCCCATGCGATCGTGGTGACCAAACCATGATCGGAGAACACCGGCTTTTCTCCGGTATTCATCAGCAGGAAACAGCCGGTTCCATAGGTATTTTTTGCCTCACCCGGTGTGAAACAGGTCTGACCGAACAGTGCCGCCTGCTGATCTCCCGCTGCGCCGGCGATCGGAATGCTTCCTCCGAAGAAGGACGGATCTGTCTCACCGTAAATGCAGCTGGACGGCATCGGAGTCGGCAGCATGCTGGCAGGAATGTCCAGCTCTGCAAGGATCTCCTCGTCCCAGGTCAGTGTATTGATATTGAACAGCATCGTGCGGGCTGCGTTGGAATAATCCGTCACATGGACCGCACCCTTGGTCAGCTTCCAGATCAGCCAGGTCTCCACGGTTCCGAAGAGCAGCTCGCCTTTCTCGGCGCGTTCTCTCGCACCCTCCACATGATCCAGGATCCATTTCACCTTTGTCGCAGAGAAATAGGCATCGATGACCAGACCGGTCTTTGCACGAAAACTCTCTTCCAGACCTTTTGCCTTTAAGGTGTCACAGTACTCTGAGGTCCTTCGGCACTGCCAGACGATCGCATGGCTGATCGGTTCTCCGGTTGCCTTATCCCAGACGATTGCGGTCTCTCTCTGATTTGTGATACCGATGGCTGCGATATCCTTTGCCTCCGCACCCACCTTGCTCATAGCCTCCACAGCTACACCGAGCTGTGAAGACCAGATCTCATCTGCATCGTGCTCCACCCAGCCCGGCTTCGGGAAATACTGGGTGAACTCTTTCTGCGCCATGCTGCAGATCTCACCTTTTTGATTAAACAGTATGCACCGGTTGCTCGTGGTACCTGCATCCAGCGCCATCACATACTTTTTCATAATCACACGGTCCTTTTATTGAGGCTCCTGTCTGGTTTTACAGTCTCTTCAGCAGTGCTTCTCTCTCTGCCTCGTAGCCCGGTTTGCCAAGCAGTGCAAACATGTTTCTCTTGTAGCTCTCTACACCCGGCTGGTTGAACGGATTTACACCGAGAATGTATCCGCTTACGCCGCATGCGAACTCAAAAAAGTAGAACAGCTCACCTAAGGTCTGCTCATCCTGTCTTGCTGCGCTGACCATAAGGTTCGGAACATCACCGTCTGTATGTGCCAGAATGGTACCGTTCATAGCACTCTTATTTACGAAATCAACGGTCTTGCCTGCCAGGTAGTTCAGACCGTCCAGGTCAACCTCTGCCTCGTTGATGGTCATCTCGCAGGTAGACTCCTCAATATTCAGAACAGTCTCGAAAAGGATACGTGCGCCGTCCTGGATGTACTGTCCCATGGAGTGCAGGTCTGTGGTCAGATCTACTGCTGCCGGGAAGATACCCTTCTGATCCTTACCTTCGCTCTCGCCCTGGAGCTGTTTCCACCACTCGGAAACATAATGCAGGCTCGGCTCATAGTTTGCCAGTACCTCAATATTTTTGCCCTTGCGCAGAAGGATGTTGCGGATCGCAGCATACTGCATTGCATCATTCTCAGCAAACGGTGCGTTCAGTGCAAGCTCTCTTCCGGTTGCAGCACCATCCATCAGTGCCTGGATATCAGCACCGCTGACAGCGATCGGAAGCAGACCTACTGCGGTCAGTACGGAGAAACGTCCGCCGATATCATCCGGAACTACGAAGGTCTCATAACCTTCCTCGTCAGCCAGGTTCTTTAATGCTCCTCTTGCACGGTCGGTGGTTGCATAGATTCTCTTTGCAGCCTCCTCCTTGCCGTACTTCTTCTCCAGAAGTTCCTTGAATACGCGGAATGCGATCGCCGGCTCGGTAGTTGTACCGGACTTGGAGATGACATTTACAGAGTAATCACGGTCACCGATCACCTCGATCAGCTGCTTTAAGTAGGTGCTGCTGATGCTGTTTCCTGCAAAATAGATCTCCGGAGTCTTGCGGATCTCTTTGGATACGGTGTTATAGAAGTTGTGGCGAAGGAAATCGATCGCTGCTCTTGCACCGAGGTAAGAACCGCCGATACCGATCACGATCAGCACCTCGCTGTCGCTCTTGATCTTCTCTGCTGCCTTCTGAATGCGGGCAAACTCCTCTTTATCATAGTTTACCGGAAGATCGATCCATCCAAGGAAATCATTGCCTGCGCCGCTTCTGGAAACCAGGGTCTCCTTTGCTGCCTCTGCGATCTTCTCCATAGAATCTACTTCTGTTTTGCTGATAAAGCCTGCTGCCTTTGCATAGTCAAATCTAACATTTTTTCCCATGTCAAATGTTCTCCTTATCTTCTTTTTTACCAGTGTATCAAAGCGGATATTTCTTTTCAAGTTAAAACTTGAGAAACACGCTCCGCGAACATTCTAATGTTATGAATTAAATGCGGTGGATAAATTCTTCCACCAGTCTCACACTGTTCTCCACAGCCTTTGCCTCAAATGCCGGATAGTCCATGGTCGCACTGTCATCTGCCTTATCGGAAATTGCACGGATGATGACAAACGGAATATGGTTCAGGAATGCAGCCTGTGCGATCGCTGCTCCCTCCATCTCTGTGCAGAGACCGTGGAAATTGCTGATCAGGCGGTTCTTTACCTCTTTATCGGAAATAAACTGATCACCGCTGACGATCCTTCCCTCAAATACGCTCAGATCCGGATTTACTTCCTCGCAGACCTCACGCGCCAGAGTGCGCAGTCTCTCATCTGCAGTGAAAGAAAATACATCCATCTGCGGGATCTGACCTGCCGGATAGCCGAAACCGGTGGCATCCATATCGTGGTGCAGAACATCTGTGGATACAACGATGTCTCCGATGTCAATGCGCGCATCAAGGGAGCCTGCGATACCTGTGTTGATCACTGCATCCACCTTGAAGTCATCTGCCAGGATCTGTGTGCAGACTGCCGCATTTACCTTGCCGATCCCGCTGCGCACAACGACGACTTCCTGACCGTTCAGCAGTCCCTCAAAGAACTTCATCTGTGCCTTTTTCACAGTGTGCACTTCGGTCATTTTTGCCTTTAAGGAGGCAACCTCTACCTCCATGGCACCGATAATACCTGTTTTCATCTTACTGTCCTCCATTTTCTTTTCTCCGATCCTTCCCCTTCTGCGCAGCCTGCATCAGACTGCACCTGACTACCGGATCTGAGTATAATCATCGATATAATACTCTGCCAGTTCCGCCTTTTTCTCCCAGATATCCTTAGAGTAGGCATCCTCAACGGCGCAGACCTTCATTCCTGCCGCCTGCCCTGCCAGAATGCCGGCCGGAAGATCCTCAAATACCATGCATTCCTCCGGAGCCACACCCAGACGCTTTGCCGCCTCCAGATAGACATCCGGCGCCGGTTTTCCGTGTGCCACTTCACAGGCGGTGATGATCTGATCCATGTATTCTTTCAGCGGAAGTGCCTCTGAAACACAGTCTACCAGCTGCCTTGAATTGCTGGTGGCCACTCCGAGCCGGATTCCCTGTGCCTTGCACCACTGCAGGAACTCCTCTGCGCCTGCCTTAAACGGCACTTCCCGACGGTACTTCTCTGCCGCCATCGCATTCCAGTCTGCCTTGATCTGATCCAGGCTGTCCGGAATCTGAAAACGTTCCTTGAAATGTACTGCTGTCTCTGAAAAACTCATTCCCTCGATCGCAGTCTGCAGATCCTCCGGCGGTTCGATTCCAAAACGTCCGAGGTATTCCACATCGATCTGGTACCACATCCACATGGAATCCACCAGGGTTCCGTCCATATCAAAAATCACAGCCTTACACTTTGAGATCTCCTCACGGGTCGGCGGCTGCTTCTTATGCTGATTCATCCTTATCTCTCGAAATGCATTTTTCAGCGGAAGCCGCACCTGCACCGCCGGTGTATTCGACTTCAGACTGTCAGTCCACTGATCGGCAAATATGCGCAGCAGCCCTGTCACCTGCTTTCCGGTCTCTGGCTCCAGTTTCTCCATCGCACGCAGCATCTGTGTGAATGCTTTCAGACCGCTGTTCTGCAGTTCTGTCAGGGTCTCACAGCCCGAAGCCTCCAGTACGGAAAACAGATCGTCGATAAATACGGTCCTCTTCGCAGGCTCTATACCGTTGATCCAGCTGCGGATCGAGGTGTCAAATACCTTCGCCGAGGACGAGAGCTCCCCGGCACGTTCAAAATGATTTCCCATCACCTGCCAGGACAGACCGTCATGCTGCATAACGCCTGAGCTGCTGCTTTTGATGATCAGCGGCTCGGCCTTGTGTTCCAGCAGCATGCCGATCACGGAAGATTCCGGAATGATACGCACGATCTTCGGTAAGATCCTCTGAAGGCGCTCGTCCATCAGCAGTTCTGCCGACAGTCCCGGTCCGTCATTGTTGTAGATCGCTTCAATGCGATCCTGCAGCACATATCCACAGTCCGCCGATGCATAGATCGCCAGGTTTCCGCCCTTGGAATGTCCTCCGATGCGGAGCGGACGCTCATGCATGGAGCCGACCAGCTGCAGATATGCGGCTGCCTCCTGCTCTGCCGGAACTACTCCGTTGCAGAGACGGAAATCCTCCTTCCAGCCCACGATCGTATCATCTGTTCCACGGTAGGAAATATAGGAGGTGCCGTCATCCAGACGGATCTCCAGAGCTGCAAACTGAATCTCTTTTTCTGTGTCCACATGGTCCACAAAGCTGCAGAGTTTCGCATGTCCGAAGCGTTCGCTCTCCGCTGCCATCTGCAGAAGGTAAGGTGCCTTGCGCACAAAGGATTTATCCTTCTTTATCTCCTCCTCCGTATGCAGCGCAAAAAAACGCGCGGCCGCCTCCTGGATCGTGATCTCACCTTCCCCAGGTGCCGGAACTGCACCTTCCAGCTTTGCATAGGAAAGGTAAGCAAGAATCAGGTTATCCACTTCATTGAACGGATCTGCCTCAAGTGTCAGATCTCCGCGCCAGTTCAGATAATCCATCATGTTTGCCATGGTTTATTACCTCATCTCTTTCACTGCTTTTCATGATGACCGTTTTCAGCCATCGCTGCCTGTATCTCACCATATCTCTTCACTATTTTATCATAGTTTTCCTTTTTGTGCGGATAAAGACAGTTTGTACAGTTTTTTAATCCGCTCTCTGTGTAGGTGAAGTTTCCTCCGCAGCGGTCTCCCAGCAGATAGAACGGGCAATAGCAGAACAGACAGTTGAAATTCTCCGGATCTGCTCCTTTGTGACACGGATAATATTCACACTCCCTGTGTGAAAAGCATTTATAGTTCTCCGACATCTCATCCCCTCCTTTTGCTTTGCTTATGGGATATGAAAAAAATGCCATTGAAATTTCTTCCAATGGCATTTCTCTAATCTCTTCGAATATTTCGACGATATTATTTCAGGGTGATCTTTGCTCCCTGCTCCTCAAGCTTAGCCTTGAGATCCTCAGCCTCAGCCTTGGATACGCCCTCTTTGATTACCTTCGGAGCGCCGTCAACTACTTCCTTAGCCTCTTTCAGACCAAGACCGGTAGCTTCACGAACAACCTTGATAACCTTAACCTTGTTAGCGCCAACCTCGGTAAGCTCTACGTCGAACTCATCCTTCTCCTCAGCTGCCTCAGCCGGGCCAGCTGCTGCTACTACAACACCTGCTGCTGCAGATACACCAAACTCTTCCTCACAAGCCTTTACCAGCTCGTTCAGCTCTAATACAGATAACTCTTTGATAGCCTCGATAAACTCAGCGGTTGTTAACTTTGCCATTTTATTTTCCTCCTGATTTTAAATTTGTAAACATACGAATGGTCTGTATAAACAGACAGGAATCGAATTAACTCGATTTCTCTTATGCGTCCTTCTCTGCGATCTGATTGATAACGCGAGCGAAGTTTGCAATCGGGGACTGCATGCTGCCAAGGAGTCTTCCAAGAAGGATCTCTCTGGACGGAACTTCTGCCAGTGCCTTGATGCCGGCTTCATCATAGTAGCCACCCTCAACAACACCTGCGATCAGCTTCAGAGCCTTAACGTCCTTTGCATACTTAGCAACGATTCTAGCCGGAGCAGTTGCATCAGTCTTGCTGATTGCAATCGCATTCGGGCCTTCCAGATGCTTTGTCAGCGGCTCATAGTCCGTTCCCTGGAATGCAAAGTTCATCATTGTGTTCTTATAAACCTTGTAGACTACGCCTGCTTCTCTCAGCTCTTTACGAAGCGCAGTATCCTGCTCAACGTTGATTCCGCTGTAAGCTACAAGAACAACTGCCTGTGCGTCTTTGATATTCTCAGAGATCTCAGCAACTACCGGTTTCTTCAGTTCTACTTTCGCCATGAAATGGTGCACCTCCTTTATAGTATGTGTACCGCCAAAAAACTCCCTGTCCAAAAGACAGGGAGATAGATAAATCATTTCAAAAGAAATTCTTTATAACCTCGGCAGGCGTTTTAACCCTTATGCCTTACGGCACCTGCTGTCTTCGGCAGTTCTTGTTTACATTACCATATCAGGATGCCAATGTCAATACCAATTGTTCTGTAATCTTCATATTTTATCAGCATAAAGGGCCGCTGTTCCATCGACAGCGACCCAATCATCCTTTTCTATATTCAATTTTATTTATGAATCAGTGTTTGAAATCAATGTCTGTGTTTTTTCATAACTCACACAAATCACTGTTCTGTTTCGCTGATCGTTCTTCTTTTATTTATTTTTATGATTTAAGCTGTTTTCTCTGATTTTTCCTTTATACTCATATCGCCGGTTCACATCTGTGATCTCATCGGCTTTCAGATCAGCTTACCGTTGTCTGTGAGTTTTCGGATACTTTCATATGAGTAAGGTCATGTCCTGACTTCTTCTCATATGATACTGAAAACTCTTCGATAGATATCGTGTCCATTGGACTGACCTCCTTTGCCAAGTATTATCAAAAGGAATAACTGATAAGGTAGGTAGTTTTTCTTTTTATATTGAAATTCTATTTACGTATCAGTAATTGTTTTTGATGGTGTTATATTAGCACGGCTTTTCTTAATTGTCAATATTTTTTTGCTGATATTAGTTATTTTCTGTATTGTATATTTATTTATGTTAATTGTCTGATAATTATTCAATGATTATTTGATAATTATTCCAGTATGTTCTCAAGAAGCTTCTCCACAATATCCATCTGCAGCGTCTGGCTCGATGTTTCATAAGTGATCAGGAGACGGTTGCCCGGCATAATACCGTTTCTGACATACAGGTTTATTTTCTGGACTGCCTTCTTTGCATATTCAGGATCATCCATCCTGCCGTCATGTTCCCAGTAAATTTCTTTTCTTGTTCTGGATGATAAGAGTGTAAAGTCCGGATATATTATCCCGGCTCCTCTCAGCTTCAGAGGCTTCTCATATTTATAGGGAATTCCTTTCCGATGCAGATAATCCGCCAGTATTTTCTCACTTTTTGAGCGTACTCTCTCTCCCTTTTCTGTAAGTATCACCGGTGTGTCCGGCAGAAATATTTTTCCTTCGTATGGCTCCTGATACCATTTCCTCTGATATTCTTCCCAGCCTTCTCTGACCGGTACGATAAGCGCTTTTCGTTCTTCTCTCTCCGCTTCATACAGATCATCTATTTCTGTATCTGAATAGTCTCTCAATATCTTCTTCCACTGTGATATTCTCCTCTCCAGAAGTCTGATCAGGTCATTTTCATATTTCTTTTGTGCCAGTTCTTTTGCACTTCCCAGATCCTTTCTGTTGATATACTCGTATTTTTTCTCCCCCGTCTTCCTGTAATATCGTGTACGTCCATGATCGTTGGAAATGCGCAGGCTCATATGCGATCCATGATCTGCTTCCCCCAGTTCCGCTCTGATTTGCTCCAGACTTTTCAATTCAGCTTCCAGAATTTCTCTGATACCTCCCATAGTCGCCTCCTTTTTGATCTGTTTTGACCTGTTTTCCTATTTTTCTCCATAGGTCACAGTCCTTACACCTCCTTTTGACCTGTTTCCTTACTTTTCCTCTA
>JAUNAF010000062.1 GCA_030527715.1 Eubacteriales bacterium
AAAAGCAGGTGTGAGAACGGTTTCTCACACCTGCTTTGTCTACAGTCTGAGGAGCTGTTAACAGCTCCTTTTTGTGTTTTTGTGTTGGTTATTCAGAAATATGATCCAGTGCCTGCTTAAGATCTGCGATCAGATCCTCTTTATCCTCCAGACCGCAGGAGATGCGGACCAGACCGGCCGGAACACCGGCAGCCTTGAGCTGCTCATCATTCATCTGGCGGTGTGTGGAGGTGGCAGGATTCAGACAGCAGGTTCGTGCATCTGCGACATGAGTCTCAATCGCGGCAAGCTTCAGATGCTTCATGAAGATCTCTGCTGCAGGACGTCCGCCCTTCAGCTCAAAGGATACCACTCCGCAGCCGCCGTTTGGCAGATACTTCTGGGCAAGTGCATGATAAGGGCTGGATGGAAGTCCCGGATAATTGACGGAGATGACCTCCGGATGCTGTTCAAGGAATTCTGCAACTGCCTGTCCGTTTTCCACATGCCGCGGCATGCGTACATGCAGAGATTCCAGTCCGAGATTGAGAATAAAGGCATGCTGAGGTGACTGAACACAGCCGAGATCTCTCATCAGCTGAGAAGTACACTTTGTGATGAAGGCTCCCTCTTTTCCAAACTTTTCTGCGTAGATGATGCCGTGATAGGATTCATCCGGAGTGCAGAGTCCCGGGAATTTTTCAGCGTGTGCCATCCAGTCAAAGTTTCCGCCGTCCACGATGGCTCCGCCGATCGCAGCGCCGTGTCCGTCCATATATTTTGTGGTAGAGTGTGTGACAATGTCGGCACCCCATTTGATTGGCTGGCAGTTGATCGGAGTCGGGAAGGTGTTATCCACAACCAGAGGTACGCCATGTGCATGAGCTGCCTTTGCAAACTTTTCAATGTCCAGAACGGTCAGGGCAGGATTTGCAATGATCTCGCCGAAGACCATTTTTGTATTGTCCTGAAATGCTTTGTCAAGTTCCTCCTCAGAACAGTTCGGATCAACGAAGGTGGCAGTAATGCCCATTTTTGCAAGTGTGACTGCGATCAGGTTGAAGCTTCCGCCGTAAATCGTGGAAGAAGCGACCAGGTGATCACCGCACTCACAGATGTTGAAGATCGCCATGAAATTTGCGGCCTGACCGGAAGCAGTCAGCATCGCTGCGGCACCTCCCTCAAGTTCGGCGATTTTTGCGGCAACATAGTCATTGGTCGGATTCTGAAGGCGGGAATAGAAATATCCGGAAGCCTCCAGGTCAAACAGCTGACCCATGGCTTCGCTGGTGTCATACTTGAAAGTCGTAGACTGGATGATCGGGATCTGTCTGGGCTCCCCATTGCCCGGACGATAACCGGCCTGCACGGCCTTAGTGCCTGAACCATAAGTTTTCATTGTCATAAACCCCTCCTGTGTTGATTGAAAAAATGTCAGTTAAGCGCCTTTTTTATCTTCCAAAAGTCCGGTATGTGCATTCAGCATATCGGCAATGCGATTCTGTGTGTAGGCTCCGAGAAACTTTTTCTCCTCTCGGGAAAGTTCTTTTGGATAGATCGGAGTGCCGTATTCGAGAATGACATGGACTGGCCTGATAAACGGAATGTGATCTTCAAAAATGCCGGCAGAGTTTGTGATCGCCATAGGAATGATCGGACATCCGGTCTTCTCAGCCATCTTCATACTGCCTTCCTTAAATGGAAGCATTCCCTCACCCTTGTTGCGGGTTCCTTCCGGAAAGATACACATGGAAATGCCGTTTTTGATCTGATCGATTCCGGTAAGGATCGTCTTGAGTCCCTGGCGGATATCCTCACGATTCAGAAACAGGCAGTAAAGACGTTTCATCCAGATGGAGAGCAGCGGGATCTTTTCCATGCTGTCCTTTGCGACATAGCCGGTAAGACCCGGAGTGCGGCAGTAAGTCAGAAGAACATCAAAGTAACTGCGGTGATTGCCGATATACAGTACCGGCTGATCCTTCGGAACATTTTCATAACCGATCACATCAATTTTTGCACCGGTCTCCCAGAGGATGAGACGGAAGACTCCCTGGACAATGCGCAGAGAAGAAATGTCGCGCAGATCGGGACGGAAGCGTCCGATGATCCATTCGATCAGAAGGACCGGGATCGACAGAATCAGAAATCCTATTACAGTGACAGCAACAATCAGAAATCGAAGCATAACTAAAGAGTCCTTTCTTATATTAAATTATGATGCCAGACCTGACATCTGCTTCAGTATAACTGAATTACCGTCTGCTTGCAAGTTTGTGAGGGTTGTGCTAGGATAAAAAAACAGTTGAGATGGAAGTAGAAAGGGGCAGAGCATGAATCAGAAATATTTATTGTTTGACCTGGACGGTACACTGACGGATTCCGAGGAGGGAATTGCCAAAAGTGTCGCTTTTGCATTGGAACATATGGGGATTCACGAGACTGATCAGGAGAATCTGCGCAGATTTATCGGACCGCCTCTGATGGATTCATTTACCGGTTATTATGGAATGACAGAGGAAGAAGCCGTTGCAGCGATCAGAAAATTTGACGAGCGCTACAATGATGTCGGCCTGTTTGAAAATCGTGTCTATGAGGGGATCCCGCAGCTACTTGCAGATCTGAAGGCAGCAGGAAAAAAACTGATCCTTGCCACTTCAAAGCCGCTTCCGCTTGCAAGAAGGATCATGGATCGCTTTGAACTGACACAGTACTTTGACGATCTGCAGGGACCGGCCGGACACGGAAATCTGGATCGAAAACAGGATGTGGTGGCAAAGGCACTTGAGGAAAACGGAATCACAGATCTTTCAGAAGCGATCATGATCGGAGACCGTTTGCACGATGTACTCGGAGCCCGCGCCTGCGGTCTGGACTGCGTCGGAGTACTCTATGGCTTCGGAGACCGCAGCGAGATGGAGAAATATGAGGCTGCATATATTGCAGAAACCGTGGAGGAAGTCAGAAAACTGTTCGGAGTGTGAGTGTCGGAGAAAATAAGATAGTGTTTATGGGGGATGTTGCAGACAGAGCAGATTTGCGACATCCTTTTTTCCTCCCGGAAGGCATTGACATATTTTGTGCTGATGATAAAATAAGAGCATATTATGAAACTTGCATACAAAGTACAATAAAATACAATTGTGAGGCGGACTATGAAAGAGTTACAGCTGAAGGCAAAGGCTAAGATAAATCTGGGACTGGATGTTGTGAGAAAAAGAGAAGACGGATACCATGAGGTTCGGATGATCATGCAGACGATCGACCTCTACGACCGTATTACGCTCACGAAAAATGAAGAGAGCAGCATACAGGTATCCACCAACCTGAGCTTTTTACCGGTAAATCAGGATAATCTTGTCTATCGGGCTGCGCAGCTTCTGATGGATGAGTTTGGTATCAGGGACGGTCTTTCGATCCGTCTGCAGAAGCGGATCCCGGTGGCAGCCGGAATGGCAGGAGGCAGTTCCGATGCGGCTGCAGTCCTGGTGGGTGTCAATCGCATGTTTGAGCTAGGACTCTCCAGAGAGGAACTGATGGAGCGTGGAGTAAAGATCGGAGCGGATGTTCCGTTCTGCGTGATGCGCGGAACAGCACTGGCAGAAGGAATCGGAGAAAAGCTGACCAGACTTCCGGGACTTCCGTCCTGCTATCTGCTGATCGCAAAGCCGAAGGTGTTTGTCTCCACAAAATTCGTATACGGCAATCTGAAGGCAAATGAGCTGCAGGAACATCCGGCGATCGACCGTCAGATCCAGGCCCTGCAGGAACAGGATCTTCGCGGAGTATGTGCAGCTATGGGAAATGTGCTGGAGACAGTGACGATCCCGGCATATCCGGAGATCGACCGCATCAAATCACTGATGATGGAGGCAGGAGCGGTCAATTCCATGATGAGCGGAAGCGGTCCGACCGTTTTCGGTGTGTATGAGAGCAGAAAACAGGCAGAGGAAGCCTATGAATCTTTGAAAAAGAAGGAAGACGTCAGACAGACATTTCTGGTACGTCACAGAGGATGGGAGAAAGGCAGAGAAAATGGACGATAAGTTGCAGATGGATATGAGTGAATATCTCCCGCTGCGAGATATAGTGTTTCAGACACTTCGCAAAGCGATCCTGAAAGGGGATCTGAAACCCGGAGAGCGTCTGATGGAGATCGCGCTTGCACAGAAGCTCGGAGTCAGCCGTACACCGGTGAGAGAGGCCATCCGCAAGCTGGAGCTGGAAGGACTGGCGATCATGATTCCAAGAAGAGGTGCGATCGTGGCAGATATCACGATCGAGGATCTGGAGGATGTTCTGGAGGTCAGAGAGGCATTGGAAGTTCTTGCGATCGAGAAGGCGTGTGAACTGATGAGCGAGGAAGATCTTCAGAAGCTGAAGGAGGCAGCGGAGGTTTTCCGTCAGGCTGCAGGAAAGGGAGAACTGATGGCGCTGGTCGAGACAGATATCGACTTTCATGAGCTGATCTATCGTGCCGCAGACAACAAGAGACTGGAGCAGACACTCCGCAATCTTCGGGAGCAGATGTACCGCTACCGAATGGAGTATCTGAAAGATAAGAGTACCTATGCAGCACTGGTCGCCGAGCATGAGGAGATCATCAACGCGATCGCACAGCGTGATAAGGCAGCCGCACGCGAGGCGATCAGAGTGCATATCATTAATCAGAAAAACGGGATCATCCGAAGTCTGAAATAGGATGCATCAGAGAAAAAGTATCAGAGCGAAAGTGCAGTGCGGATCTGTGAGACAACACTGCGCACGTCACTGTTTTTCAGTGAGACAGTAATATGTGCATACCGTTCATAGAGCGGTATGCGCTCCAGATAGAGATCCTGAAGAGTCTGTCCCGGACGGAAGGAGACACCGCGCTGTGTCAGATCCCCGAGGCGGTCACGCAGGGTCTCGTAGTCTGTCTGCAGATAGACGACGGTGCTGATCTCGCGAAGATGCTGCATCGCCTTTTCACTGTAGACGGCACTGCCGCCGGTGGCGAGAACACAGAGAGACTGCGGAATACTGCAGTTGACACGCTCTTCAACGAGGTTAAAGCCGTCCTGACCCTGTTCAGCGAGGATCTCCCAGAGGAGTTTGCCCTCAGATTTCTGGATCAGAAGGTCTGAATCAATAAAATCGTAGCCGAGGACCTTGGCGAGCACGACACCGACCGTGCTTTTTCCGGCACCAGGCATACCGATCAGAGTGATCATTGGATTTTTCATAATATCCTCCTGTGATAGATATTTTGTGCAGGGGATATTATAGTATACCTCAGTAAAATAATGCAACAGGGAGAGCAGGAGAATTTAAAGATGAAGAAAAAAGGAAAATATCTGTATCTGCTGCTGGCGGTCGGGATCTGTATTCTGGCAGCAGGTGTATTTTTTCAGTACAGGACAGCGAGAGCTGCGGAATGTACCGTGACACAGTACGGAGATGACTCCGGCAATCAGGGACAGTTTTATCTGATCCGCAATCAGGGAGAGCTGATGGTGATCGACGGAGGATGGGCAGCAAATGCAGAAAAGGTGCGCTCCGTGATCAAAAAATACGGAAATCATGTCTCCGCCTGGATCCTGACGCACCCGCATCCGGATCATATGGGTGCGTTCAATGAGATCTGGCAGAATCCGGGAAACATACAGATCGATGAGGTATATACCATAGATATGGACGGCGAACTCTATCATGAGCTTGCGAGAGAGTGGGACGAGATCGATGTGTATGACAACTTCGTGAAGATCACAGAGGGAGATCCGAGGATCCATTTTCTGTATACCGGAGATGAACTGACACTGTGCGGACTGCAGATGAAGGTCCTGCATGCTTACAGTGAAAAAACAGCGGAGATCAGCAAAGACCTTGCCAATGACGGATCCATGATGTTCAAGCTGACCAATCAGGAGGAGAGCATGCTGTTCTGTGCAGATGTGGGCAGCAGGATGAGCAGCAGTATCCTGAAAGAATATAAAAAAGAGCTGAAATGTGATTATATTCAGATGGGTCACCATGGCAACGGAGGACTGAACAAAAAGTTTTATAAGAAGACGAAGCCGAAGGCAGCCTTCTTCGATGCACCGGAATGGCTGATGCATCCGGAGGATCCCGAGAGCACTTATACGACTCCGGAAAATGCTGCACTGATGGAGAGTCTTGGAGCGAAAATATATGATTACAGCACCGCACCGAATCAGATCACGCTGAAATAGCGTCAGACTTTTCGGGGCAGGGAAAAAGAGAGCATGATTCTGTGAAGGAAGAGAGGTCTTTACTTGACAGAGTCATGCTCTCATGCTATTCTAGGAACGATTTAACGATTTATCATAGTAGAGTAAAAACATGACAAAGTACACTCAGGAGGGTTAAGATTATGAAAAAGAGAACAATGATGCTCGCAGCAGCAGGTATGATGGTCGCACTGCTCGGAATCAGTGCAGCAGCAGAGGAGTCTGATCTGGCATATGTACAGGGCAACGGCAAGCTGGTCGTAGGTATCACAGACTTTGAGCCGATGGACTATAAGGACGAGAACGGTGACTGGATCGGTTTTGATGCAGATCTTGCGAAGGCATTTGCTCAGGAGATCGGTGTAGAGGTTGAGTTTGTTGAGATCGACTGGGACAACAAGATCCTGGAGCTGGACAGCAAGACGATCGACTGTGTATGGAACGGCATGACTCTGACCGATGAGGTTATGAGCTCCATGGAGACCTCCAATGCATACTGCGACAATGCACAGGTAGTTGTTCTTCCGTCTGAGAAGGCAGGAGATTATGCAAGTGTAGAGGATCTTGCAGATCTGAATTTTGCAGTAGAGGCAGGAAGTGCAGGAGAGGCAGAGATCACAGCACTCGGCTACAGCGCAACTCCGGTAAAGGCACAGTCTGATGCACTGATGGAGGTAGCAGCAGGAACTTCAGATGCAGCAGTTATCGATGCACTGATGGCAGGCGCAATGGTAGGAGAAGGCACCGGCTACGCAGATCTGACTTACACCTTCGGTCTGAACAGCGAGAAGTACGGAGTAGGCTTCCGCAAGGGATCCGATCTTGCAGCTGAGCTGAATGCATTCCTCGTAAAGAGCTATGAGGATGGCAGCCTGATGAAGATCGCTGAGACCTATGGCGTGCAGGCTTCTATCATCGAGCAGAAGGCAGAATAAATCATGGCATTGATCATGGAACAGATGCCCATCGTTTTTCGGGCACTCAATGTAGGATTTTTACAGACATTAAAGCTGTTTTTTGTAACGCTGCTCGGATCGCTTCCGCTCGGACTGATCATTGCGTTCGGTTCGATGTCACGATTTCGACCGCTGAAATATTTCACCAAAGTAGTGATCTGGATCGTCAGAGGTACGCCTCTGATGATCCAGCTTCTGATCATCTACTATTTTCCGGGACTGGTTCTCGGAAAGACCATCTGGGGCGGCGGAGAGAGCGGACGCTTTATGGCAGCAGCAGTTTCTTTTATCTTTAACTATGCATGTTACTTTGCGGAGATCTACCGCGGAGGCATTCAGAGTGTGCCGGTCGGACAGCAGGAGGCAGGTCTGGTGCTCGGTATGACGAGAACACAGATCTTTTTCCGCATCACACTGCTGCAGATGATCAAGCGCATCGTGCCGCCGGTCTCCAACGAGATCATCACGCTGGTAAAGGATACCTCCCTGGCACGTATCATTGCCCTGCAGGAGATCATCTGGGCCGGACAGGCTTTCATGAAAGGCTCCCAGGGAATCTCAGGTGCGATCTGGCCGCTGTTTTTCACTGCAGTTTACTATCTGGCATTCAGCGGAATCCTGACCGTTCTGTTCGGTGCGCTGGAGCGTAAGCTGGACTTTTTCAGATAAGGGGGACGGCAGAAGATGGCAATTTTAGAAGTACAGCACATAGAAAAGCATTTTGGACAGACCAAGGTGCTCAAAGATATCAATTTTTCTCTTGAGCAGGGACAGGCACTGGCGATCATCGGCTCCTCAGGATCCGGAAAAACCACGCTGCTGCGCTGCCTGAACTTTTTAGAGACACCGGATCAGGGAAAGATCCTGGTCCATGGAAATACCCTGTTTGATGCAGCGGATCCGTCCACACAGCTGGAGAAGGATATTCGAAAAAAACGTCTGCATTTCGGCATGGTATTCCAGTCCTTCAATCTGTTTCCGCAGTATACCGCGCTGGAGAATGTCATGCTGGCAGAACAGCTGCTGGCAAAGGAGCGTCCGGACTTCAAGGAGCGGAAAAAGGAGATCTTTAAGGAAATCGAGGAGCATGGACAGCAGCTGCTCGCAAAGATGGGACTTTCCGAGCGTGCAGGACACTATCCGCACCAGCTTTCCGGAGGACAGCAGCAGCGAGTAGCCATAGCGAGAGCGCTGGCACTTTCCCCGGATATTCTCTGCTTTGACGAGCCGACCTCTGCACTTGACCCGGAGCTGACCGGTGAGGTGCTGAAGGTGATCCGCAGTCTGGCTGATCAGAAGATCACCATGGTGATCGTTACGCATGAGATGGCATTTGCGAGAGATGTGGCAAATCAGGTCATTTTCATGGACGGCGGAGTGATCCTTGAGCAGGGAGATGCAAGACAGGTGATCGAACATCCGACCCAGGAAAGAACGAAGCAGTTTCTCTCCAGATATAAGGAAAATCAGTAAAAAACATGCAAAAAGAACGTCCATTGGGCGTTCTTTTGCTTCTTGCTTTTCAGAAAAGAATGATATATACTTCAAAAGGAACAGAAAATGGTTCTGAGATAGGAAAGGAATGGTTGTATGAACGACAGATATGTAAGCCCACTTTCAGAGCGCTATGCCAGCAGGGAGATGCAGTACATCTTCTCCCCGGATATGAAATTCCGCACCTGGCGCAGACTTTGGATCGCACTTGCTGAGACCGAGAAAGAGCTCGGACTGAATATCACGCAGGAACAGATCGATGAGCTGAAGGCCCATGCCGAGGACATCAATTATGACGTTGCGAAGGAAAGAGAGCGCGTGGTCCGTCACGATGTGATGTCTCACGTATATGCCTACGGAGTGCAGTGCCCGAAGGCGAAAGGTATTATCCACCTTGGAGCTACCTCATGCTATGTGGGAGACAACACCGATATTATCGTGATGTCAGAGGCACTGAAGCTGGTGAAGAAAAAACTGGTGAACGTGATCGCAGAGCTTGCAGCATTTGCCGATGAATATAAGGATCTCCCGACACTCGCATTTACACATTTCCAGCCGGCTCAGCCGACGACCGTAGGAAAGCGTGCGACACTCTGGATGCAGGAGTTTCTGATGGATCTGGAGGATCTGAACTATGTAGCCGGCTCCTTAAAGCTGCTCGGCAGCAAGGGTACCACCGGTACACAGGCAAGCTTCCTGGAGCTGTTTGACGGAGATCATGAGACAATTGACAAGATCGATCCGATGATCGCAGAAAAGATGGGATTTTCTGCATGCTATCCGGTATCCGGTCAGACCTACTCCAGAAAGGTAGATACCAGAGTGCTCAACATCCTTGCAGGAATCGCTGCAAGTGCACATAAGTTTTCCAACGATATCCGTCTCCTGCAGCATCTGAAGCAGGTAGAGGAGCCGTTTGAGAAGACACAGATCGGTTCTTCCGCTATGGCATACAAGAGAAATCCGATGCGCAGTGAGCGAATCGCTTCTCTCTCCAGATATGTGATCTGTGATGCACTGAATCCGGCGATCACTTCCGCTACACAGTGGTTTGAGCGTACCCTGGATGATTCCGCAAACAAGCGTCTGTCCGTTGCAGAGGGCTTCCTCGCGATCGACGGTATTCTGGATCTGTGCCTGAATGTGGTAGACGGACTGGTCGTATATCCGAAGGTTATCGAAAAACAGCTGCTCGCAGAGCTGCCGTTTATGGCTACGGAAAACATCATGATGGATGCGGTAAAGGCAGGCGGCGACCGTCAGGAGCTGCATGAGCGTATTCGTGAGCTTTCCATGGAAGCCGGAAAGAATGTAAAAGTAGAAGGAAAAGATAATAATCTGCTCGAGCTGATTGCAGCAGACCCTGCGTTCAACCTGAGTGAAGAGGAGCTTCGCAGCTGTATGGATCCGTCCAAGTATGTGGGACGTGCACCGCGTCAGGTGGAAGTTTTCCTCAGAGAAAATATCAAGCCGGTACTTGAGGAGAACAAAGAGCTCCTTGGTCTGAAGGCTGAGATCAATGTTTAGGAGGATGCAGTTATGGTAGAAGCAGTTGTAGGCGCAAACTGGGGAGACGAAGGTAAGGGTAAGATTACCGATATGCTCTCAGAGAAGGCTGATATTATTGTAAGATTCCAGGGTGGTGCCAATGCAGGTCATACCATTGTCAATGACTATGGTAAGTTTGCACTGCACACACTGCCGTCTGGTGTATTTTATGGTCACACCACCAGCATTATCGGAAACGGTGTGGCATTGAACATTCCGGTACTGATGAAGGAGATCCAGAGTATCGTGGACCGCGACGTTCCGATGCCGAAGATCCTGATCTCTGACCGTGCACAGATCGTGATGTCCTATCACATCCTGTTCGATCAGTGCGAGGAGGAGCGCCTGGGCGGAAAGTCCTTCGGATCCACCAAGTCAGGTATCGCTCCGTTCTATTCAGACAAATATGCAAAGATCGGTTTCCAGGTAAGCGAGCTGTTTGACGAGGAGCTGCTGCAGGAGAAGGTAGTCAGAGTCTGCGAGCAGAAGAATGTCATCCTGGAGCATCTGTATCACAAGCCGGCGATGTCTCCGGAGAAGCTTCTGGAAGAGCTGCACGGTTATCGTGATATGGTAGCACCGTATGTATGTGATACCTCTGCCTTCCTCTGGAAAGCAATTCAGGAAGGCAAGACCATCCTGCTTGAGGGTCAGCTTGGTTCTCTGAAGGATCCGGATCACGGAATTTATCCGATGGTTACTTCTTCTTCCACACTGGCAGCATACGGCGCCATCGGTGCAGGTATTCCGCCGTATGAGATCAAGAAGATCGTGACCGTAGTGAAGGCATATTCCAGCGCTGTCGGAGCAGGAGCTTTCGTAAGTGAGATCTTCGGTGATGAGGCAGATGAGCTTCGTCGCAGAGGCGGTGACGGCGGAGAGTTCGGTGCGACCACCGGACGTCCGAGACGTATGGGATGGTTCGACTGTGTCGCTTCCAAGTATGGCTGCCGTATTCAGGGCACCACAGATGTAGCATTCACGGTTCTGGATGTTCTCGGATATCTGGATGAGATTCCGGTATGCGTAGGATATGAGATCGACGGTGAGGTCACCACAGACTTCCCGACCACTGCAAAGCTTGAGAAAGCAAAGCCGGTGCTGAAGACTCTTCCGGGATGGAAGTGTGATATCCGCGGTATCAGGAAATACGAGGATCTTCCGGAGAACTGCCGCAACTACATCGAGTTTGTAGAGAAAGAGATCGGATTCCCGATCACCATGGTTTCCAACGGACCGGGAAGAAAAGATATCATTTACAGATAAAGAAAAGATAAAAAAACTGCTGTCTGATCATATCGTCAGGCAGCAGTTTTTTATTCATGACAATAGAATATTCGCGGAGCGTGCATTCTATTATCATGAATAAAAAAGCTCCGCAGGGATGCGTTCCAGCTGCTTAATTCTTTTTGGATCTGTCGGAGGGATCCTCGGAATCCTTCTCAGAATATCCGAGCACACGGCTGATCGTCAGCACAGCGTACATCAGGACCGGGATCACGACGGTGGCATACAGGCTGATCTTCAGCAGATCTGCGGCATAGTCACTGTTCATCAGAGCAAAAACCAGATCTGCAATGTAGAGTGCCACTAGAAAAATAATGCAGATCCAGGCAAAAATTCGTTTCTTTTTCATGCAGGTTCCTCCGTTTCTGGATCAGAGACTTCTTTCTGTGCATCGATGGTTTCAAGAAAACGACCGATGGCAGGATTCTTTTCCTTCGCTTCCGGAATGATCAGAAAGCTGTGCATCAGAGGCGCCTCGAAGTCGATCAGAGGGATCGAGATCAGTGAACCGTCAGCCAGATAATTCTCCACGAGCTTTTTCGGAAGGAAGCTGGAACCGAAGCCCTGCAGAAGATAGTACAGCAGATGGGTCAGCTTATCGATCTCAAAGGCAAAGGAATAGTTTTTCGGGAAAAGATCTCTTAAAAAGACTCCGTTGTCCTGGATCAGGAAGTTACAGTAAAGGTAGTGGACCTCCGGGAGCTGGCTCTGCAGGATACCTTTGGAAAATTCCGTATGGGACGGGGCTGTGACCAGCACAAGCTCATCTGTGTCGAACGGCATGCAGTGAAAACCTGCCTTCTTCAGCGGAACATAGGAGAATGCCAGATCGATCGTTCCATCCTGCAGCATGCGAAGAAGCGGACCGGAGTGATCAATCGTGATCTTCAGAGAGATATCCGGGTTCTGCTCCATGAAGCTGGAGATCGGATGCATCAGAAAACAGTCGTAAACCGTATTGACGGTACCGATGCGCAGTGTCTCGGAAAAGGTGTGAAGCGTGCTCAGCTCCTCGATCGCGGATGCCTCAAGGGCAACGATCCTCTTCGCGTAAGTCAGGAAGTGATGTCCTTCATCCGTGAGCTCGACATTCTTGCGGTTGCGGATAAAGAGCTTCTTTCCGAGCTCCTTCTCAAGTTCCATGATACGGTTGGTGACTGTGGACTGCACGATATAGTAGCGGTCTGCAGTCTGTGTAAAGTTTTTCAACTCAGACAGAGTGATAAAAGTTTTTAAATTTTCTATGTTCATACTATTCTCCAAATAAGTGAACACCGATAATATTTGGTCAATTAAAAAACTAAATGCAACAGCAGATGTTGCATTTACATCTTGTTTGT
>JAUNAF010000063.1 GCA_030527715.1 Eubacteriales bacterium
GTTCGAATTGCTCCGCCTCCCTGACTAAGAAACTGTTTTTTCACAGCTCCTTTTGCGGATCATCCCATGGTAACAACTACCTGAACATCTTTTTTCTCGGATACCGGTATGATTTTTCCCGGTACTTCCGCACCGTCAACAACCAGTTTAGCGATTCCCTTCTGTACCTTCTTCGGATTTACTACTTCGATATGGTAGGTCGTTCCGCGGAAAGTTCTGGTCAGCTTAAAATCTCCAAAATCGGCAGGAATACACGGATCGATAGAGAGGCCTTCCAGGGTCGGCTTGACACCGAGGATTGCCTGAGACACATCTACAAATGTCCATGCTGCGGTTCCGGTCAGCCAGCTGTTCTTTGCTTCGCCGAAGCGCGGTGCATCTTTTCCGGCGATCATCTGAGAATAGATGTACGGCTCGGTTCTGTGAATATCACTGATCTCCTCCAGATAGGACGGGCAGGTTCTGCGATAGACATCAAAGGCGCGGTCACCTCTGCCAATCACGGTTTCTGCGATAGAGATCCATGGATTGTTATGGCAGAAGATTCCTGCATTCTCTTTGTATCCCGGCGGATAGGAGGAGATTTCTCCCAGATTCAGATGATATCTGCGGTATGCCGGCTGCAGGATCACAATACCGTATTTAGTATTCAGACGTTCATTTACCGAATTCAAAGCCTTCTCAGCCAGACCGTCATCTACGCCGATACCTGCCATAACACAGAATCCCTGCGGTTCAATATAGATCTGACCTTCCTCACATTCTTTTGATCCCACCTTCTTAGATTCAGCATCATATGCACGGAGGAACCATTCTCCGTCCCATCCACTCTGCAGTACAGAGGCGATCATATCGTCGACCGCAGTTTCAGCTTTTGCCGCTTCTTCTTCTCTGCGTACAAAATGACAGAGTTCTGCAAATTCTTTTCCGTATTTTACAAACATGCCTGCGATAAATACAGACTCAGCTACCGGACCTTCGGACGGACCGGTCGTCTGGAAGGATTCTCCCGGAGTTGCGGAGAAGCAGTTCAGATTCAGACAGTCATTCCAGTCTGCACGTCCGATCAGCGGAAGCTTGTGCGGTCCGAGATGAGTTACCGTATAGTTGAAGGAACGCATCAGATGCTCAAACAGCGGAGCGGTATTGTTCTTGTCGCAGTCAAACGGAGTTGCCTCGTCCAGAATAGAGACATCACCGGTCTCTCGAATGTAAGCGCAGACTGCAGCGATCAGCCAGAGCGGATCATCGTTGAAACCGCTTCCGATATCCAGGTTGCCCTGCTTGGTAAGCGGCTGATACTGGTGGTATGCACTTCCGTCTGCGAACTGCGTCGAAGCAATGTCGAGAATTCGTTCACGGGCACGCTCCGGGACCAGATGTACAAAACCAAGCAGATCCTGGCAGGAGTCACGGAAGCCCATGCCGCGACCGGTTCCGGTCTCATAATAGGATGCAGATCTGGAAAGGTTGAAGGTTACCATACACTGATACTGATTCCAGATATTTGCCATACGGTTGATATGTTCATTCTCGCTCTCTACATGGAAGCGGGAGAGCAGCTCTTCCCAGTAACGGCAGAGCGCATCAAAGGCTGCCTGCGTCTGCTCCGTTGTCTGATAGCGCTCGATCAATGCGTGTGCAGGCTTCTTATTGATCACATCCAGTGCTTCCCATTTTTCTTCGTCCGGATTTTCGCAATAGCCGAGTACGAAGATCAGAGTCTTCTCCTCACTCGGTGCAAGTGTGAGATCGATCTGATGGCTTGCGATCGGATACCATCCGCTGGCAACACTGTTTCGGGACTTTCCTTCGAAAACGGCGGCAGGATCTGCATTGGAATGCTCCAGACCGAGGAAATCATCGCGGCTGGTATCAAATCCGTCTACCGCTGTATTTACTGTAAAAAAGCTGTAGTGGTTTCGACGCTCGCGATATTCGGTCTTGTGGTAGATCGTGCTTCCCTCAAGCTCCACCTCGCCGATGCTTAAGTTTCTCTGATAGTTCGTCATATCATCGACAGCATTCCAGAGACAGAATTCAATATAAGAGAAGAGAGAGATCTGTTTTTCGCTGTCAGATTCGTTTTTCAATGTAAGCTGATTGATCTCGCAAGGCTGATCTACAGGTACGAAAGCAAGCAGTTTTGCATCCAGGCCGTTTTTCTTTCCGTGAAAACGGCTGTAACCCATTCCGTGGCGGCATTCGTACAGATCCAGCGGTGTTCTGGTCGGTGCAAAGCCGGGATTCCAGACGGTGTCATTGTCTTTTATATAGTAATATTTACCATTGCTGTCTACAGGAATGTTGTTGTAACGATAGCGGGTAAGTCTAAGCAGTTTTGCATCTTTATAGAAGCTGTAGCCGCCGCAGGTATTGGAAACCAGGCTGAAAAAATCTACAGATCCAAGATAGTTGATCCAGGGGAGCGGAGTGTGAGGTGTGGTAATAACATATTCCCTGCTTGCATCATCAAAATAACCGTATTTCATAAATCCTCCTGTCTGATAAAAGCCGGCATTAAATAATGCGCCGGTAATCTTGTATATAATGGAAGTTCACGAAAACGATCCAGATAAACAAAAAGCAGGGACAACAGAAGCGAATGTATTTGTTTGTTTCAGTATAATGGAAGGATGTTTAAAAATCAAGATTGCAGTTACGAAACTTTTTCGAAAACTTTCGCGAAAATATGGTGTTTTTTTGAAAAAGTGCATGAGGGATAAGAAAGTTAATTGTGTAATAGGTAAAACTGACTAATTCCGAAATATTTTAGTTGATTTTTTGTGCAGTACGTTATATAGTGTACTTACGAAAACGATTTAGGAAGCAAGAAGCAAAGGACAGGAAACGCAGATGGCTTCATTAAAAGAAATTGCGAAACACTGTAATGTTTCAATTGCCACTGTCAGCAAGGCCCTGAATGGCTACAGCGACATCGGCGAAGAGACGAAAAGCTACATATTGAAAACGGCTTCAGAAATGGGGTATCTTCCAAATTCGTCAGCCAGAGCTCTGAAGACAAAACGGAGTTACAATCTTGGAGTGCTGTTTGTAGATGAGGCACTGAGCGGATTGACACACGATTATTTCAACAGAGTGCTGGAGAGCTTCAAAACCACAGCAGAGGCCGCAGGTTATGATATCACTTTCACGACCAGCGGAAATGTGGCAGGCAAGCAGATGAGCTACCTGGAACACTGCAGATACCGCGGAGTAGACGGTGTAGTGATAGCCTGTGTGAATTTCTTCACCGAAGAAGTGCAGGAGCTGCTCCGATCCGAATTTCCGGTAGTGACGATCGACCATGTTTTTGACGGAAAGATCGCAATTGTCTCTAACAACGTGCAGGGAATGGATGAGCTGGTCTCATACATACTCAGCAGAGGGCATCGAAAGATCGCCTATATTCACGGAGACAATACTGCAGTAACCACCAACCGTCTCGGCAGCTTTTATCGAAGAATGCAGAGAGAGGGCATTGATGTTCCTGACGAATATATCCGCTCATCTTTCTACAGAGATGCGGACGAAGCAGCCAGACAGACCGCAAGGCTTCTGGATCTTCCGGATCCGCCGACCTGCATCCTCTATCCGGATGATATGGCAGCGATCGGAGGAATCAATGAGATTCACGAGAGAGGGCTTCGGATTCCCGAAGACATTTCCATTGCAGGTTATGATGGAATCCCGATCGCAAGGATCCTCCAGCCAAAACTGACCACACTCTGCCAGGATGCAGCAAAGATCGGTGAACAGGCTGCCCTGAAGCTCGTCAAACTGATCGAACATCCTAAAACGACATTGATCGAGCGTTATTCGATCGATGGAACACTGTTTCCGGGAGAATCTGTCAGAGATCTTACAAAGAACGATACATTTTCCGCCGTAAGCAGAGGAAAATGATTGTAAATTATTTAAGAACAATATTATAAGGAGGCAATAAATATGAAGAAAAAGTTAGTCAGTGCAGTTATGAGCGCAGCAATGATCGCGGGATTATTTGCAGCAGTTCCGGTTATGGCAGAAGAGGAAACTCCGGAAAATACCATCACCGGTGATGCAAGTGCAGATAATGCGTTTGTAGTCTGGGGTTGGAATGATGATATCAAGAATATCCTTGACGGCCCGTTTAAAGAGGCTTATCCGGAAGAGTATGAGAGAATCGTATTCGTAAACACCGGCGGTTCTGACTACTATCAGAGCAAACTGGATCCGATTCTGGATGATCCGTCAAATGAGCTGTATCCGGATCTGATGGGACTGGAAGTAGACTATGTACAGAAGTATGTAAACAGTGACTGGGTAAAACCGGTAGCTGATCTTGGAATTACAGCAGAAGATACCGCAGCAATGTATCAGTACAATCTGGATCTTGGAAGTGATACTGACGGAAATGTAAGAGCTCTGTTCTGGCAGGCAACACCGGGATGCATCCAGGTTCGTGCAGATCTTGCTCAGAAGTACCTTGGAACAACTGATCCGACTGAGCTGGCTGCAAAATTTGCAGATATCGATACCATCATCGCAACTGCCAAGGAAGTTAATGAGGCATCCGGCGGAAAAGCAAAGCTGTTATCAGGCTATGATGAACTGAAGCGTATGCTGACAAACTCAAGAACACTTGGATTCTATGATGAGAATGATGTGATCAGTCTGGATGAGAACATCACAACTTACCTGAATACTGCTAAGACCTTATATGATGAGGATCTTACCTTCAATACCGAGCAGTGGAGTGCAGACTGGTATGCAAATATGGATGGTGACGGTGAGTCATCAAATGCAGCAATTGCATACTTCGGATGCCCGTGGTTCACATACTGGTGCCTGAGCGATACATGGAAGAGCAACACCATCCTTGTTCCGAGTCCGATCGCAACATACTGGGGCGGTACCGGTCTTGCAG
The DNA here is from genome assembly GCA_030527715.1 of Eubacteriales bacterium. Taxonomy (GTDB): domain Bacteria; phylum Bacillota; class Clostridia; order Lachnospirales; family Lachnospiraceae; genus Marvinbryantia. The sequence goes on from JAUNAF010000063.1 coordinate 4,910, forward strand.
CAACCGCAGAGACCTCTGATGCAGAGCTTGCAGCAACCATTATGAAGTACATCACCTGCAATGTTGACGGTATGGTAGCAATCAATGCTATGAACTCTGATTTCGTAAACAACACCGATGCAATCGCAAAGATCATCGAGAGCGGTGCATCTGCTGACGGTAATGGATATCTGTATCCGGATGCTGGCCAGAACTTCATGGAGTTCTTCCTGCCGCTGGCAGACGGTCTCAGTGCAAAGGCTGTAGTTGCTGAGGATCAGCAGATCCTTTCTCTGCTGGATACCCAGACAAAGGCATTCGCAGCAGGCGAAAAAGATTTTGATACCACGATTGCAGATCTGAAAGCACAGATTCACGATACTTTCTCTTACCTTAGCGTAGAATAAGATTGTTGTAACTAAATGATTCGCGGGGGCTGTGTTTAACAACAGCCCCCGTTTTCAATACCGTAGTATGCAGGATGATTTGCCGATGACAGATCACCTGTATTCCTTCAGGAGGTTTTGGAATGAACAACAAACGAAAAAAGAGGGTGCGCTACGACCGTTACGGGTACATTTTTATTGCCCCGTTTTTTATCACCTATCTGCTGTTTCAGCTCTGGCCGTTGATCAACACTTTCTATTACAGTACTTTATCGTATTACAAGAGAAATGGACGACAGTTCATTGAATTTGCCGGAATTCAGAATTTCCTGAACATTCTGGGTATCGCAGCCGGAGAGCGTGCCTACGTTCTTTCCTATTTAAAGAACACACTCATTATGTGGGGATTTAACTTTGTTCCTCAGATCCTGGTTTCCCTTCTGATGGCTGTATGGCTTACAGATCTGAAAGTAAAGGTAAAGGGAACCGGTGCAATGAAGGTCATTATCTATCTGCCGAGTATTATCACGGCAGCTTCTGTTTCTGTATTGTTCAAGGCATTGTTTTCTCAGTATGGTCCGATCACACAGACACTGAAAAACTGGGGAATCCTTGCTCAGAATTATGATTTTATGGCTTCTGTTGCAGGAAGCCGAGGCCTGATCTCTCTGATCCTCTGGTGGATGTGGTTTGGTAACACATCACTCCTGCTGATCTCAGGAGTGCTCGGTATCGATCCGGGACTTTTTGAGGCGGCAGATATCGATGGTGCTACAGGGTTTAAAAAGTTTCTTTATCTGACACTGCCGCTGCTGAAGCCGATCATGCTCTACACGCTGGTCACCTCTGCGATCGGTGGTCTTCAGATGTACGATATTCCTGCACTGTTCAATGTTCCTCAGACTGGTCTGATCGGTCAGCCGGATGATAAGACGACTACAATGGCGATGTATATCATGCGCCTTTACAATAGCGATGTCGGAAAGGCAGCAGCCGTTTCGGTAGTTCTGTTTATTGTTACACTTGCGGTCAGCCTGGTATTGTTCTTCTCCATGAGAGACAAGGATGCCGCTAAAATCAAAAAAGCTGAGAGAAAGGCAGGTGGAAGAAAATGAAACGCTCTGACGGATATAATGCAGCACTGACCAGACAGCGTATCTTCAGAACAGTCATCTGTGTGTTTTTCTGTATCATTGCACTGCTTCCGTTCCTGCTTCTGGTAATGAACGCAACGCGCAGCTCTGATGCTATCAAATCCGGAATCTCACTGATTCCGTCCACGCATCTGATCGAAAACTGGAAAAATCTACTGATCAAACAGAATGGTATGCAGATCACTCTTCAGAGAGCAGCTTTGAACTCACTGCTGATCACGGCTCCGGGTACCTTCTTCGCAGTTTATTTTTCATCCATGACTGCGTATGGTATCCATGTATATGATTTCAAGCTGAAGAAACTCGCATGGGCATTTATCATGGCAGTCATGATGGTACCGAGCCAGATCTCCATCATCGGATTTTACCGTTTCATGCTGAACCTGAAACTCGTAGATACCTACATTCCGCTGATCATTCCGACCATCGCAGCACCGACTGTTGTTTTCTTCATGAAGCAGTACATGGAGAGTACACTTTCTCTGGAGATGATCGAAGCAGCTCGTATTGACGGATCAAAGGAATTCCATACTTTTAATACCATTATTCTTCCGATCATGAAGCCGGCAGTGGCAACACAGGCGATCTTCCAGTTTATCGCACAGTGGAACAACCTGTTTACTCCGACGATCATGCTGACTACAGACACCAAGAAGACACTTCCAATGTTCGTTCAGCTGTTGAGCTCAGATCAGTTCCGTACAGACTATGGTGTAGTATATATCGGTCTGTTTGTAACGATTATCCCGCTGGTTATCGTTTACCTGCTCCTCTCTAAGTACATTGTTGCAGGTGTGGCTCTTGGCGGAGTAAAAGGATAAAAAACGATTTTTAAAGTATTGCATTTGAGAAAAGATAGTTTTATACTCGGCTTGGTATGATTGATTTATCATCAAAAAAGGAGCCGAGTATGAACTATCTTTTTTCTAATAAGGATCTGAAAAATCTGATCCTGCCGCTGGTCCTGGAACAGGCACTGGCGATCACTGTCGGAATGGCAGATACCATGATGGTTTCCTCTGTCGGGGAAGTAGCGGTTTCCGGTGTTTCCCTGGTTGATATGCTGAATTATCTGATCTTCAGTATTTTTGCTGCACTGGCTACCGGAGGAGCAGTTGTTGTCTCTCAGAATATCGGAGCCGGAAAGCTGAAGGATGCGAGAGGAGCAGCAAAGCAGCTGTTGTATACCGTCATTTTTTTCAGTACCCTGATCACTGTACTGGTGCTTTGCTTCCGCAGAGGGCTGCTTTCGCTGCTGTTCGGACGAATCGATGAGGATGTTATGGAAGCGGCACTGCTGTATCTTTCTATCTCAGCATTGTCATTTCCGTTTTTGGGCATCTATAACTCTTGTGCGGCGCTGTTCCGCTCTATGGGAATGACAAATATTACCTTTAATGTCTCTGTCATCGGCAATCTGATCAATGTCGTAGGCAATGCGATCGGTATCTTTGTGCTTCACCTCGGTGTTGCCGGAGTTGCACTTCCGACGCTGATCTCCAGAATCGTGATGGCCGGAATCGTGTATGTGATGCTTCGAAATCCGGAGAGGACCATTTGCTTTGAGCGCGACGGCTTTCGGTTGGATTTCCGCACGATCCGAAATATTCTCTATATCGGTATCCCGAGCAGTGTAGAAAACGGTATTTTTCAGTTGGGACGAGTGATGGTCGTCAGTATCATTTCTGCATTTGGCACCGTGCAGATCGCCGCAAATGGTGTGGCAAACAGCATCGACAGTGTCGGCTGCATCATGGGACAGGCTATGAATCTGGCAATGATCACGGTCATCGGCACCTGTGTCGGAGCAGGAGACCCGGAGCAGGTAAAGCATTATCTGAAAAAACTGCTGCTGATCACCTATGCCGGAACTGCATGTATCATTATCCCGTGCCTGCTGTTCCTCAATCCGATCCTGTCTCTGTTTTCACTGGGGGAGGAGACACAGAAGCTGGCTTATATTCTGATTTTCATTCATAATGGAATCGCACTGTTTCTCTGGCCGCTGGCATTTACCTTCCCGAATATGCTCAGAGCGAGCAACGATGTCAAGTTTCCGATGGCTGTCTCGATCTTCTCGATGTGGAGCTTCCGAATAGGATTCAGCTACATCCTGGGCATCCGTTTTGGACTCGGAGCGATCGGTGTCTGGATCGCGATGATCATTGACTGGATCTTCCGAATTCTCTGTTTTACACTCAGATACCTGCATGGGGACTGGAAGAAGACGATGTACCGGCTGGTGTGATACTGCTGTGAAATCATGAAGTTTGACAAAAAAATATCAGCAAATATCACAAATACATTGACATCATTATTGAACCTGTGTATACTGTAGATGTGTAATTGATTTTGCTGTATCAGGTGCAGAGTAGTCACTCTGAAGAGGGAACCGGGTGAAAATCCCGGACGAACCGGTCACTGTGAGCAGGGAGTAAGCTTTAAAAGAACCATTGCACCACCCATGAGCGTGTGAGAAGGGAAAAGCGAGCTTTGATCTGCGAGTCAGGAAACCTGCCTGGTATATGAGATGTGCTCCTGGGTAAAGCGCAGCATCCAACCGGACGATTTCGTCTGTATTACATATCTAATGGGTGAACGGATATGACTTTGGGTGAATCTCAATGCAAGGAGACTACACGATACCTCCTTCATTTCGTATTCGTCCGAAGGAAAATCCGCAAGAATTCGGGAAAACGATACGACATGGCGCCCCTGATGACATCCGCAGTCATCAGGGGTTTTTACGCGTTAGTAGAAAGGACTTATTATGAATATTACAGAAGGCTTAAATCCTGAAAAAGTATTTCGCTATTTTGAGGAAATCTGTGCAATTCCGCACGGATCACACAATCTGGAGCAGATCAGCAGCTATCTGGTAAAATTTGCCGAAGACAGAAAACTGAAATATCGCCAGGACGAAGTGCTGAACGTAGTGATCTGGAAAGATGGCAGTGAGGGATACGAGGCATCAGAACCGGTGATCCTTCAGGGTCATATGGACATGGTCGCAGTCAAGGAAGCAGGATGCAGCAAGGATCTTCGCTCTGAGGGGCTGGATCTTGCCATCGACGGAGATCTTCTTTACGCAAAAAAGACCTCCCTCGGAGGCGATGACGGTATTGCCCTTGCCTATGCACTGGCAATTCTGGATGATGAGACGATTCCGCATCCGCCTCTTGAGGTAGTTATCACAACAAATGAGGAAGTCGGTCTGCTTGGAGCTGCAGCACTGGACACTTCCGATCTGAAAGGACGTATGCTGTTAAACCTCGACTCTGAGGATGAGGGAATTTTTACCGTGAGCTGCGCCGGCGGTGTCTGCGCTTCCTGTATTCATCCGGTGGAGACAGAGGAGAAGAACGGTGAGATCCTGGATCTTCGTCTGGACGGATTCATCGGCGGTCATTCCGGCGCAGAGATCCATCTTGGCCGCGCCAATGCGATCGTGCTGCTTGGAAAGGTTCTCTCCGATTTATATAATGAACTCGGCGACGAGATGCGTCTGATTTTTGTAAACGGCGGTGAGGCAGATAATGCTATCGCTATTTTTGCGGAGGCAACGCTCAGCGTTCCTGATGCAGCTGCTACAGAGGCACTGCTTACAGAATCCTTCAAAAAGGTATCCGCTAAATATCTTGAAAAGGATCCGGCGCTTAAGATCACTGTTTCCAAAAAGGAGAGCAGTACTCAGCAGGTACTGAAGGCCGGCGAGAGCTCCGGTCTGGTAAAATTCCTTGCACAGCTTCCTTATGGAGTACAGAAGATGAGCCCGAAGGTACCGGGACTGGTGCAGACCTCTTTGAATCCGGGTCTTCTTGAAATGACGGCTGACACTGTTCAGACTGCCTTTTCTGTGCGCAGCTCAGTTGATGCTGAGAAAGAGGCGCTGGTTGACGATCTTCGCAGACTCTGCTCAGAAACCGGCGGACATGTGGAGACTACCGGTGATTATCCTGGATGGGACTTCCTTCCGGAATCAAGACTCTGTGATACCATGGTAGAAGCCTATCGTGAACAGTACGGAAAGGATCCGGTGGTAGAAGGTATTCATGCAGGACTTGAGTGCGGTATCTTTGCACAGAAACTTCCCGGCATCGATGCAGTATCTATCGGTCCGCAGATGCAGAACATTCATACTACCAGAGAGAGACTCAGCATTTCCTCTACCGAGCGTACCTGGAAACTGATTCTGAACACATTGAAAAAATTAAAATAAGGCCCATTCGCTGAATGATAGATAAGTAATTGAGAGATCAGACCGCTGTGTCTGGTCTCTTTTTTATCGGCAGTCAAAGAGAACATTGTGTGCAACTCCTTTTGCTTGTTGTGTTTTTAACGAATTTGTACATATTAGCTTTGATGGCGACATATATTTTTGAATTTTTCGTGCATTTCAATATTAAAATTCACGCAAAATATTGTAATTGTGAACGATATATGGTATTATATAGTAACTTGATTGTGTAAAATATATAAAAGGAGGTAAGGCAAATGCTGGATCAAACGTATTATCAGAAGGCGGACGAGATCATCGCTTTTTACGGTAAGAAGCCATCATCTCTGATTCCTATCATGCAGGATATCCAGGGCGAGTATCGCTATCTGCCGGCCGAGCTGCTGATCTACGTTGCAGGTCAGATCGGAATCACAGAGGCAAAGGCATACAGTGTGGCAACCTTTTATGAGAACTTCTCCTTCGAAGCAAAAGGAAAGTATATCATTAAGGTCTGCGATGGTACTGCCTGTCATGTACGTAAGTCAGCACCGATCCTGGAGGCATTCCAGAAGGAACTTGGTCTGAGTGCAAAGAAACATACGACAGATGATATGATGTTTACGGTCGAGACCGTATCCTGTCTTGGAGCGTGCGGATTAGCTCCGACAGTTATGGTAAACGATGACGTGCATCCGAAGATGACCCCGGAAAAAGTGATTGCATTGATTCACGAATTGAGAGGTGACAAGGATGATTGAGAATAGAGAAGAATTACTGCAGGTCTCTAATGCAGCCAGACAGGAGATGGCTTCCTACGATTGTCGTATTCTTGTCTGTTCAGGCACCGGATGTATCGCGACCGGATCAAACAAGATCTACGATGAGTTTGTAAAGATTGCGAAAGACGAGCCGGGTATTAAAATTGATTTTGCTCCTCACGATGAGGGAGCACATTTGGGCGTGAAAAAGACCGGTTGTCAGGGCGTCTGTGAGCTCGGACCTCTTGTTCGTATACAGAAAGGTGACAATGTTATTCAGTATACGAAGGTTCAGATCTCAGACTGCGCTGAAATTTTCGAGCGTACTGTGAAGGGTGACGACGTTATTGAGCGTCTTCTCTATCAGCAGAAGGGTATTTCCTATAAGAGACCGGATGAGATCCCGTTTATCGCAAAACAGACCAGAATCGTTCTGGAAAACTGCGGCAAATATGATGCAGAGTCCTTTGACGAGTATCTTGCAAGCGGCGGATTTACCGCATTCCAGAAAGCTCTGTTTGAGATGACTCCGGATCAGGTAGTTGATGCTGTAGATCAGTCCGGACTGCGCGGACGTGGAGGCGGCGGCTTCCCGACCGGACGCAAATGGAAACAGGTTGCACGTCAGCCGGAGAAGGAGCGTTTCGTTGTATGTAACGGTGATGAGGGTGATCCGGGAGCATTTATGGACGGCTCCGTAATGGAAGGTGATCCTTACAAACTGATCGAAGGTATGATGATTGCCGGATATGCAGTCGGCTCCTCCAATGGATATATTTATGTGCGTGCGGAGTATCCGAACTCTGTTGCAAGACTGAAACATGCTATCGCAGAGCTGGAGAAACGTCATCTGCTTGGTGATCATATTTTAGGTACAGACTTCAGTTTCCACATGCACATCAATCGCGGTGCCGGTGCTTTCGTATGTGGTGAGGGCAGTGCTCTTACAGCATCTATCGAGGGTAACCGTGGTATGCCTCGTGTTAAGCCTCCTCGTACCGTAGAGAAAGGTCTCTGGGCAAAACCGACCGTACTGAATAACGTAGAAACTTATGCAAATGTTCCGAGAATCGTGCTCGATGGTCCTGAGTGGTATCGCAGCATCGGTACTGAGGGAACACCTGGCACAAAGACCTTCTCACTGACCGGTTCTATTCAGAATACCGGACTGATCGAGGTACCGATGGGCACCACACTTCGTGAGATCATCTTTGATATCGGCGGCGGTCTGAAGGACGGCGGTACCTTTAAGGCAGTTCAGATCGGCGGTCCGTCCGGCGGATGTCTGACTGAGCAGCATCTGGATGTTCCGCTTGATTTCGAGTCCATCAAGAAATACGGCGCTATCGTAGGAAGCGGCGGTCTGGTTGTTATGGATGACAATACCTGTATGGTAGAGGTTGCCCGCTTCTTCATGAGCTT
>JAUNAF010000012.1 GCA_030527715.1 Eubacteriales bacterium
TAGAGGTTGAAAAACCTTGATTTTTCAAGAAAAAACACTTGATTATATGAGGAGGGGAAAACGATGAAGATCTGGATCACCAGACATGGACAGACAAATCTGAACCTGCAGAAGCGTATGCAGGGATTGAGTGATATGCCGTTAAATGCGACAGGAGAGCAGCAGGCAGCTGCAGTGCGGGAGAAGATCGGAGAGGTCCGCTTTGACGCGGTGTATGCCAGCCCATTGATCCGCGCAAGAAAAACCGCATCGATCATCAGCGGCGTTCCTGATGAAAAAATTATTAAGGATAAAAGAATCATAGAGGCAGATTTCGGAAGATACGAAAAAAGAAATTATTATCTGCTCGGTCCGAGAATGTTTCTGTACTGGCTCTGGCCGGAAGTGATTCCGGCACCGAAAACGGTGGAGACAACAGCATCGATGAGAAAACGAACGACATCTTTTCTGCAGGAACTGGAGAAGAAGCAGTATGAGAATGTCCTGATCGTATGTCACGGCGGAATCATGCGAGTGCTTTCCGGATATCTGGAGGACCGTCCGAATGGACTGAAGTGGCGTCCGAAGCCGAAAAACTGTGAAGTCAGAGTTTATGAGTCAGAAAACGGACAGCATAAGACCCTTGCTTCCTATAAATAGAGACAGGTGAGAAAGTGATGAAACATAACATCCTGATAGAAACAGAGGTCTGCGATCTTCAGCATCCGGACCTCGCCTTGTTTTTCGGAAGCAGTGAGAGTGCCCTGCTTCATTATTTTGAGCCTGCTCCGGGTGTTTTTATTGCGGAGAGCCCAAATGTCATTGAACGTGCGCTGTTTGCAGGATATGAACCGATCGCACTGCTGACAGAAGCGCAGGATGCAGGCGCGGTGCGTCTGGCAGAGCAGATGGAGAGCTGGCTGATGCAGCAGAAAAGAGAGCAGCAGATACCGCATTATGTAGTAAAAAAGGAGCAGCTTTCGAAAATCACGGGCTATCCTATGACGCGCGGAGCCCTGTGTGCGTTTCGAAGAAAGGAACTCTGCTCGATAGAGGAGCTCTGTCGTGATGCGGAAAGAATCGTGGTCCTCGAAGCGGTGATGAATCCGACCAATCTCGGTGCGATCTTCCGCTCGGCTGCAGCCCTGCATATGGATGCAGTGCTTCTGACACCGGGCAGCAGCGATCCGTTTTACCGCAGAGCAGCGAGAGTCAGTATGGGAACGGTATTTCAGATTCCATGGACAGCTATGGATGTGAAAAAAGAGAGCTGGCCGGAGGAAGGCATTGCAAAGCTTCACAGCCTCGGATTTAAAACAGTCAGCATGGCACTGCGCAGAGACTCCGTGGAAATTGACGACAGAACACTGCATTCAGAGAAGAAGCTTGCAATCATCATGGGAACAGAGGCCTTCGGTCTTTCCGACGAAACACTGGAGAAAAGTGACTATACGGTAAAGATCCCGATGTCACACGGTGTGGATTCGCTGAATGTTGCAGCAGCGAGTGCGATCGCGTTCTGGGAGCTCGGAAAGAGACTTTAATACTTTTATGTGTAATACTCTCTTGATGAAATGCGCCGGATTTGATAAAATAGATGATAGAAATCCTGAGATCGAGAATTTATAGATGAAGGTGAGGTATGCATATGAGAAAAAAGATGATCGCACTAGTGATGACCGGTTTATGTACAGCAATGCTTTGCCCCGTGGTGCAGGCTGCATCGGTGGATGAGCTTGCATCTGTAGTGATCAGTGCCCTTGAAAACAAGGGTATCACGTATGATTACGATAAGGAAAATGAATGGATCGATATGAAATGGACAATCGACGGGGATCTGGAGGAAACAGATGTCACGATTTTCCTCTACGATGATATGGTCTCTGTTGCTGCAGAGAGTCCGGTGGGCTTTAAGGAGGATCAGTTCGAGAAAATGGCGATCTATACGACGCTGCTCAACAATGAGATCTTTTACGGAGAGTTTCGTTTAAACAAAGACCGCGGAAAAATTACTGTCAGATCCAGCAATGTGATCGAAAATGTGCTTCCGGGTGAGGCGGAGATCGACACACTGCTCATGATGCCGATCAGATATCTGGAGAAGTACGGAGACGGTATCACAGCGATCCGCTATAATGATGCGGACCCATACGAAACTTTTGAGAAAGTAATGAACGCCCAATAATATCAGGTTGACAGCGTACCATTCTTATAGTATGATAAATTTAATGATACATACAAAACCTATATAAATGGTATGCTTAAAAGGAGGACATAAAATGAAAAAGTATGTGAAGTTTGCAGGAGTTGCCCTGACTGCCGTTCTGGCTATGAGCACAGTTGCTTTTGTTGGTGCTGAGGAAGAGGATACCGGCATTGCTTTAGATAAGACTGCATATGATGAGCTGATCGCTGCAGGCGATGTTGCTGATGATGAGACCATCGCATCAAGTACGTGGGCACAGTCTGTTAAGGATGCAGGAGTGCTTCGTGTAGGCGGTACCCGTACCTCCTATCTTTTCTCTCAGTTAGATGAGACAGATGATGTGACCAGAGGTTTTGATTCCGGTCTGTATGAGCTGCTCGCACGCTACATCACAGGAGATGAGCACAACATCGAGCTGACACAGGTAGATTCCAGCACTCGTGAGTCCGTACTTGAGAGTGATCAGGTTGATGCAGTATTCGCAACCTACTCTATCACACCGGCTCGTCAGGAAGTGATTTCTTTTGCAGGTCCGTACTACACCTCTCAGCAGGCGATCCTGATCAAGGCCGGCAATGAGGAAGTGACAGGTCTGGATGATCTTGCAGGCAAGACCGTTGCTACACAGTCCGGTTCCACCGGCCCGGATATCCTGGCTGAGTATGCTCCGGAAGCTGAGGTTGAGGAGTTTGCAAATGATATCGAGGCTCGTACCGCTCTTGAGCAGGGACGTGTAGATGCTTATGTAACAGACTACACACTGCTTCTGAATGCTATGGTTAAGAATCCGGGAACCTATGAGATCGCAGGCGATGTCTTCGGTCCGGAAGATAACTACGGTATCGGACTTCCGCTGGATTCCGACGGCGTTGCATTTGTAAATGATTTCCTTAAGAAGATCGAGGAGAATGGTACCTGGGAGGCACTCTGGAAGGTAACTCTCGGAGATCGTACCGGTATCGAGACAGCACCGGCTGCACCGGCAATCGCTGAATAAGTAATTATTGACATCGGTTTCATTTGAGCAGGCTTCGGGAGTGAGACTCCTGAAGCCTTTTTTCAGATACTAGGGAGAATTACAAAATGTCTTTAAGTGAACTTCTCTCCGAATTCGGAGAACAATATCTGCAGGCTATGTTTACGACCTGGAAGCTCACGGTATTGGCTTTTTCCATTGCCTTTGTGCTGGGAATCGTGATCACCGTCATGAGGATCTCACCGGTAAAACCGCTGAGGATCGTCGGAAATCTCTATGTGCAGATCTTTCGAAATATTCCGGGAGCTGCACTGCTTATTTTTCTGGTATATGCACTGCCGTATCTTAATGTTGTACTCAGTTATTTCATCGCCGTACTGACGACGGCATCACTGATTCCTGCAGCGTTCTGCTCAGAATATCTGATGGCGGGTATCAATACGATCGATGCCGGACAGATCGAGGCAGCACGCTCTCTGGGATTGACGTTTTCCCAGATGGTCCGCCGTGTGGTGATCCCGCAGGCACTCAGGAGCGTGGTGCTGCAGCTGACGAATCTTATGGTTGCAACGATGCTGACCACGGCGATCGCGTCTCAGGTCCCGCTCAAACCGAGAGATCTGACAGGTCTGGTTGCCTATATCAATACCCATGCAGTCGGCGGAATCACAGCATTCTTTATTTCAGCTGCACTTTACTTTGCCACTGCAATCGTGATCGGTCAGGTCGGCAGCTTCATAGACAGAAAGGTGAGGATTTTACGATGAAGGATAAGCGACTCTCTGCAGTAGATATGTTATATGAGGAGCCGGGACCGAAGGCGAAGCGTGCAACTGCGATCGCAACAACGATCTCACTGATCCTGGTGGCTCTGCTGCTGTTTTATGTGATCCGCCTGTTCTACGTGAATGGACAGCTGCAGCCGAAGTTCTGGAGCTTTTTCACAAAGTGGACGACCTGGAGATTTCTGGGAAAGGGACTGATCGGTACGATCGAGGCAGCGCTGGCGGCAGGAGTACTGACCTTCTGCATCGGATTTCTGTTCATGGTCGGAAGAATCTGTCCATATCGCGTGATTCGGGCTGTCGCAACAGTTCTGGTAGAATTTACAAGAGGTGTACCGACGCTGCTGTTTATCTACTTTTTCTTTCTGGTCATTCCGCAGGCAGGCATCAAGCTCAACACCTTCTGGAGGATTGCACTTCCTGTTGCAATCTCCGCATCGGGTGTCGTTGCTGAGGTGCTCCGTTCCGGAGTAAATGCGGTGCCGGCAGGACAGAAGGAGGCGGCATTAAGTCTTGGCATGCGTCCGTCCCATGTATTTTTAAAGGTGGTATTTCCGCAGGCGATCCGATATGTGATCCCGGCACTGATCTCAGAGCTGGTCATTGTGGTGAAGGATACCACATTTGCATATGTAGTAAATTTCCCGGATCTGATGCAGAATGCAAAGGTTCTGGTTTCCAACTATGATTCGATGCTGCCGGTCTATCTGGTAGTTGCAGTCATCTATATTCTGATCAACTACACCTTGAATCAGATCTCAGCTGCAGCAGGAAGACGCAGAGTGCGGGCAGGTGCACCGAAGGTGCAGAATACACAGACGGTATAAGGAAGGAAGAAAAAAATGGCTTCAAAGGAGATCCCTGTAATCGAACTGAAACAGGTAAACAAACATTTTGGAAATCTTCATGTGCTGAAGAATATCAACCTCCAGATCAAAAAGGGCGAGGTCGTCGTTGTGATCGGACCGTCAGGTTCCGGAAAATCTACCCTCTGCCGTACCATGAACCGGCTGGAGACGATCGACGGAGGAGAGATCCTGATCGATGGAGAAAAGATCCCGAAAGAGGGAAAAGACCTTGCAAGACTCCGTTCCAAGGTGGGCATGGTGTTCCAGTCATTTAATCTGTTTGATCATATGACGATCCTGGACAATGTGACACTCGGACCGAGAGATGTGCACCGCACTTCAAAAGCAGAAGCAGAGAAGGAAGCGATGAAGCTGCTGGCGAGAGTCGGCGTGGATTCTCAGGCAAAAAAGGTGCCGGCCCAGCTTTCCGGCGGTCAGAAGCAGCGTGTGGCGATCGCGAGAGCACTGGCAATGCATCCGGATGCAATTCTGTTTGATGAGCCGACGAGTGCGCTGGATCCGGAGATGATCGGTGAGGTGCTCGCAGTTATGGCAGAGCTTGCAAAGGAAGGGATGACGATGGTCGTTGTCACACATGAGATGAACTTCGCAAGACAGGTGGCTGACCGTATCCTGTTTATGGACGGTGGTGAGATCATCGAAGAAAACACGCCGGAGGAATTCTTTACGAATCCGAAAACAGAGCGTGCAAAAGCATTTTTGAATTCCATTTCAAGAAAATAAGAAAGTGTAATAAAGGGAGTGAGCTATGATGACCGGACAGAAGCTTAGGATTGCAATTCCGGAAATAGGACAGAATATGCGAAATTATGTTGGAGCGGTGAGTGGTGTCGGCGCAGAACCGATCGTCATCTCTGTGACCGGAGAACAGCTGGAGAATCCGACGCATCAGGAATATCTGGATATCCAGGATTTTCGAGTAGAAAACTATGACGGCCTGCTGATTCCGGGAGGAGTCGATATCGAACCGTCACGCTACGGACAGGAAAATCAGGCATGTATGGATGTGTTTCCGGAGCTGGATGAGCTTCAGCTTCAGGTGCTCGATGCTTTTGTAAAAAAAGGCCTTCCGGTGCTGGGCATCTGCCGCGGACATCAGCTGATCAATGTCTATTTTGGCGGAACACTGATCCAGCATATCGATACGGCAGCACGTCATGCGAGAAAAATCGAGGATCCTGACAAGGTGCATCGCAGCTATACGGACAGTGAAAGCTGGCTCGGAAAAATCTATGGGACAGAATTCCCGCATAACAGCGCCCATCACCAGGCAGCAGATCGTCTGGGTGAAGGACTGGTGGTAGATTCCAGGTGTGTCGACGATGAGGTGATCGAGGCAGTACATCATGAAGTGCTGCCGATCATCTCGGTGCAGTGGCATCCGGAGAGAATGTGTTTTGCAAATGCAAGAGAAGATACCGTGGATGGAAGTGACGTCTTCCGGTACTTCCTGGAACTGTGCAGAAAACAGCAGACATACCGCAAGTATGAAGAGGGGGCAATGCTCTAGGAAAGATTTCCGCGAAACGATGGCTGTGCAGTTTGACAACTGTAAAGAATGGCATATAATGATAATCAGGGTTAGGACAGCTTTTTATGAGAAAGGCTGCAGCCTGAATAACTGGACGAGGAAGTGTTTTTGTGAAATCAACGTTACGTAGAACCTGGGCTGAGATAGATCTGGATGCCCTTGAGAATAATTATCGACGATTGAAGGAAAAGACAGGACAGAATACAAAATTTCTGGGTGTGGTAAAGGCAGATGCCTACGGACACGGCTCAGTAAAGATCGGCCGCAAGCTGGCTGAGCTTGGTGCAGATTATCTGGCTGTCAGCAGCATTGATGAGGCGATGGAACTGCGGGAAAGCGGCATCGAGATGCCGATCCTGATCCTGGGTCATACGCCGAAGGAGCAGGTGGCCAATCTGATCGACTACAAGCTGACACAGACGATCACCTGCAAGGCAAAGGCCATGGAATATCAGGATGCAGCTGCACATCTCGGAAAACAGCTGAAATGCCATATCAAGGTCGATACCGGAATGTCACGTCTTGGCTATCTGGTGGACGATGACTGCTTTGACCATGGCGTGGAAGGTATCGCAGAAGCCTGCAGAATGCAGAATCTGGATGTGGAGGGAATCTTTACGCATTTCTCCATGTCAGACGGAGAAACTCAGGAGACAAAAGAGTATACCAGACATCAGTTTGATCTGTTTCAGAGAGTTTTTACCGAGGTGGAAAAACGCTGGGGACATACCTTTGCGATCAAACACTGTGCAAATACCGGTGCAGTTGCGAGATACCCGGAAACCTATCTGGATATGGTGCGTCCGGGACTGCTGCTCTACGGATATGGCAAGTATGCCGAAGAACTGGGGCTGCGTCCGGTGATGTCTCTGAAGACGATCGTCAGTACGATCAAGATCTATCAGAAGGGGACTGCGGTCAGCTATGACGGAACTTATATCACAGATAAAGTTACCAGAGTCGGCGTGGTACCGATCGGATATGCGGATGGATATCACAGATGCCTGTCGGGCAAATGGAAGGTGCTTACCGCAGACGGTCCGGCGAGACAGATCGGACGCATCTGTATGGATATGTGCATGGTCGATCTGACAGACTGTCCGAATGTGGATGTGGATTCAGAAGTCGAGATCTTCGGAAAGCACAATTCGATCGATGAGATGGCAAGGCTGGCGGACAGTATTCCATATGAGCTGACCTGCTCGATCAGCAAGAGAGTTCCGAGAAAGTATATTCAGGATGGCAGTGTAGTGGACGAAGAGCTTCTTCTGCGAAATATGTAACGAACAGACGCAGCAGAAAAGACAAACCAGCCGCCGACAGGCGAAAACAGAAGAAAGGGAGACATCAAGTATGACATTCGAAGAAGTATTGGCAAATGCAAAGGACTGTATGGGACCGGTCTGTAAGGCCTGTCCGGTCTGCAACGGCAGGGTCTGTGGAGCAAAGGTGCCGGGACCTGGCGCAAAGGGTTCAGGTACGGTTGCGATCAAGAATTATGAGGCATGGCAGAAGGTGGATCTTGTGATGGATACCATCTGTGAGAACAAGCCGGTGGATACGACACTTGAGCTGTTTGGCGAGACCTTCAAGTATCCGATTTTTGCGGCACCGGTCGGTGCGATGAAACTGCATTACGGAGAAAAGTACGATGATCTGGAGTATAACAATATTCTGGTTTCCGGCTGTGCGGCAGCAGGGATTGCGGCAGTTACCGGAGACGGAACGAATCCGGCAGTCGTAGAAGGCGCTGCAAAGGCGATCAAGGCAGCAGGCGGCAAGGGTATCGCAACAGTTAAGCCCTGGGACATTGATACAATGAAAAAGAAAATGGATCTGGTAAAAGATGCCGGTGCATTTGCACTTGCGATGGATATCGATGCTGCCGGACTTCCGTTTTTGAAGGGACTGACACCGCCGGCGGGCAGCAAGACGACCGAAGAACTCGCAGCGATCATCCGTGAGGCAGGCCGTCCGTTTATCATCAAGGGAATCATGTCTGTCAAGGGAGCTTTAAAGGCAAAAGAGGCCGGAGCAGCCGGAATCGTTGTCTCCAACCACGGCGGACGTGTGCTGGATGGATGTGCAGCGACAGCCTCTGTACTCGAGGAGATCGCTGAGGCAGTCGGAGATTCCATGAAGATCTTTGTAGACGGAGGTATTCGCAGCGGTCTTGATATCTTCCGTGCACTCGCTCTTGGAGCAGACGCAGTGCTGATCGGCCGTCCGTATGTGGTAGCAGTCTATGGAGGCGCGGAGGAAGGTATCCGTGTTTACACAGAGAAGCTCGCTGCAGAGCTTGCAGATGCAATGGCAATGTGCGGAGCACATTCCCTTGACGAGATCACACGCGATATGGTAAGCATTGAAAAATAAAATTTACAGGCATCGGGAAAATCAGAAATCCCGGTGCCTTTTGCTTTTCTTTTCAGTACGTATATGGTATAATTTTATCACATAACCGGGATGGCTAAAAATGAAAATAAACTGTAAAAAAGGGAGTAAATAATGGCTAATGACTATGTATTAAGCTGCTGTACCACCGCAGATCTGACGGAAGAACAGTATCAGAAGCTGGGGATACGATATATCTGTGCGCATTATGAGCTGGATGGAAAGCCTTATGTCGATGATATCGGTAAAACCATGTCTGCAAAGGAATTTTATGCAGCGATGGCGAATGGCGCGGATACAAAGACCTATCAGATCAACCCGCAGGAGTTTCGGGAATACTTTGAGGAGATTCTGAAAGAAGGAAAGGATCTTCTGCATCTGAGTTTGTCTTCAGGTATCTCGGGCACCTTTGCATCTGCAAGCGCTGCAGCGGAAGAACTCAGAGAGGAGTATCCGGATCGAAAGATCTATGTGGTAGATTCTCTGGCTGCATCCTCCGGTTTCGGATTTCTGATGGACAAACTGTCAGAACTCAAGGCTGAGGGAATGGGGATCGACGAGCTGAAGGACTGGGCAGAGGCTAACAGGCTTCATACAAGACACTGGTTCTTTTCCACAGATCTTACCTTCTTTATCAAAGGCGGACGTATCTCAAAGACTTCCGGCTTTGTCGGAAATCTTCTGAATATCTGCCCGCTGATGGATGTGAGTGTTGACGGAAAACTGATTCCGAGACACAAGATCCGTACAAAGAAAAAAGTGATCCAGGAAGCATTTAAGAAGATGCAGGAGCAGGCAGAAGGAAGAGAAGATTATTCCGGAAAGGTCTTTATTTCCAATTCAGCATGCTATGAGGATGCAAGAAAGCTCGCAGATCTGATCGAAGGATATTTTCCGAAGATGAATGGAAAGGTAGTGATCAATGATATCGGTACCGGTATCGGGGCACATACCGGCCCGGGAACAGTGGCACTGTTTTTCTGGGGTGACGAACGAGTTGATTAAGGACTTGGAAACAGGAGCAGTCTGATGGATACTTATTTGACGAAAAAGAGCAGGAGGAAGCGGCCCTGGGAATACCCGATCTTTGCATTTATGGCGATCATCATTTATGCGACGATCGAGACGGCAGTTTCTTTTGTGCTTGAGAGAAATTTGAGCACTGCATCGGTTTCGATAATTCTGCTGGCACTGGAGCTCTGGCCGGTCGTGCATATGATCCGGCGAAGGATCCACTGCAGTCAGGCCGCGAAGGTTTCCGTCGGTCTGCGGTCGGTCAGCATAGAAAGGCTTTCCTTTGAAAGACTGGAGCTGATGCTGCATCTTTCAAATCCGGAAAAGAAGATCGCATATCTTGTGGACCATGGTTTCCTGCAGGATATGAGGATCGACTGGGAAAACCGCTGTCTGGTACTGACACTTCCGATGCAGGAAGTCAGGCAGGAGCGTCTGGTCAAAGTAGTCTGCAGCGGATGCGGCGCAGAAAATCTGATACATGTGGGCAGAGTCGGTGTCTGCGAATACTGCGGAACGAAACTGATGTATCGAGAGTAACAGACTCTGAACAGTTACAATACTACTAATAAATAAAGAGGAGTGATAAATATGGGATTAATAAGAGCAGCACTTGGAAGCGCAGGCGGAATTCTTGGAGATCAGTGGAAAGATTATTTTTACTGTGAGGCAATTCCGGAGGATATTCTGGTAGTGAAGGGAAGAAAGCGTACTTCCGGCCGTTCCTCCAACACCTCAGGAAGCAGCAATATCATTACAGACGGTTCTACGATCGCAGTTGCAGACGGACAGTGTATGATGATCGTGGAACAGGGAAAGATCGTTGAGGTTTGTGCAGAGCCGGGTGAGTATACCTTCAGCAGCACGACGGAGCCGACGATCTTCTCGGGAAATCTGGGAGGCAGTATTGAGGCTGTATTTAAAAATGCGGTAAAGCGTTTTACCTACGGCGGTGAGACACCGAATGATCAGAGAGTATACTTTTTCAATATCAAAGAGCTGATGGGAAATAAATATGGAACAGCTTCACCGGTTCCGTTCCGTGTTGTAGATCAGAATATCGGTCTGGATATTGATATTACGATCCGCTGCTTCGGTGAGTACAGCTATCGCATGACAAATCCGATCCTGTTCTACACAAATGTCTGCGGCAATGTGGCAAATGAGTTTACCCGCCAGCAGATCGAGAGTCAGCTGAAAACAGAGCTTCTGACAGCTCTTCAGCCGGCATTTGCAAGAATTTCCGAGATGGGCATCCGTTACAGTGCACTTCCGGGACATACCATGGAGCTTGCAGAGGCATTAAATGAAGTGCTCTCAGCAAAATGGCGTGATTTAAGAGGTATTGAGATCGTATCCTTCGGTGTGTCTTCTGTAAAGGCAAGTGAAGAGGATGAGGCAACGATCAAGGAACTGCAGAGAAATGCGACCTTCCGCAATCCGGGAATGGCAGCAGCGCAGTTAGTTGGCGCACAGGCGGCAGCGATGAAGTCTGCAGCAGAAAATAAAAACGGAGCAATGATGGGCTTTATGGGAATGAATATGGCATCCAATGCGGGCGGCATGAATGCTCAGGATCTTTTCCAGATGCAGGCACAGCAGCAGGCAGCATATCAGGCACAGCAGGCTCAGTCCCAGCCGCAGGCGGCAGCAGCTTCCGCAGGAACCTGGACATGCAGCTGCGGAGAAACATCCAATACCGGAAAATTCTGTCTGAACTGTGGTGCGAAAAAACCTGAGCCGGCAGCGCAGGATGGCTGGGTATGCTCCTGCGGATCTGTGAACAAAGGAAAATTCTGCCCGGAATGCGGTGCAAAGAAACCGGCGGGAATTCCGCAGTACCGCTGTGACAAGTGCGGATGGGAGCCTGCAAAGGGCAGCACACCGCCGAAATTCTGTCCGGAATGCGGAGATCCATTTGATGACGGAGATATTGTAGGATAACGAAAACAGTATCAGAGTGAAGTAAAAAACATGAAGAATAAGGCAGTAATAACGATGACGATCCTTCTGGCTGCACTGTCTGCAGGGACAGCTGCAGCCGAGGAGGAAACGGATATCAGCGGACTCTGGTTTCTGGAAGAGTGTACGATTGATGACCAGACCTATGATCCGCTTCTCCTTGGAGAAGAAGTGAGTATGGATTTCTCCCGCGATGGAAAGGTGATCATCTCAAGGATTCAGGAAGATGCCTACACGACAGACTGGAGCATTGACGGGGATACAGTCACAGTAGCGGGATATATGACGTTTGCCTGTAAAGACGGAATGATGAGTGCAGAAGAAGATGGGAAAACCTATGTGTTTGTGCATGAAGATGCAGAGGAATTCAATGCCGGAAGTGTGATTCAGGAACCGCAGCTTTCAGACTTTGACGGAACATGGACAGCCACGGCGATCAACATCTGGGGAATGCAGGTGCCGATCTATACCATGGATATCTCCATGGAACTCTCTATTCATGACGGCAGTGCAGAACTCATCTACTCGGAAGACGATCAAAATGTAAAAAAACAGCTTCACGGAGCGCTGAAGGGAGATACATTGTATCTGACATCAGAGACTCAGACAGAGGAGGAAGAGTTTTATGTAGTTACAGATGAGATGAATCTGCGACTTCATGAGACCGGCTGTATCTCTTACTCGGATATGAGTTTTCCTGAGACGGAAACAGAGGAAGAGACGGAGGATGACGGCTCCTTTGCCATCTATTTTATGAAACAGGAAATAGTAGATAACAGGTAATTATTCAAAATAGTTACGAAAACAGTTCATAGGTTCAGAAGAGGGAAGGCATATGGCGTCTGGGGGGAAGAGAGGCCGCTTCAGTTTTCTGTCGGAAAAGTTCAGCAGTATTCGTATGGAAATACTGCTGCCTTTTTCTATTCTGATGCTGACAGCGATCGCTGCAATGGCACTGATCTCTACGGTATATACGAAGGAAGCAGTGTATGACAATGCAAGAAACTATACAGGCAGACTGCTGTCACAGCTGAATAAGGATATTGACTCGTACATTTCCTATATGGAAAATATTTCGGTCATGATCCGTGACAGTGAAGATGTGCAGACATGGTTATTCGGAGAGGATGAGGAGAAAAGAGAACAGGCCGGTTCTGCGATTTCCGCACAGATGGAGACAGTCCTTCGAAGCCGTCCGGATATTTACAATATCGGAATCATCGCAGACTCCGGAAAGTCACTGATCAACGGAAGAACAGATCTGCTGAATCAGAATGTACAGCTGTCGGAAGTTTCCTGGTACAGGGAGGCATTGGAGGAGGAAGATGGGTTTCAGATCTCTTCCTCACATGTACAGAATATGATCAGAGACGGCTATCAGTGGGTCATCACGCTGTCGACCGCAGTCAGGAACCGTAACGATCTTCAGCAGAAAGCGGTAGTGTTTATCGATCTGAACTACAGCTCGATCAGTGATCTCTGTGAGAATAATCGTCTGGAGTCTCAGGAATATGTCTTTATTCTGGATGCCGACCGCAGGATCATCTATCATCCGCGCCAGCAGCTGCTCTACGGAGGGCTGAGAACGGAACACACGTCAGATCTGACACTGGATCCGGAGGGAGAGGAACTGGCAGGAGATGACGGAAAAACACTGCTGTATATCAGCAGAAGCTCAGAGAAGACCGGGTGGACGGTGGTCAGTGCGGCAGTGACGAAGGAGATGCTCGGAAAAAGCAGTCAGGCAGGGATCATCTATCTGCTGGCTGCCGTGGTCCTGATCGTTGTCGGAGTGACCGTCAGCAATGCGATCTCCAAAAGGATCACTCAGCCGATGCAGACACTCGGAACAGCGATGGAACGGATGCAGTCCGGAGATCTTCAACGTCACCCGGTGACGGTCGAGGGAAGCCGGGAGATCACGCTGCTCTCAGATTCGTTTAATCAGATGTCTGAGAGGATCGATTCACTGGTGCAGCAGAATCAGAGAGAGCAGGAAGAAAAACGAAAGATGCAGCTGCGAGCTCTGCAGTCGCAGATCAATCCGCATTTTCTGTACAATACGCTGGATTCCATCATCTGGATGGCGGAGAGCGGGAAGAATGAAGAGGTCGTCAAGATGACAGCGGCGCTTGCTCGTCTGCTGCGGCAGAATATCAGCAACGAGGAGGAGGAAGCCGCGATTGAGCAGGAGATCCTCGCGGCCCAGAGTTATCTTACGATCCAGAAGATGCGGTATCAGGATAAGCTGGAGTATGAGATCAACATTGCTTCGGACATCAAACAGGAGCGCATACTGAAGATGGTGCTTCAGCCGATCATCGAGAATGCGATCTATCATGGATTGAAATACAAGGAATCCCGTGGATTTCTGAACATCAACGGGTATCGTATTGCGGATGAGGTGATCATCGAGATCCAGGACAATGGAGTCGGCATGGATGAGGAGACACTGGCACATATTTTTGAGGAACACAAGGTGAATTATCATTCGAACGGTGTCGGTGTCTACAATGTTCAGAAGCGTCTTCAGCTGACTTACGGTGCGGAATACGGTCTGGTGTATGAGAGCAGAAAAAATGTCGGCACCTGTGTGACGGTCCGCATACCGGTCGTTCGCTCAGAGCAGATTCGAAAGGAGCTGTCGGAGGAGGAAGGAGCATGAAGAAAAGAACAGAAAATCGAAAAAAACGATATCTTCTGTTTCCGTTACTGCTCATTCTGGCGCTGCTTGCGTTATCCTTGTATGAAAAAAAGTCGGACAGAAGTAAAGAAAACTATTCCATGATCTATATTCCGAAGGTGGAAGATGAGGCGAATGACTTCTGGGAGACGCTGATCCAGGGAGCTGTGATGGCAGCGGAGGATTATGGAGTGGATCTGCAGATACTGGCACCGGATTCAGAGACAAATCTGGAACAGCAGGAAAGTTATCTGAAAGAAGCTATCGCGATGGCACCGGATGCGATCCTGATCTCTCCGCAGAGTGTCACGGAGAGCAATGCACTTTTAAAGCAGGCAAAGGACGCAGGGATCCATGTGATATTTATTGATTCCTATGTGTCAGAACCGGTGCAGGATCTGATCATTGCCACGGACAATGTCGTGATGGGAGAGGAACTTGGAGCGTATGCAGCGACATTTCTGGAGGAGGATTCAGAAATCGTGATGGTAGGGCATGTGCAGAATTCCTCGACTGCGATCGAGAGAGAGCAGGGGATTCGAAGCGGTCTCGGAAGTTTTGAAAAGAATGTCAGAGAAACAGTGTTCTGCGGGTCACAGTTCTCTGTCGCCTATGATCAGACAACGGAGCTTTTGAAAAAGTATCCGGATCTCGATATGGTGATCGGAATGAATGAGTATTCGACAGTCGGTGCCGCAAGGGCGGTGCGAGACATGGGACGCCAGAGCGAGGTCATGGTGCTTGGCATTGACAATTCGCTGGAAACGATCCAGCTGATGGAGGAGGGCGTGATCCGGGCAATCATGCTGCAGATGCCTTTCAACATGGGCTACCTCGGTGTGGAGGAGACGATCCATCTGCTGAACAGAGAGAAAATTGACGTAAAATATATCAACTCCGGAACAAAGTTAATAGAAACAAAAGATATTTACACAGAAGAGAATCAGAAACTGCTCTTTCCGTTTAGTGGAAAGGGCAGTTTTTTTGTAAATTTTCAACCATTTTTTGGATAATATTCCATTCTATCGCAAGGGGAAATGTTTTAAAATGCAGGTAATCTGATAGAAAAGGAACTGCCGTCGGAAGGGAGGAGAACAACGTGGGAGAAGTTATTTTAACCATGAAAGGGATTGATAAGTCCTTTCCGGGTGTGCACGCGCTGGATCATGTAGATCTTGAGGTGAGAAAAGGGGAGGTTCACGCTCTGATGGGCGAGAACGGAGCCGGAAAATCGACTCTGATGAAGGTGCTTACAGGAATCTATTCAAAGGATGCAGGAACCATCACTTTTGAAGGAGAGGAAGTTGAATTCTCCAATCCGAGAGAGGCACAGAGCCGCGGAATCGTGATCGTGCATCAGGAGCTGAACATGCTGAATCATCTGACGGTCGCTCAGAATATCTTCATCGGCCGTGAGAGCATGAAGGGGAAGCTCATCGACGATGCAAAGATGAATGAGGAAGCAAAAAAGCTGTTTGCACAGTTGAACATCGAGATCGATCCGACAGAGAAGATGGGAAACCTGACAGTCGGAAAACAGCAGATGTGTGAGATCGCCAAGGCGATCTCACATGAGGCAAAAGTCATTATTTTTGATGAGCCGTCAGCGGCACTCACAGAGGCAGAGATCGAGGAGCTGTTTAAGATCATTCGAGATCTTCGAAAAAAACAGCTTGGTATCGTATATATCTCACATCGCATGGATGAGATCAAGGTAATTACCGACCGTGTTACGGTCATGAGAGACGGTGGTTATGTCGGCACGCTGATCACCGAAGACTGCACGAAGGATGATATCATCAGCATGATGGTCGGACGTGTGATCTATGAGGAACCAAAGACAGAAAGTGCCGTGCCGAAGGATGCTCCGGTGGTGTTGAAGGTGGAAAATCTCTGTGCCGGTAAGATGGTGCAGAATGTCAGCTTTGAGCTTCACAAGGGGGAAATTCTTGGATTCTCCGGCCTGATGGGGGCAGGCCGGACAGAGACAGCCAGAGCATTATTCGGCGCAGATCCGAAGGAGAGCGGAAAAATCTTTGTCAACGGCAAAGAGGTCGATATTCGCAGCCCGAAAGATGCAGTAGAGCACGGCATCGGATATCTTTCCGAGGACCGTAAGCGCTACGGCATCGTTGTCGGAAAGAGCGTTTCCGAAAATACAACGATGGCAAGTCTGCTGGAGTTTATGAAAGGACTCTTCATCAATAAGAAAAAGGAAACTGATACGACGGAAGAGTATGTGGAACTTCTGAAGACGAAGACACCGTCTGTGGATCAGCTGGTGGTAAACCTTTCCGGAGGCAATCAGCAGAAGGTGGTTATCGCAAAGTGGCTGGTAAAGAACTGCGATATCCTGATCTTCGATGAGCCGACCAGAGGCATCGATGTCGGTGCAAAAAGTGAGATCTATCACCTGATGAACGAGCTTGCAGCAGAGGGAAAATCGATCATTATGATTTCCTCTGAGATGACGGAGATACTGAGAATGAGTGATCGGATCGTGGTAATGTGCGAGGGAAGAAAGACTGGTGAGATCGATATCTCAGAAGCGACCCAGGAGCGCATCATGCACGCGGCGACCCTTAGAAATTAGGAGGAGCAGAAAATGGAAAAGTTTAAAAACAATCCACTGGTGAAAAAAATCGGATATAACCGTGTGATTCTGATCGGAGTCATGCTTCTGATCTATGTATTCTTCTCTGTTGGAAGCGGAAGAATCCTCGGATATGCGGATATTATGAGTGCGTTGAACTACGCCTGCTTCCTTGGCTTCCTTACACTTGGTGTTACCTTCGTTATCGGAACCGGCGGAATCGACTTTTCCATCGGTCCGGTCATGTTTGCGGCAGCACTGATCGGAGGAAGACTTCTGACAAAGAACGGCTGCCCGGTGATCGTGGCACTGCTCGTCTGCATTCTGGTCGGAACCGCCTTCGGTATCATGAACGGATTTCTGGTTGCCTATATGGAGCTTCCGTCCTTTATTTCATCGATGGCACTGATGATGCTGGCGAAAGGTGTCGGATCGGTATTTACTTCGACACAGACGATCAAATGGCCGCAGCTGACAGATGAGAACGGACTGGGCTGGTATCGAAACCTGATCCGCTGGGACGCCGGAAACGGAGTGACGATTCCGGTTGGACTGATCCTTCTTCTGATCACAGCAGTGATCTGCGGAATCATTCTGAACAATACCAAGGCAGGAAGATATATTCTCTGTCTCGGAAGCAATAAAGAAGCTGTGAGACTTTCCGGTGTAAATGTAAGAATATGGCAGATGCTTGCCTATGTACTCTGCGGAACGCTCGCGGGAATGGCAGCGATCATGTACGTCGGCGCATATACGACCGTTCAGCCGGGACTTGGTGATACATTCAACAATGAGGCGATCGCCAGCTGTGTTATGGGAGGCACCTCAATGTCAGGCGGTATTGCATCGATCAGCGGAAGTATCATCGGTGTGTTTATCGTTTCACTCCTTCAGGTGGGAATTCTGGCAATGGGATTCCAGAAGGATTATCAGTATGTCATTACCGGCATCATCGTGATCCTGGCCGTATTTGCAGATGTTCGAAGCAGAAGAAGAGCTAACTGATAAATGGATACTTGATTGAGGTGAGAACATGGGTGATGTGATTTTAACAATGAAAGGGATCGATAAATCCTTCCCGGGTGTACATGCACTCGATCATGTAGATCTTGAAGTGAGAAAAGGTGAAGTTCACGCACTGATGGGGGAGAACGGGGCTGGAAAATCCACTCTGATGAAGGTGCTGACCGGCATTTACAAAAAGGACGCCGGTACGATCATTTTCGAGGGAAAAGAAGTGGAGTTTGCGAATCCGAGAGAGGCACAGAGCCATGGAATCGTGATCGTACACCAGGAACTCAATATGCTGAATCATCTGACCGTAGCGCAGAATATTTTCATCGGACGCGAGAGTATGAGCGGAAAACTCATCAACGATGCGAAGATGAATGAGGAGGCAAAGAAGCTGTTTAAGCAGCTGAACATCGATATCGATCCGACGGAAAAGATGGGAAACCTTACCGTAGGAAAGCAGCAGATGTGCGAGATCGCCAAGGCAATCTCACATGAGGCCAAGGTCATCATTTTTGATGAACCGTCGGCAGCATTGACGGAAGCAGAGATCGAAGAGCTGTTCAAGATCATCCGGGATCTCAGGAAAAAGCAGCTCGGCATCGTGTATATCTCACACAGAATGGATGAGATCAAGGTGATCACTGACCGTGTGACGGTAATGCGTGACGGAGGCTATGTCGGCACACTGATCACAGAAGAGTGCACGAAAGATGACATCATCAGCATGATGGTCGGACGTGTCATCTACGAAGATCCGAAGACGGAGAGTGCTGTCCCGAAGGACGCTCCGGTAGTGCTGAAGGTGGAAAATCTCTGTGCCGGAAAGATGGTTCGGAATGTCAGCTTTGAACTCCGAAAGGGAGAGATCCTTGGATTCTCCGGTCTGATGGGGGCAGGTCGTACAGAGACAGCGAGAGCACTGTTCGGTGCAGATCCAAAGGACAGCGGAAAGATCTACATCAACGGAAAAGAGGTTGATATCAAAAGTCCGAGAGATGCGGTTGCTCACGGTATCGGATATCTTTCCGAGGATCGTAAACGATACGGTATCGTGGTCGGAAAGAGTGTCTCGGAGAATACGACGATGGCAAGCCTGCTGGAGTTTATGAAAGGCCTGTTTATCAATAAGAAAAAGGAGTCCAGCACGACAAAAGAGTATGTCGAGCTTCTGAAAACCAAGACACCGTCCGTGGATCAGCTGGTGGTAAATCTGTCAGGAGGAAATCAGCAGAAAGTGGTCATTGCAAAGTGGCTGGTGAAAAACTGTGACATCCTGATCTTCGATGAGCCGACACGCGGTATCGATGTAGGAGCAAAGAGTGAGATCTATCACCTGATGAACGAACTGGCTGCAGAAGGAAAGTCGATCATCATGATTTCCTCTGAAATGACCGAAATATTAAGAATGAGCGACCGGATTATTGTAATGTGTGAGGGCAGGAAAACCGGTGAGATCGATATCTCCGAGGCGACCCAGGAGCGGATCATGCATGCCGCAACGCTCAGAGATTAGGAGGGGGAAGAGATGGGAGATAATAACAAAAAAGGCAATGCTTTTACAAACAATCCGATCGTGAGAGCGATCGGTGTACAGAAGATCGTTGTTGTACTTGTAATTATTATACTTGCTCTGTTCTTCAGCGCAATGAGTCCGGCGTTCCGCAAATACCCGACTCTGGTCAGCCTGTTCGACTATTCCTACTATATCAGCTTTATGGCGATCGGCGTAACGTTCTGTCTGATCACCGGAGGAAATGATCTTTCCATCGGAACCGGTATGATCTGTTATTCACTGTTTGGCGGATATCTGATCACAAAGATGCATGTGCCGGTGGCTGTGGGCATGGCAGCAACGATCCTCTTTGGAATGGCCATCGGAGTGATCAATGGATTTCTGGTAGCGGTTCTGGATATTCCGCCGTTTATTGCAACGCTTGGAACGATGATGGTGACACGAGGACTCGGTTCGATCGTCACCGGAGGAATGAGTATTTCCTGGCCGCCTGCAAATGCAGCGAACGGATGGTTCCGAAGCATCTTCAAGATCAAGGGGGATGGAAAGATGCTTCCGGTAGGCTTCCTTCTGGTACTGTTTCTGGTCATTGTCATGTCGATCTTTCTGAATAAGAGCAGACCTGGTCGATATATCATTGCGATCGGAAGCAATAAAGAGGCAACGAGACTGTCCGGCATCAAGGTCGTGAAATATCAGATGCTGGCTTACATTATTTCCGGATTTTTTGCGGGTCTGGCAGGAATCGCCTACGGTGCGACCTTCCAGTCGATCGCACCCGGTACCGGTGCAGGACTGGAGCTGGATGCAATTGCCGGAGCGATCATCGGCGGAACATCGATGACCGGAGGCGTCGGAACGATCTCTGGAACCCTGCTCGGTGTATTTGTCATGTCTCTTCTGAAGACCGGACTTCCATTCATCGGACTGCAGGCAAACTGGCAGCAGATCATTACCGGACTGGTTCTGATCGTTGCGATCTTCATCGATGTATTAAAGAACAAGAGAGCAGAGAGAAGATAAAAATGATATGTACCGCATGGGGGCGGATCATATATAAAACTATATAATATTTTAAAAGGAGGACTTACACATGACAAAGAAAGCGATTATGACAGCAGCACTCGCAGCAGCAATGCTTGGTTCTACGATCGGAGCAGCAACCGTATCTGCTGAGGACTACTCAGATGTGAACATCGAGATCATTTCCAAGGGCTTCCAGCATCAGTACTGGCAGGCAGTTCTGCTCGGCGCAAACAATAAGGCAGCAGAGCTTGGATGTACGATCAACTTTGTCGGACCGAACTCTGAGTCTGATATCGCAGATCAGGTACAGATGCTCGATTCCGCGATCAACGCATCTCCGAGTGCGATCGGTCTTGCAGCTCTTGATACAGAGGCATGCCTTGACTCTATCGGCAAAGCTCAGGCAGCCGGCATACCGATCATCGGTTTTGACTCAGGTGTACCGGGTGCTCCGGAAGGCGCTATCTGGGCAAACGCAGCTACAGATAACTATGCAGCAGGTGAGCTTGCAGCAGAGAAGACTTATGAGGCAATCAAAGACAGAATCCCGACAGACGGTACCGTAGTTCGTATCGGTATCCTGGCTCAGGATGCAACCGGTGAGTCAGTAGTTAACCGTGGTCTTGGATTCATCGATAAGATGGCTGAGTTCCTGAAGGCTGACGGACATTCCGTTAAACTGGAAGGTAATGACAAATATGTAAATGATGCAACCTGTGAGACCTCTGATGATGCTGACGTTATCATCGAGACTCTGGTTCCGTCCGCAGTTACTTCTGAGCTGTCTGCGATCGACTGCCAGACCCTGCTGAACAAAGATGATATTATCGCAATCTACGGTTCCAACCAGCACTCCGGCGAGGCTATGGTTACCGGTAATGAGAACCTTATGAAGTTCGGTCAGGACGAAGGACAGATCATCGGCGTTGCATTTGACTCCGGCGCAGTTATCAAGGCTGCAGTTGCTGACGGTACCTTCATCGGTGCAGTTACCCAGGCTCCGGTATCCATCGGTGAGCACGTTGTTGAGCTGGCTTGCAAGGCTGCACACGGCGAGGATGTAGCAGACGTTGACACTGGCTGCCAGTGGTATACCGCAGAGAATATGGAAGATCCGGAGATCGCTCCGAACCTGTATGACTAATCCGCGGGAAAACGTATACGAAACAAAAATATTGGCATAATAGAATAACTCCTAAGAAGCAGCAGCATAAATGCTGTGAACCAATTCTATTGTCATGAATGTAAGACAGGGCAGGGATCTTCGGATTCCTGCTCTGTCTGTATATATAAAAAACACACGATGAAACAAAGAAAAATATGTGTAATTTGACGAACAAATGACGGGCGTGCGTTGACATATATCCCTGCACAGGATATAATCAGAACAGACAATTTCGGAGAAGAACACGGGGATTTTAGGAAAGAGATCCCGGCAGAAAGAACGATGAATCATGTAAAAATTGTCCGAAACGGGGACAGCAAAAATAAGGAGGAAATTATGTACGTAAATTTTGAGTATTACACACCGACGAAAGTGATTTTCGGCAAGGAAGCAGAGAAGCAGACAGCTGCACAGGTAAAACGCTTTGGAGGCACTAAGGTGCTGCTGCATTACGGCGGAGGTTCGGTGGTGCGTTCCGGACTGCTTGACCGTATCAAGGCATCTCTGGATGAGGAGAAGATCGCATATGTTGAACTGTCAGGAGTAGTTCCGAATCCGCATCTGGATAAGGTGTATGAGGGTATCGAGCTCTGCAAAAAAGAGGGGGTGGACTTCATCCTTGCGATCGGCGGAGGTTCTGTCATCGATTCTTCCAAAGCGATCGGCTACGGTGTGGCAAATGAGGGAGATGTGTGGGATTTCTTTGACCACAACAGAGAAGCAAAAGCCTGCCTTCCGCTCGGAGCAGTGCTGACCATCGCTGCTGCCGGAAGTGAGATGAGCAACGGCTGCGTTATCACGAATGAGAAAAACGGCCAGAAGCGTGCGTATGACAATGATGTATGCAGAGCGAAGTTCGCGATCATGAATCCGGAGCTGACCATGACTCTTCCGGATTATCAGACAGCGAGCGGATGCGCGGACATCATCATGCATTCCATGGAGCGTTATTTCAATCAGAACGACAACTATGAGATGACAGACGTGATCAGTGAGGCACTGATGCGCAATGTTATGAAGTACGCAAGAATTCTGGCTAAGGAGCCGGACAACTATAAAGCGAGAGCAGAAGTTATGTGGGCAGGAAGTCTCTCCCATAACGGACTTACCGGCTGCGGTACAGACAACGGTGACTGGGCATGCCACAATATGGAGCATGAGGTAGGCGGAATGTTCAATGTAGCACATGGTGCAGGTCTGGCATCTCTGTGGGGAAGCTGGGCACGCTATGTACACCATGCAGCGATGGATCGTTTTGAAAAATTTGCACTGAATGTCACCTGCGTAGAGCCGGGAGCAGATGCTGAGGAGACCATAGAGCGCGGTATTCGTGCAATGGAGCAGTTCTACCATGATATCAACATGCCGACTTCTCTGAAAGAGCTCGGCGTGGAGCCGACAGCAGAGCAGATCGAAACGATGGCTCACGGCTGTGAAGTGGCCTGCGGTGGAGCTGCCGGATGCATCATTCCGCTGAAGACCGCAGACATGATCAAGATCTACGAGATGGCCAGAGGCTGATAAAATTATACGGAGGTAGGCAGAATGCAGTTTCGCCCATGCATTGATATTCATAACGGAAAGGTAAAGCAGATCGTCGGAGGGTCTCTTCTGGATCAGGGGGATTATGCGCAGGACAATTTTGTCTCAGAGCAGGATGCGGCATTTTTTGCAGAGCTTTACCGCAGGGACGGATTGAAAGGCGGACACATCATTCTGCTGAATCCGAAAAGCTCTGAGTATTACGGGCAGACAAAGGCGCAGGCTGAGCTTGCACTGCATACATGGCCCGGAGGTCTCCAGATCGGCGGAGGGGTTACAGCTGAAAATGCTGCTGAGTGGCTGGAGCACGGCGCCTCACATGTGATCGCAACAAGCTATGTATTCTCGGACGGACGGTTTCAGGAACAGCATCTGCAGCAGCTGGAGGCGGAGGTCGGAAAAGAGCATCTGGTTCTGGATCTCAGCTGTCGCAGAAGAGGGGAAGATTACTGGATCGTCACTGACCGCTGGCAGAAATTTACAGAGGTACGTCTGACACATGAGATCATGACCCAGCTGTCCTCGCACTGCGATGAATTTCTGATCCATGCAGTGGATGTGGAAGGCAGAGCAAACGGAATTGAAAAGGAGCTTGTTGAAATGCTCGGAAACTGGAGCGGAGCCGCTGTCACCTATGCCGGCGGTGTCGGGTCCTTCGAGGATCTGGAAGAACTGTATCGTCTCGGAAAAGGAAAGCTCAATGTGACGATCGGAAGTGCACTGGATCTGTTCGGCGGCCCGATGCAGTACAGAAAAGTGCTGCAGACAATAAAGGAAAAGAGGTAAAACATGAAGGTACTGAATTATGGATCACTGAATCTGGATTACGTATATACGGTAGATCATATCGTGCAGGGCGGAGAGACCATTCTCTCAGAGAAGGTCGAGACATTCTGCGGCGGAAAGGGAATGAACCAGTCGATCGCACTGGCGAAAGCCGGTCTTCCGGTATACCATGCTGGAATCGTCGGTGAAGAGGGAGATTTTCTTCTGGATACCTGCAGAGAGTACGGAGTAGATACCACCTATATCCGCAAGCTTCCGGCAAAGGGCGGCCATACGATGATCCAGGTAGACAAAAACGGACAGAACTGCATCATTCTTTACGGCGGAACCAACCGTATGCAGACGAAGGAAAGCATCGATGAGACACTGGCAGATTTCGGTGAGGGAGACTATCTGGTGCTCCAGAATGAGATCAATCTGCTGGGTTACATTATCGACAGAGCTTATGAGAAAAAGATGAAGATCGTGCTGAATCCGTCCCCGTTTGATGCAGGGCTGGATGCGTGTGATATGACTAAGGTCAGCCTGTTCCTCTTGAATGAGATCGAGGGAGAACAGTTTACAGGCACTGCAGATCCGGATGAGATCCTGGCAAAGCTTCATGAGCTCTTCCCGAAGGCTGAGTTCGTGCTGACGCTCGGAAGCAGAGGTGCAGTTTATTCAGACGGCAGTCAGAAGGTATTTCAGGATATCTTTAAGGTAAAAACTGTCGATACGACTGCGGCAGGCGATACCTTCACGGGATTCTTCCTGGCATCGACCGCGGCAGGAAAGAGCCCGGCAGAGGCGCTGAGGATCGCAGCCAAGGCATCCTCCATCGCAGTGGGAAGACAGGGAGCAGCTCCGTCGATTCCGACACTTGAGGAAGTAATGGCAAGTCTGCAGGCTTAAAGACTGCAATAATACCATAAAATATATTCTGCAAGAAAAATATTTGTTGAATATGCACAGGAAATATGCTACAATCATTCCAAGGAGTAAATACTTCTAATAACCTATAAAGGGGGCCTGTCCTATGAAGTTTACCATCAGCGGAAAAAATATTGCGATTACCGAAGGTTTGAAGAGCAGCGTTATCGAGAAGCTGAGTAAGCTGGAAAGGTATTTCACACCTGACACAGAAGTCATTGTCACCATGAGTGTTGAGAAGGATCGTCAGAAGATCGAGGTTACCATCCCGGTAAAGGGCAACATCATCCGTTCGGAGCAGGTGAGCAGTGATATGTATGTCTCCATCGACCTTGTGGAAGAGGTCATTGAGAGACAGCTGAGAAAGTATAAAACCAAACTGATCGCAAGACATCAGGATGGCAGCAATTTCCGCAAGGAGTTCATCGAGAGAGAGGAGCCGGTGGAGGCTGAGGAGATCACCATCACCAGAAGCAAACATTTTGAAAAGAAGCCGATGTATCCGGAAGATGCCTGCCTGCAGATGGAGCTGCTTGGACATGATTTCTTCGTTTTCATGAATGCAGAGACCGAGGAAGTGAATGTCGTATATAAGAGAAAGGGCAATACCTACGGACTGATCGAGCCGGAAGGATAATTGATATATCTGAATTTTGGAGAAGACCCGGAAGGGTCTTCTCTTTTTCATGACAATAGAATGTTCGCGGAGCGTGCATTCTATTGTTTATATTACCCTTCGGGTGGATTTGGATAAACGACTTGAGTTTCTTGCCATAAAGTGGTATGATTAAACTCGGTATGCTGTACAGGTACGAAGGAGCCGGATCAGGGCAGTGAAAAAGTCCGGACAGACAGCTGTGCAGTGATGGAAAATATGCGGATACGAAACGTATCCAAGCAGCTTAGGAGAAACATAGGAATGGGAATTATTGAAAAGATTTTTGGTACGCACAGTGAGCGCGAGCTGAAGAGAATCATCCCGCTGGTGGACAAAATTGATGCTCTGCGTCCGCAGATGCAGGCGCTTTCAGATGATGAGCTGAAGGCAAAAACCGTAGAGTTTAAGGAGCGTCTTTCCAAGGGCGAAACTCTGGATGACATTCTGTGTGAAGCCTTTGCCGTAGTAAGAGAAGCGGACAAGCGTGTGCTTGGCATGGAGCCTTACCGCGTTCAGCTGATCGGTGGTATCGTGCTTCATCAGGGACGTATCGCTGAGATGAAGACCGGTGAGGGTAAGACCCTGGTGGCAACTCTTCCGGCATATCTGAATGCGCTTGAAGGAAAGGGTGTTCATATCATCACAGTCAACGATTATCTGGCAAAGCGTGATGCTACAGAGATGGGACAGGTGCACAGATTCCTTGGACTGACCTGTGGATGTGTACTGAATGAGATGAATAATGATGAGCGTCGTGAGCAGTATGCCTGCGATATCACTTATATCACAAACAATGAGGACGGCTTTGATTACCTGCGTGACAACATGGTAATTTACAAGGAGCAGCTGGTACAGAGAGAACTTCATTATGCGATCATTGATGAGGTCGACTCTGTCCTGATCGATGAGGCGCGTACACCGCTGATCATTTCAGGTCAGAGTGGAAAGTCCACAAAGCTCTACGAGGTTGCGGATATCCTTGCAAGACAGCTTGAGAAGGGTGAAGCAAGCGGAGAAGTTACCAAGATGTCCGCGATCATGGGTGAGGAGATCACAGAGACCGGTGATTTCATCGTCAATGAGAAGGATAAGGTCGTTACCCTGACGCAGCAGGGTGTGGAGAAGGTAGAGAAATTCTTCCAGATCAAAAACCTTGCAGACGCAGAGAACCTTGAGATCCAGCACAATGTGGATCTGGCACTCCGTGCAAACTATCTGATGTTCCGCGATCAGGATTATGTGGTCAAGGATGATCAGGTCATGATCGTCGATGAGTTTACCGGACGTATTATGCCGGGCCGCCGCTATTCAGACGGACTGCATCAGGCGATCGAGGCAAAGGAGCATGTAAAGGTAAAACGTGAGAGCAAGACTCTGGCAACTATTACCTTCCAGAACTTCTTTAACAAATATGCAAAGAAATCAGGTATGACCGGTACCGCACTTACCGAGGAGCAGGAGTTCCGTGATATTTACGGAATGGACGTTATCGAGATCCCGACCAACCGTCCGGTGATCCGTATTGATAAGAACGATGCCGTTTACATGACCAAGAAAGAAAAATACAAGGCAGTCGTAGATGAGATCGAGGCAGCACATGCAAAGGGACAGCCGGTTCTGGTTGGTACCATTACGATCGATATCTCCGAGCACATCAGCTCCCTGCTGAAAAAGCGCGGCATTCCGCACAAGGTGCTGAATGCGAAGTTCCATGAGCTTGAGGCGGAGATCGTTGCAGATGCAGGTATCCACGGAGCAGTAACGATCGCAACCAACATGGCAGGTCGAGGAACCGATATCAAGCTGGATGACGAGGCAAAGGCTCTGGGCGGACTGAAGATCATCGGTACCGAGAGACATGAGTCCAGACGTATCGACAATCAGCTGCGCGGACGTTCCGGACGACAGGGAGATCCGGGAGAATCCAGATTCTACATTTCTCTTGAGGATGATCTGATGCGTCTGTTCGGATCTGAGCGACTGATGAATATGTTCCGTTCTCTCGGAGTGGAAGAGGGCGAGCAGATCGAGCACAAGATGCTTTCCTCCTCTATTGAGAAGGCACAGGAGAAGATCGAGGGCAATAACTACGGCATCCGTAAGAACCTGCTGGAGTACGACCAGGTAAATAATGAGCAGCGTGAGATCATCTACAGAGAGCGCCGCCGTGTTCTGGATGGCGAGAGCATGCAGCCGTCGATCATCAAGATGATTTCTGATGTGATCGGCAGAACCGTAGATTTCTGTATCAATGATACTGCAGAGAGAAATGACTGGGATCTCAAGGAGCTGAACAGTCTGCTGCTTCCGATCATTCCGTTAGAGCCGCTCACCCATGAGAATGTCGGTGAGGTAAACAAAGAGGGACTGAAGGCTAAACTGGTCGAGCAGGCTATGAAGCTGTACGAGGCGAAGGAGAAGGAGTTCCCGAGCGCAGAGGAGATGCGTGAGGTAGAGCGTGTCATCATTCTCCGTGTGATCGACCGTAAGTGGATGGATCATATCGATGATATGGATCAGCTGCGTCAGGGTATCGGTCTGCAGGCTTACGGACAGAAGGATCCGCAGGTCGAGTATAAGATGAGTGCGTTCCAGATGTTTGACGAGCTTTCCGAGAACATCCAGGAAGACACGCTCAGAATGCTGTTCCATCTGCGCATTGAGCAGAAGGTAGAGCGTGAGGAGGTTGCCAAGGTGACCGGCACCAATAAGGACGAAAGTCTTGCAAAGGCACCGAAGAAGCGTGTGGAGGATAAGGTTTATCCGAATGATCCATGCCCATGCGGAAGCGGAAAGAAATACAAGCAGTGCCACGGACGTAAAGCATAAGAGCATGAGAGAGGGGCAAAGGAATTTGCCTCTTTCGCGCTTTTTGCGATAAATTTAAAATATTATATGAAAGAAGGTGACAGAGTGGTCGAATTAGATCAGTTCAAGTACACACTTGGAACGTATAAAAAACCATTACTGGAAGTGAGGGATTCACTTTAACCTCGCTGACAAGGAAAAACGGATCGAGGAATTAGAAAGAAAGATGGAAGAACCGGACTTCTGGGATAATCCGGAGGTTTCGCAGGAATCCATGAAGACACTGAAGTCTCTGAAAGATGATGTGGAGACGTATGCAACTCTGGAGGAACAGTACGAGGAGATCGAGGTCCTGCTGGAGATGGCCTACGAGGAGGAGGATGCCTCTCTGATCCCGGAGATTTCAGAGACGCTGGAATCATTCACAACAGCGCTGGAGAGCATCCGCATCAAGACACTGCTTTCCGGTGAATACGACACCGAGAATGCGATCGTGACCCTGCACGCAGGTGCCGGCGGAACCGAGTCCTGCGACTGGGCAAGCATGCTGTACCGTATGTACACCAGATGGGCAAACAAAAAGGGCTACGAGGTCGAAGTGCTGGATTATCTGGACGGCGATGAGGCAGGAATCAAGTCCGTGACCTTTGAGGTGCGCGGAACGAACGCCTACGGCTATCTGAAATCAGAAAAGGGCGTTCATCGTCTTGTCCGTATTTCCCCGTTCAATGCAGCGGGAAAGAGACAGACTTCTTTTGTATCCTGTGAGGTAATGCCGGATATTGAGAAAGATCTGGATGTGGAGATCCGCGATGAAGATCTGCGTATCGATACCTACCGTTCCAGCGGTGCCGGCGGACAGCATATCAATAAGACATCTTCGGCGATCCGTATCACGCATCTTCCGACAGGAATCGTGGTACAGTGCCAGAATGAGCGTTCTCAGTTCCAGAATAAGGACAAGGCGATGCAGATGCTGAAAGCAAAGCTGTATCTGCTCAAGGAACAGGAGAATGCAGAGAAGGAATCCGGCATCCGAGGCGAAGTGAAGGAGATCGGCTGGGGCAACCAGATCCGTTCTTATGTCATGCAGCCGTACACCTTGGTAAAGGATCTTCGCACCGGGGCTGAGACAGGAAATGTGGACAGCGTGATGGACGGAAGCATCGATCTTTTCATCAATGCCTACCTGCGCTGGATCGCACTGGATTCTTCCGAAAAAGAGGGAAATGAGCAGTAACCATCCGTAAACCATCCGTAGGAAACAAGAATAAGGGGAGGAATACTATGGAGGCGATCAGTTACAAATGTCCTAACTGCGGAGCGGATCTGAAGTTTGATCCTTCGACTCAGAAATATACCTGTGAATACTGTGCTTCATCATTTGATGAGGCGCAGCTTGAGCAGGCGAATCCGAATGCCGCAAAAAAGGCAGAGGCTTCTGCGGAAAACCAGCAGAAAGAAGCGTTTGAGGCACTGGTATACAGCTGTCCAAGCTGCGGAGCAGAGATCGTTGCAGATGAGACGACAGCCGCAACGTTCTGTTACTACTGCCATAATCCGGTCGTACTGCAGGGAAAACTGACTGGGGAGTATGCTCCGGATCAGATCATTCCGTTCGCGATCGACAGAAAGAAGGCAGTGGACAGTTTTCTTGCCTATGTAAAAAAGAAGAAATTTGTACCAAAGGGATTTTTCAACAAGGACCAGATCGAAAAGATCTCGGGAGTATACTTCCCGTTCTGGGTCTATTCCTGCGAGACTGATTACGCTATGCAGGGAGATGCATCCATGATCAGAGTGCATACTCACGGCGACGAAGAGATCACGGAGACGAGCGTATTTCATGTGGAGCGTCAGGCAACGATCGATTTTGATCAGTTTCTGAAAAACGCACTGGAGAGTCAGAACCGCAGGCTTGTGGAGGCAGTCCAGCCGTTTGAGGTTGAAAAAGCAAGACCGTTTGCCATGGGATATCTTTCGGGATTTCAGGCGCAGAAAAGGAACATCGAAAAGGCAGCGGCAGCTCCGGAGTTTCGAAAAGAGGCGGAAGAGCACGCAAAGCAGATGGTAAATATTACACTTTCACAGTATCAGAGAGTTCAGACGACGCAGGAGAAGTCTGCAGTACGCAATGAACACTGGAAATATCTTCTTCTTCCGGCATGGGTAGTAACCTACCGCGGAGGAGACGGAGAGACCTATTACTATGCGATGAACGGCCAGACCGGAAAGGTTGCCGGCATACTTCCGATCTCCAGAGGAAGAATGCTCCAGTTCTTCGCATCGATCGCGATACCGCTCTTTGTGATTTTTCTGATTGTGGGGTATATGATATGATGAGAGATAATACAAACCGGGGCAGCAGGGCGGCATATATTCTGACGGTGATCTGTCTGGTTCTGTGCCTCTCTTTTTTTACCATGGCAGTGTCCGCATCTGACAGCCAGGTGTACGACCTTGCCGGATTATTCAGTTCTGAAGAAGCAGATCAGCTTGCACAGACGGTCCAGGCACTTCAGAATAAGCATAAGATGAATTTTGCAGTTCTGACCACAGAGGATGCAGAGGGAAAAAGTGCAGAAGCATATGCGGACGATTTCTATGATGAACATATTTATCCGGAAGGGCTCAAAAAGGGCGGAGTACTTCTGCTGATCGATATGGACAATCGTGAGTATTATGTCAGCACAGCCGGAGATATGATCTATTATCTGACAGATGCTTACATCGAAGATGTGCTGAATCAGGGCGAGAGCAGCATGAGAAGAGGAGCTTACGCTGATGCTGTGAGATCCATGCTGGCACGCATCGATCAGATCGTAGACAAAGGACTGGACGGCTCCAGATACCAGGTCGACCGGGATACCGGGAAGGTGACCAGATACCGCAGCATTACCCGTTTTGAGGCACTGCTTGCGCTTGGTGCATCGCTTCTGATCGCTCTGCTCGCCTGCCTTGGCGTGAAGAGCAGCTATTCCAACATTCACGATTATCGCTATGATGTATCAAAGAATGCAGACATGCATCTTCACAGAAATAATGATCTGCTGATCAATCATTATGAGACTCGCCGCAGAATTCACAGGAACAGTTCTTCCGGTGGAGGTCACGGTCACGGAGGACGCTCTACGACCCACCATTCTTCCGGTGGACATTCTCATGGCGGCGGAGGACGCAGGTTTTAGAAACGAGGAACAAAGTGGCGGAGAACAGAGAGTATTATATTGTAAAAGAAAAAGCGGTTTCCGAAGTTTTGCTGAAAGTGGTTGAGGCAAAGCGGCTGCTGGAGACCGGTGCTGCACAGACAGTGCAGGAAGCAACAGAGGAGGTTGGCATCAGCCGAAGTTCCTTTTATAAATACAAGGACGATATCTTTCCGTTCCATGAAAACAATAAGGGAAAAACGGTAACCTTTCTGCTGCAGATGAAAGACCGCCCGGGACTGCTCTCGACGGTGTTAAAAGTCATCGCTGACTATCATGCGAATGTACTTTCCATCCATCAGAGCATCCCGATCAACGGGATCGGCTCATTGACCATCAGTGTTGAGATCCTTCCGATCACAGGAGATTCGATGAGCCTGATGTCAGATATCGAAGCATTGCAGGATGTGCTGTATCTGAAAATACTCGGCAGAGAATAGAGACAGAAAGAAAGAGGAGTATTATGATAAAAATTGCAGTTTTAGGATATGGAACCGTAGGTTCAGGAGTGGTTGAGGTGATCAATACCAACCATGCAAGCATTAACAAGAAGGCTGGCGACGAGATCGAGGTCAAGTATGTGCTGGATCTGAGAGATTTTCCGGGAGATCCGATCCAGGAAAAAATCGTTCATGACTTTGATATTATCCTGAATGATCCGGAGATCCGTATTATCGCTGAAGTGATGGGCGGAGTAGAGCCGGCGTATACATTTACGAAGAAGGCTCTGCTTGCAGGAAAGAGTGTCTGCACTTCAAACAAAGAGCTGGTAGCGGCACACGGTGCGGAACTGCTCGAGATCGCGAGAGAACGTGATATCAACTATATGTTTGAGGCGAGCTGCGGAGGAGGTATCCCGATCATTCGTCCGCTGAATTCCTCACTGACAGCAGATGAGATCGATGAGATCGCTGGTATTCTCAACGGCACGACCAACTATATGCTCACAAAGATGGCAAAAGAAGGCAGTGAGTATGATGATGTGCTCAAAGAGGCACAGGCAGCAGGTTATGCAGAGCGAAATCCGGCAGCGGATGTGGAAGGACATGATGCCTGCAGAAAGATCGCGATCCTGTCCTCACTGGCATTCGGCCGTCAGGTAGACTTTGAGGATATCTATACAGAGGGTATCACAAAGATCAGTGCTGCAGATTTCAAATATGCGAAAGCGATGGATAAAGCGATCAAACTGCTCGGCTACAGCCGCAGAGAAGAGGATCAGTTCTGGGCGATGGTGGCACCGGTGCTGGTAGATCCGTCTGATCCGCTCTACAGTGTGAACGATGTGTTTAATGCGATTTTCGTGCACGGAAACGTACTTGGCAATGCCATGTTCTACGGTAAAGGCGCAGGTAAGCTGCCGACAGCAAGCGCAGTCGTTGCAGATATCGTGGATGAGGCGAAGCATCTGCACCGCAGTGTCATGTCCTTCTGGAGCACTAAGAAACTGGAACTGACCGATATCAGCAATTCTTCCAGAAAGTTCTTTGTACGTGTAGCAGAGACTTCCGAAGACAAGCGCAAAAAAGCGGAAGAGATTTTCGGAAAGATCAGTTTTGTCGAAGCCGGACTGGAAGGAGAGTTTGGTTTTGTCACAGAGGTGATGACCGAGGCAGAATATCAGAAGAAGGCTGAGGAGCTTAAGGATGTGATCTCCATGATCCGCATCCGTCACGTAGAATATTAACAGACAGCAGAATCTGCCGCAGGGCAGTAATTGAGGAGATTGTGATGAAATATCTTGTTGTATTAGGAGATGGAATGGCAGATGAGCCGATGGAGGCTCTGGACGGCAAGACCGTACTGGAATATGCCGAAACTCCGATGATGGATGAACTTGCAGCAATGGGAGAGATCGGTCTGGTACATACGATTCCGGAGGGAATGAAGCCTGGAAGTGATACGGCGAATCTGTCCGTGCTCGGCTACGATCCGAAAAAATATTATTCCGGAAGATCCCCGCTTGAGGCGCTGAGCATCGGTGTTCCGATGAAAGATACAGATGTGGCTTTTCGTGCCAACATCGTGACTCTGTCTGACGATGAGCCGTATGAAGAGAAGACCATGATCGACCACAGTTCAGATGAGATTTCCACAGAGGATGCTGCGGTACTCATCGAGGCATTGAAAGAGGGAATGTCCTTTGAAGGACATCAGCTCTATGTCGGTACAAGCTACCGCCATTGTCTGATCCGTGAGAACGGAAGCGTCGTTGCGCTCTCACAGCCGCACGACATTCTCACACAGAAGATCACGGAGTATCTGCCGCAGGATGAGGCTCTGCTTCGCATGCAGAAACAGAGCTACGAGATCCTTTCAAAACACCCGCTGAATCTGGAGAGAGTAAAAAAAGGTCTTCATCCGGCGAACAGTCTGTGGTTCTGGGGAGCAGGTACCAAACCTGCACTGACCTCATTTGAGGAGATCTATCATAAAAAGGCAGTTATGATCTCTGCTGTCGACCTTCTGAAAGGAATCGCTGTCGGAGCAGGAATGAAAAATATCATTGTGGAGGGTGCCAACGGCGGTCTTCACACGAACTATGAAGGCAAGGCACAGGCAGCAGTGGATGCACTGCTGAAAGATGGATATGATTTTGCATACATTCATGTAGAGGCCCCGGATGAGATGGGACATCAGGGCAGTGTGGAGCGAAAGCTTCAGGCAGTTCAGTTCCTTGATGAACGTGTGATCCGTTATGTGAAGGAGAAAATGGATGCCTCAGGCGAGGAGTATCGTCTGCTGGTTCTTCCGGACCATCCGACACCGATTCGTGTCCGCACTCATACGGCAGATCCGGTTCCGTATCTGCTCTATGACAGCACAAAGCCAGAGAAGCATGACTGGCATTATAATGAGCGTGAGGCAGCAGAAAGCGGAAATGATGTTGCACACGGATATGAAATGATGGGGTATTTGTTTGCATGAAGATCAATAAGAAAATAGCAGAAGAGCT
The DNA here is from genome assembly GCA_030527715.1 of Eubacteriales bacterium. Taxonomy (GTDB): domain Bacteria; phylum Bacillota; class Clostridia; order Lachnospirales; family Lachnospiraceae; genus Marvinbryantia. The sequence continues at coordinate 34,576 of JAUNAF010000012.1, forward strand.
CGGAGTACAGCTGAAACAGGTGGATGCCGCGGTATCCCTGATCGATGAGGGAAATACGATTCCGTTTATTTCCCGTTATCGAAAGGAAGCGACCGGAGCTTTGAATGATGAACAGCTCCGAGCACTCTCAGAGCGTCTGACCTATCTGAGAAATCTGGAGGAGAAAAAACAGCAGGTGCTCTCCAGTATTGAAGATCAGGGAAAACTGACGGAGGAGCTGAAAAATCAGATCCTTCAGGCAGAGACACAGGTGGCGGTGGAGGATCTCTACCGTCCGTATCGTCCGAAACGCCGTACCAGAGCAATGATCGCTCGCGAAAAGGGACTGGAAGGACTGGCAAATATTCTTCTGCTTCAGATGACCGGAAAATCCATGGAGGAGGAGGCAGCTGCCTTCCTGGATCCGGAAAAAGAGGTGACTACGGTCGAGGAGGCACTCAGAGGTGCGATGGATATCGTGGCAGAATCAATTTCAGATGATGCCGGATATCGTACAAGAATCCGAGAGATGACTGCCAGAGAAGGTCTGGTCATAGCGGAAGCAAAGGATGAGAAGAAAGAGTCTGTCTATGAAATGTACTATCAGTTTCAGGAGCCGGTCGGACGTCTTGCGGGACACCGTATTCTTGCGCTCAACAGAGGTGAGAAGGAAAAGATTTTGACTGTGAAAATTGAGGCTCCGGAAGAGAAGATCCTGTCTTACCTGCAGCAGCAGACGATTGTCAGAAATAATGCAAATACAGAAGAGTATTTAAAGAAGGTCTGTGAGGATGCCTACCGAAGACTGATCGCTCCGTCGATCGAGCGTGAGATCCGATCAGAGCTGACAGAGAAGGCTGAGGACGGTGCGATCCGTGTATTCGGAAAGAATCTTACTCAGCTGCTGATGCAGCCTCCGATCGCAGGAAAGACCGTGCTTGGATGGGATCCGGCGTTCAGAACAGGATGTAAGCTCGCAGTGGTGGATCCGACCGGAAAGGTTCTGGATACTGCAGTTGTTTATCCTACCGCGCCGACAAACGAACGAAAGATCAGAGAGGCAAAGGATAAGGTGAAATCCTTTATTGAACAGTATGGAATCACTCTGATCTCGGTCGGAAACGGTACAGCTTCCAGAGAATCTGAGCAGATCATTGTGGAACTGATCAAAGAGCTGCCGCAGAAGGTAGAGTATGTCATCACCAACGAGGCAGGTGCTTCAGTTTACTCCGCAAGCAAGCTTGCAACAGAGGAATTTCCGGAATTTGATGTCGGACAGCGAAGCGCTGCTTCCATTGCAAGACGTGTGCAGGACCCGCTTGCAGAACTGGTAAAGATCGATCCGAAGTCCATCGGTGTCGGTCAGTATCAGCACGACATGAATCAGAAAAAACTCGGAGAAGTGCTCGGAGGAGTCGTTGAGGACAGCGTAAATAAGGTCGGTGTGGATCTGAATACCGCATCTGCTCCGCTGATGGAGTATGTCTCCGGAATTTCCAAGACGATCGCAAAGAATATCGTTAATTATCGAGAGCAGAACGGCAGATTTACAGAGCGCAGACAGCTTCTGAAGGTAGCAAAGCTCGGACCGAAGGCATATGAGCAGTGTGCCGGATTCATGAGAATTTCCGGAGGAAAGAATCCGCTGGATGCGACCAGTGTACATCCGGAGTCCTATGAAGCTGCAGAACTTCTGTTAAAGCAGATGGGTTATCAGAAGGAAGATATTACAGCAGGAAATCTGAAGGGACTTTCCAAAAAAGTCGGAGATTACAGAAAACTTTCCGAACAGCTCGGAATCGGCGAGATCACACTGAAGGATATTGTGAACGAGCTCGAAAAGCCGGCAAGAGATCCGCGAGATGAGATGCCGCGTCCGATTCTCCGTGCAGATGTACTTGAAATGAAGGATCTGACTCCGGGAATGGTCTTAAAGGGAACGGTGCGAAATGTCATCGACTTCGGTGCTTTTGTCGATATCGGAGTACATCAGGACGGTCTGGTGCATGTCTCTCAGATGTCCAGCAAAAAGTTTGTAAAACATCCGCTGGATGTCGTGAGCGTGGGAGATATCGTTGAGGTAAAGGTGCTCAGTGTGGATCTGCAGAAAAGGAGAATCTCACTGACCATGAAGCTTTGATGCCGGAGAGGTGAAGAAGAATGCCTGAGATAAAAAATATAAAGAAGCTGACAGACAGCAGATATTTAAATATGTACGAGCTGGATGCGAGAAATCGTGTCGGAGGAGCGGTAGATTATTTTGTGGCATCAAGGGCAAAGAGTGCTGAGGAACTGGAGCTGGTCACAAAGGTCTGCCATCCGGACGGCGTTGGTATTTTTTCGCTCTATGGAGAGGCAAAAGACCGCGTGGTGCTGATCAGACAGTACCGCTATACTCTGGATGACTATATCTATGAGCTCCCGGCAGGTCTGATCGATGAGGGCGAGGATCCGAAAACAGCATCGGTGCGCGAGATGAAGGAGGAGACAGGACTGGACTTCCACCCGATTCAGGCAGATCCGATGTTTGAAAGACCGTACTATACCACGATCGGAATGACAGATGAATCACTGGTGATGTCTTACGGATATTCGGATGGCGAGGTCAGCAGAAAGTATCTTGAGGATGATGAGGAGCTGGATGTAGTCATTGCAGACCGTACCGAGGTGCTCAGAATCCTGAAGGAAGAGAGGGTGGCACTGATCTGTGCGTTCATGCTGATGCATTTTCTTTCAGAAAGTGAACCTTTCGGATTCCTGAAGCAGGTATAGGAAAATGCCGGACAGAGAAAAAGAAATTTGGGAGGAAGAGCATGGTAATTGAGACCGTCAGTGAGTCAGAAACATTTGCCGTCGGAGAAAAGATCGGAAGAGAGGCAGAACCGGGAGCGATTTTTGCACTTCTTGGAGATCTTGGCGTAGGCAAGACTGTCTTCACAAAGGGAGTGGCAGCAGGGCTTGGTATCACGGAAGCGGTATCCAGCCCGACCTTTACCATTGTGCAGATATATGAGGAGGGCAGACTGCCCTTCTATCATTTCGATGTTTATCGAATCGGTGACATTGAAGAAATGGATGAGATCGGATATGAGGATTACTTTTACGGACAGGGAGTTTCCATGGTGGAATGGGCGAATCTGATCACAGAGCTGATGCCGCCGGAAACTGTCTGGATCACGATCGAGAAAGATCTGGAAAAGGGATTTGATTATCGAAGAATCGAGGTAAGAAATGAAAATTCTGGGAATTGACAGCTCCGGTCTGGTCGCTTCTGCCGCTGTAGTCAGCGACGGTCAGCTGCTGGCGGAGTATTCCGTAAATTATAAAAAAACACATTCACAGACACTCCTGCCGATGATCGACGAGATCGTCAGCATGATCGAGCTGGATCTGGATACTATTGATGCAATTGCTGTCGCCGCAGGTCCGGGATCCTTTACCGGACTGCGTATCGGATCTGCAACTGCAAAGGGACTGGGCATGGCACTGAATAAGCCGCTGATCGAGATCCCGACCCTGGAAGGACTTGCATACAATCTCTGCCCGTCAAAGGCACTGGTCTGCCCGATGATGGACGCGAGAAGAAATCAGGTCTATACAGGAATTTACCGCTTTCAGGGAACAACTCTGGAGGTCGTGGAGGGACAGATGGCGGTTTCTGTCACAGAGGTGATCGAGAAGCTGAATGCACTTGGGAAAGAAGTGCTGCTGCTCGGTGACGGAATACCGGTATATCAGAAGTTTATCGAAGAGAGCCTGAAGGTACCGTATCTGATCGTTCCGGCACAGAACAGCCGTCAGAGAGCGGGATCGGTGGCAGCGCTCGGTCTTCAGTATGCAAAAGAAGGAAAAATGGTCTCTGCCGCAGAGCACCAGCCGGACTATCTCCGTCTCTCACAGGCAGAAAGAGAGCTTGCGGAGAAAAAGGAAAGGGAAGCATGCAGTCAGAAGAACTGATTCTGATTCGTGAGATGACAGAGGAGGATCTGGATACTGTCTGCGAAATCGAAAAAGAGATCTTTTCGCAGCCGTGGTCGAGGCAGGGATTTCTGGATGCGCTCCATTCGGAATATACCCGCTATCTCTGTGCGGTGAAGGATGAGGAACTGATTGGTTACTGCGGTTATCTCCGCTCATTTGAGGAAGCGGATATCACAAATGTTGCAGTGAAAGAAAGCGCGCGCCGTCAGAATGCAGGAAAAAAGATGCTGACAGAGCTGATACACAGGGGAGAGCAGGATGGTATTGAGGCATTTACACTGGAAGTGCGAAAAAGCAATATCCCTGCACTGCGGCTATATGAGACGCTTGGGTTTGCTTCCTGCGGTGTGCGAAAAAACTTTTATGATCTTCCGAAGGAAGATGCTGTAATCATGTGGAGAAGACCGGAATAGGGAAAGGTGAAAAATGCTGGATGTATGTTTGCTTGGCTGCGGAGGTATGATGCCGCTGCCTTATCGATGGCTGACGTCACTGATGCTGCGCTATAACGGAAGCAGCATTCTGATCGACTGCGGTGAGGGAACTCAGGTAGCGCTCAGAGAGAAGGGCTGGAGTCCCAAGCCAATCGACGTCATCTGTTTTACTCATTATCACGGAGATCACATCAGCGGGCTTCCGGGCCTGCTGTTGACGATGGGAAATGCGATGCGCACGGAACCGCTGACTCTGATCGGACCAAAAGGTCTGGAGAGAGTCGTGAATGCACTGCGTGTCATTGCTCCGGAATTGCCGTTTCCGATCATTTTCAGGGAGATACACGGCGCAAAGGAAAGCTTTACACTGAACGGCTATCGAATCACAGCGTTTCGCGTGAATCACAATGTGCTCTGTTACGGATATACCGTTGAGATCGATCGGAAGGGCAAGTTTGATGTAGAGCGTGCACGTGCACAGGAGATTCCGGTGAAACTCTGGAATCCTCTGCAGAAGGGACAGACAATAGAACTGGACGGACGTACCTATACGCCGGATATGGTGCTCGGAGAAAGCCGAAAAGGTCTGAAGGTGGCGTACTGTACAGATACGAGACCGACTGCATCGATCGTGGAAAATGCGAAGAATGCAGATCTGTTTATCTGTGAAGGAATGTACGGAGAGCAGGAAAAAGAAGCAAAAGCTCTGGAACATAAGCACATGACCTTCCTGGAGGCGGCAAACCTGGCTAAGGCTGCGGAAGTAGGCGAACTCTGGCTTACACATTACAGTCCTGCTTTGTCTCATCCGGAAGAATTTATGAATACAGTCACTGCAGTATTCCCGAAGGCATATCCGGGAAAAGACGGTAAAACGGTGGAACTGCAGTTTGAAGAGGATTAAAGAAGGTTAATCATGGAAAAAAAGGATGTATTAATTCTTGCAATAGAAAGCTCCTGCGATGAAACCGCAGCAGCAGTAGTTAAAAACGGACGTGAGGTGCTCTCCAATGTGATCTCCTCACAGATCGATCTTCATAAGCTCTATGGTGGAGTAGTGCCGGAGATCGCATCACGTAAGCATATCGAGAAGATCAATCAGGTGATCGAGGAAGCAATGCAGCAGGCAGAGGTGAACTGGGATGATCTGGATGCAATCGGAGTGACCTATGGACCGGGACTGGTCGGAGCACTGCTGGTCGGAGTCTCAGCTGCAAAGGCTATTGCGTATGCGAGAAAGCTTCCGCTGGTTGGAGTTCATCACATTGAAGGACATATTTCCGCAAATTATATTGAAAATAAGGAACTGGAGCCGCCGTTTGCCTGCCTGGTAGTCTCAGGAGGACACACACACCTGGTAAAAGTTGAGGATTATGGAAAATACCGTATCATCGGCAAAACCAGAGATGATGCTGCAGGAGAAGCTTTTGACAAGGTGGCGCGTTCGATCGGACTGGGTTATCCGGGCGGACCGAAGATCGACAGACTTTCCAAAGAGGGAGATGCGTCTGCGATCCAGTTTCCGAAGGCGAAAGTGGCAGATGCACCGTATGATTTCAGCTTCAGCGGCCTGAAGTCTGCCGTTCTGAACTATCTTAACGGATGCAAAATGAAAGGTGAGGAGATCAATCCTGCAGATGTGGCAGCGTCCTTCCAGAAAGCTGTAACGGATGTGCTCGTAGAGCATGCAATGATGGCGGTACGGGAATATGGATTTGACAAGCTTGCGATCGCAGGAGGTGTTGCATCCAATTCGACACTGCGCAATGCAATGGAAGAGGCATGCAAAAAAGAAGGAATCTCTTTCTATCATCCGTCACCGATTCTCTGCACAGACAATGCGGCAATGATCGGTGCGGCAGCATACTATGAGTATATAAACGGAGTGCGCCATGGACTGGATCTGAATGCCATTCCGAACTTAAAGCTTGGAGAGCGCTATGAAGGATAGACATACGGCGATCGTTCTGTCGGCCGGCCGTGGAACGCGCATGCAGACAGAGAAACCGAAACAGTATCTTGAGGTAAAAGGAAAACCGATCATCGTCTATACGCTGGAGGCATTTCAAAACTGCAGTTTTATAGACGATATCATACTGGTATGCGGTAAAGAGGATGTGGAATACTGCAGAAGAGAGATCGCAGAGAAATACCATCTTGATAAGATCAGCAAGATCGTACCGGGTGGGAAAGAACGCTATCACTCTGTCTTTAAGGGACTGGAGGAGATAGAAGATACAGACTATGTCTATATCCATGACGGAGCCCGTCCGTTTGTGACAGAGGAGATCCTGGATCGTATTCGAAGAGCAGTGGAGGAGCACCACGCAGCGATTGCGGGAATGCCGGTGAAGGATACGATAAAGATCGCGGACGAGGACGGCTTTGCCAGGTATACGCCGAAAAGATCGGAAGTCTGGCAGATCCAGACACCGCAGGCTTTTGACTTTACGCTGATCAGAGAGGCATACAGAAAACTGCTGGAGGATCCGAATGCGGAAAAGCTTGGAATTACAGACGATGCGATGGTGGTAGAGACGATGACAGAGCAGAAAGTATACCTTGTAGAAGCAAGCTATTCCAATATCAAAATAACGACTCCGGAAGACTTAAAATGGTTTTTGTAAAAAAATTAAAAAAAGGTGTTGACAGATCGGAAAGTCGATGGTAGTATATATCTTGCGTTTCGGATGAAGAGCAAACGCTCAAGAGGATAACAAAGCGCAAGACTGGAGAGATATCGAAGTGGTCATAACGAGGCGGTCTTGAAAACCGTTTGTCCGCAAGGGCGCGTGGGTTCGAATCCCACTCTCTCCGCTT
>JAUNAF010000064.1 GCA_030527715.1 Eubacteriales bacterium
GACCGTGTGATCGTCGGAGAGGTCCGCGGAGAGGAGACGATCGACATGATACAGGCGATGAATAACGGCCATGACGGAAGTCTTTCGACAGGACATGGGAACAGTCCGAAGGATATGCTTGCGCGGCTTGAGACCATGGTCCTGATGGGGATGGAGCTTCCGGTGACCGCTGTGCGAAGACAGCTGGCATCCGGCCTGGATATCATGATCCATCTGGGAAGGATGAGGGACAAGAGCAGAAAAGTGCTGGAGATCCTGGAAATTACAGGCTACGACTATACAACGGAGGAGATTCTCACCCATACACTGTATGAGTTTGAGGAAGGAAAGAAACGAGGCGAAAAGCTGACAGGCTCTCTGGTGAAAAAGGGGGAGCTTCAGCAGAGAAAAAAACTGGAAAGGGCAGGTCTTGGATAGATGGATTACAGCAGGTACAGCTTCAGCAGAAGAGAATTGGTGCAGAATATCAGCATCTTTCTGGCACTGGATGCTGCCCTGAGCTATCTGTTTTATGATTCGGTCCTTCCGTTTCTGCTGGCGCTGATTCTTCTGAAGCCGTTTCTGAAATTTCAGAAGCAGGAATACTGCAGGAAGAGAAGGGCAAAGCTGGCAATGCAGTTTCTGGACGGAATGCAGGCAGTTTCCTCCGCACTGACAGCGGGCTATTCTGTGGAGACGGCATTTCGGGATGCGTGTGCGGAGCTGGAAAAAATATATACGGAGAAGGATATGATCATGATGGAGTTTCGTTATATTTCCGCGCAGCTGGGCATCAACCGAAGTCTGGAGGAACTGCTGAATTCCCTTGCAGAGCGCAGCGGTGTGGAAGATATTCGAAATTTTGCGGAGATCTTTGCAGTGTCCAAGCGCTCCGGCGGCAATCTGATCGCCATCATACGAAATACAGTGCAGGCGATCAGCCAGAAGGAGGAGACACACCGGGAGATAGAGACTGCGCTGGCATCGAAAAAAATGGAACAGGGGATCATGAGTCTGGTACCGATGCTGATTCTGTTTTATATACAGCTGGTATCGCCGGGATTTCTGGACGTCATGTATCACAATGCACTTGGCGTGACGGTTATGACGATCTCACTGGCAGTATATGCAGGAGCCTATTACTGGGGAAGAAAGATCGTGGAGATCCAGGTATAAGGCTGTGGAGACGGGAAAGAAGTCCGGCAGCGGAAAAAGAAGAGAGGTGAGAGACATGTGAGCGAAGGGATGAAACTGTATTTTCTTCTGGTGGCATTGCAGGGACTGCTGTTTTTTCTGTCTGCCGGGATCATACCGGCTGAAAAAGAGGAGATCCCGATCTGGCAGAAACCGTTTTATCAGGAAGCCGGATTTCTGCTCGGTCTGAGAGAGCGGGCAGCAGGAGAAAAAGCAGACAGAAGAAAGCGTGCGGGCAGAAAGAGCGGCGGCAGGGAAACGGAGGAGTCAGAGGCGCGTCTGCGAAAACGTCTGGCATATGTCATGATGGCATTGTTTCTGGGACTTGGCTTTACTCTGCTCCTGGAGTTCGCCGGCGGCAGTGGACAGACGCTTTTGGAAGCACTGACCCTGCAGAGACCGGAACACGGAGAGTCAGCAGTGACACAGCAGCTGCAGGTACAGTTCGATGAGTTTGAGGAAGTCGCAGATATTGAGGTGGATCTGGAAGCGCGAAGATTTACAGAGGAGGAAAAGGAGAAACTTCTGGATACCGCTGTTGAGGAACTGGACCGCCAGCTGCCCGGAGAAGGTCAGAGTGCAGATCATGTGCAGGGACAGGTCGTACTGCCGGCAGAGATGCTGGACGGTGCAGTGGAGCTGATCTGGTTTCAGGATCCGCAGAATCTGCTGGATGAGGAAGGATATATCTCAGAAGATCTGAGTGAGGAGGGAGAACTGCTGACATTGAAGGCAGTGCTGTCCTGTCAGAATGCGGAGAGGATCTATGAGAGAGTGCTGCGTCTGTATCCGGTGGAGCGAAGCAGCTGGGAAGCACTGGTCTATCAGCTGCGCAGAGCGATACGCAGCGAGGAAGAAAAAAGTGCCAGTGACGGTGAGCTGACCCTTCCGGAGGAGATCGACGGGATCGGGCTGACCTGGATGCGTCCGGCACATTCCCTGATCGGTCTTGGCATCGGTCTGACATTGTTTGCAGCAGCGGCTGTCTGGCTGGGAATGGAGCAGGTATATGAGGAGCGCGTCAAGGCACGGAGGAGACAGCTGCAGATGGATTATCCGGATCTGCTGTTTAAGCTGGGAATGCTGCTGAGTGCGGGGATGACCATGCAGGAGGCATTCACAAAGGCAGCCAGAGAGTATGAAAACAGAAAACGAAAATCACAGGAGGAAAAGAAAGATCAGAGAGAGAAGGTGAGATATGCATATGAGGAAATGCTGACCGCATGTCGTGAGATGCAGACCGGTGTATCTGAGGCAAAGGCCTATGAAAATTATGGTCAGAGGTGCCAGCTGCCCGGATATATCAAGCTGGGGACGCTGCTCTCAGGAGGTCTGCAGAAGGGCTCGGAGGGACTGTCAAAACTGCTGCTGGATGAGGCGGAACTCTCACTGGAAGAGAGACAGCAGTTCGCGAGACAGCTTGGAGAAGAGGCAGGGACAAAACTGCTTCTTCCGATGACCGGCATGCTGATGGTAGTGCTGGCGGTCCTGATGGTACCGGCAATGATGTCACTGTAACACAGGCAAGACCAAGAAAAGGAGAGTACTTATGGAAATGTGGAAGCTGAGAATCCGAGGTTTTTTTCATGAACTGAGAAAAGATAAGAAGGGGATCGGAACCGTGGAGATGATTCTGATTCTGGTCGTGCTGATCGGTCTGGTCATTATTTTCAAGAGTCAGCTGACCAGCCTGGTAAACAGTATATTCAAAAAGATCGTCAGCCAGAGCAATGGCATCTGATGGTGAAAAGGGGGACGATCACAGTCTTTCTGAGCCTTCTCAGTGTACTGTTTCTCTCGCTGCTCTGCACAGTGATAGAGTCTGCGCGGATCCAGGGCAGCAGGGCAAAGGCAGCTTCTGCCCTGGATCTGGGAATGTTTTCGGTATTCGGTGAGTTTGAAAGGGAACTTCTGGAAAAATACGATGTGTTTTTTCTGGACGGGGGCCAGGGCAGCGGAAATTACAGTGTCGGTAAGGTCAATGAACGGCTGCAGGACTATATGGAATACAACGTGGATTCGAACAAGGATCTGTGGTTTCGTGGCTTTGACCTCTTTCGCCTGTCGTTGAACGGCACTAAGGTCACCGGAGTACAGCTGGCAACAGACGAGAGGGGCGCGCCATTTTATCAGCAGGCGGTGTCCTTTATGAAGGAGAATCTGGCGACGGAACTGCTGGCAGAGGCAGTCAGCTACAGCAAGGATGCACAACTGCTGGAGAAAGCGGCGGAGGAATACGAGAAAAAGGAAAGTACCGGAGAGAAAAAGCTTTCCGAACTGGAAGAAAAGCAGCGGGAAGAGCAAAAGCAGCGGGAGTCCGAACAGCAGGCTGCGAGGGAGGCGGCCGCAAACGGAGAGGAGATCCTTCTTCCGCAGGAGACAGAGGCACAGGTGCCGAAGATCCCGGCGAATCGTAATCCGCTGAAGGTGATCCGCAAGCTGCGAAAGATCGGGATCATGGGACTGGTATTTGGCAAACAGAAGATCTCTTCGAAAAAACTGCCAAAGAATGTACCCTCCCGGCGCAGCTACAGGAAGGGAAATCTTCCGGTAAAGAAAACACATCGCGGCGCAGCCGCGGATCTACTGTTTCAGAATTATCTGTTTCAGAGATTCTCTCTGTACACTGATCAGAAGCGGGAGGGATATCTGGACTACGCATTGGAATACATTCTGTGCGGAAAAGACAGTGATGAGAAAAACATGAAGAGTGTGGTGACCAGACTTCTGCTGCTTCGGGAAGGTGCAAATTTTGCCTATCTCTCAGGGGATCCTTCCAAAAAGGGGGAGACAGATGCACTTGCGACACTGCTGGTCGGTGTGTTTGCAATACCGGAGCTGATCGAGGCGACCTCCTATGCACTGCAGCTGATCTGGGCTTATGCAGAGAGTCTGGTCGATGTCAGAGAACTGATGCACGGCGGAAAAGTTCCGATATACAAGACAGCCGCCGACTGGAAAACGTCCCTGAGCAGTCTTCCGGATCTGCTTGAGATCCTGGAGGGAACCAGCGGAAAGAATAAGGTCGGAGTCTCCTACAGCGGCTATCTGCAGATGCTGTTTACGCTCGGGAAAAAGAAGGCATATCCGATGAGAGCACTGGATATGATCGAGGGCTGTCTGAGAGAGAAACCCGGAACGGCAAACTTTCGGGCGGATTATGCGATCTGTAAGATGGAGACAGAAGCTGATTTTGAGATACCTCCGGTGTTTTTAAAGGTATCCGCAGCTTTTCTGAAGACCGGAACGGTGCAGACGTCCTACCATGCGTCCGGAAGTTTTGCCTACTGATAACAGAAAGGGGGCGGAAGAAGGATGGCTTGCAGTGAGACGGAAACTGGTACAGACAGACAAAATCAGAAAATGAAAGAAAGGAAGTTTGATTTCCCGGCAGGAAGAAACCGGATTCTGTCTCACGGAAAAAGCCGCAGGGGCAGTCTGACAGTCGAGGCCGCCTGTGTGGTTCCGCTCTTTCTGTTTATCATGATCGCAGTACTGCAGTTTGCGAGGATCAGTACAGCCACCTCAGCGATTCTTGCCGGAATGCAGGATGCGGCAAAAGAGATGGCCGCCTATGCCTATATCCGGGAGCTCGGCATCAGTCCGGGTGAGGGTACGGGAGGAGATATGATCTCAGGCGGACTCTCTGCAGCCTATGCATCGTCCAGAATCGCACGGCAGGAGGGATATGTAAAAGATGAGGTGGAGTTCTCTCTGCTGCAGACATCTTTTCATGATGAGATCATAGATCTGGCAGGAAGCTGCAGGCTGAGACATTCGCTGGATCTGCTTCCGGCGCTGAAGGTCAGGAGTATCCTGCGGGCCAGAGTGCGTGCGTGGACAGGACGGGCCGGGAGCGGAGGAAAAACCGGAGGCGGCGATGCAGAAGAAGATGACGGCAGCAAGATGGTATATATGGCGGAAACCGGAAAAGTCTACCATACAGATCCTGACTGTACGCACATTAAGCTGAAGATTCAGGCGGTCAGCAGGGACAGCCTTTCCGGAAGGCGCAATACTTCCGGTGGGAAATACCATGCCTGCGAGCGGTGCAGGACGAGGGGAGCATCCACTGTCTATATCTCTCCGTATGGAGACAAGTACCATGGTTCTCTGGACTGCAGCGGATTAAAGAGGACGATCCGCAAGGTGAGAAAGGATGAGGTCGGCAGCTGCAGACCATGTTCGAAATGTTCCGGAGGTTAAGCATGATAACTGGCATTCAGATAACACAGAAAATTCTGCTTTTACTGTATCTGGCGAAGGCGGCAGAGCGGGATATCAGAGAAAAGCGTGTGGCGGTAAGACCGGCAGTGAAGATGATGCTTCTGTCAGGTGGTCTTCTGATATTGACGACAGCGGCAGGCAGGCGTCTGCTCAGACTTGGTATGGCTGCGCTTCCCGGGATGACGGTACTGCTGATCTCCGGAATTTCGAGAGAAGCGATAGGAAAGGGCGATGCTCTGGTACTGCTGGTCGTCGGATTCAGCCTTGGAGCAGGTGCAGCATGCGAAGTGCTGGCAGCGGGGGTGTTTCTGAGCTTTCCGGCAGCACTCTTTGTGCTGATCAGTAAAAAGGGAGATCGAAGAACGGAACTGCCCTTCCTTCCGTTTCTGCTGGCAGGTTACCTGCTTTATCTGGCGGCAGAGGGGTGAGGCAGGGAGGAGGAGCTTGAAAGACGCATGAAACAGAAGTTTGAAAAAGGAAGTTATACGATAGAGGCATCCCTGCTGATGGGGATTCTGATACCGCTGCTGATCTCGATCATCTATCTCGGATTTTTCCTTCACAATAAAGCATTTCTGCAGGCGGCGGCACATGAGACCGCAGCACTGTACAGTTTACATGCGGAGGATGACAAGGATGTCAGCGGTGTTGTGACAGATCTGGTCTCAGGACGCATGCTGGGAAACAGCAGTGTGTCCGGGCAGGCGTCAGCCTCAAAGCGGCAGGTGAGCGTCAGCTATGACGGAAGTTTTTCTTTGCCGGGGATGTTGTACCGTTTTTTTCTTCAGTCGGAACTGAATCTGAAAACCAGGGTACAGATGAGCACGGAACGGCCGTCACACAGGATTTCAAAATTGAGAAGTATGATCAGGGTGGTGGACCGGGTCAGGAATAGAAGGCGCAGTACAGCTTCTATAAAACCTAAAAACAGACAGGAAGCGGGGGAGTGCAGATGAAGATGGAGATTTCTTATCAAAAGGATGAGTCCAATCAATATATGATCATTCAGCCTGAACAGGAGCTGCCGGAAGAAGATTACCGTATCCGGATGCTGAGCGGAAATCATCCCAGAGGGCTGCTCCCCTTTGCAAGAAAAACGCTGGAAGGTCAGGTACAGTATTTTTACGATATTACCAACTGCCAGTCGATGGAGCAGTACGGGGAAAAAGAGCGATTCGGACAGAAGACACTGATGATGATCTTTCGGGGCTTTTATCAGCTCCTTACCGAAATAAAAAAATACATGCTGGATGCAGACGGTCTGTACCTCACTTCAGAGACGGTATATCTGGATAAGACGACCGGTGAACCGAGATTCTGTTATGTGCCGGCATTGAATCAGGAGGCGAGAGAATCCTTCCACCGGTTTACAGAATATCTGCTGCGACAGGTGGATTCCGCGGACCAGGGGGCAGTGCTGCTCTGCTATCGTCTCTATCAGGAAAGTGCCAGGGAGGACTGCAGTCTGGAACAGCTGCTGAGAGATAATGAGAAAAGTCTGAGCCTGGGAGAGTATCAGAAGAAGTCTGAGGCGGAATGGGGAAGATCTTTTCAGAAAAACAGAAAGGCGGAGCAGAGACCGACCTGGGGAGCTCCCCAGGAAAAACGCATTCAGAGTCGAGAGGCGACGATCATAGAAGAAAAACCGGACGACTGTTTTGAACCGCGAACGCCGGATATGGCAGCGATTGGAGATAAAAACAGGAATACTGTCAGCAAACGAACAGTGAAAAAGAAATCAAAGAACATATTCCCGGTGCTCATTGCAGCCGCTGTCGGAACAGCGGCAGCGGCAGGATTGTTTTTGGGCTGCAGATTTGAACTGCTGAGCGTCACACAGGCCGGAGGTATTGCATTTCTGCTCACGGGGCTGGCTGCCTACGGGCGTATTTTTCTGAAAAAGAACGCACGATCAGACAGAGAGCGTGTGAGGGCGATGGAGTATGAGGCGGTAAAAAGAGTGGAGAAGCAGAACCGCAGGGAGCATATAAGAGAGAAGAAACAGGACCGAGGTTTGGGAGCGGTGCTGAAAATCGGAAAAAAAGAAAAGGGAGAGGTCTGCCTTGCAGGATATACACAGAAGGATCGGAGAAGGATTTTACTGACGAGGCAGGAGCATATGATCGGAAAACTGAGCACGAGGTGTGATATCTGTATTCCGAATCCGAAGGTCAGCCGCGTGCATGCGAAACTGATCAGAGAGAAGGGGGCATATTACATCTGTGATCTGGACTCCAAAAACGGAACCTATGTAAACGGAAAGAAGATCAGACCGAGAGAAAAAATACTGCTGAAAAATGAGGATGAGATCATTTTTGCAGATGTGGGATATCATATTGAATACAGAGGGAGAAGATGATACGGAAAGGCATAAGATCTGTGCAGGTGTATTTTTTTAAAAAGATTGTATAAAAGTTAGTGCGTTCGTAAAAGAAATGTGTTATGATACCAACGATAGTCCTATTTGGATGAATCTTTTAGAAAAGGAGATAAGAGATTATGCCATTAGTAACAACGACAGAAATGTTTAAAAAAGCTTACAATGGAGGCTATGCTGTAGGTGCTTTCAATGTAAACAACATGGAAATCGTACAGGGTATCACCGAGGCAGCAGGCGAGCTGAAGAGCCCGGTTATCCTTCAGGTATCCAAGGGAGCACGTGCATACGCTAACCACACTTATCTGGTAAAGCTGGTTGAGGCTGCTGTAGCTGAGAACCCGGAGATCCCGATCGCTCTGCATCTGGATCATGGTGATTCTTTCGAGCTTTGCAAGAGCTGTATCGATGGCGGATTTACTTCCGTTATGATCGACGCTTCTTCCAAGTCTTTCGAGGATAACATCGCTCTGACCAAGCAGGTTGTTGAGTACGCTCACGCTCACGGTGTAGTAGTAGAGGCTGAGCTTGGTACCCTTGCTGGTATCGAGGATGAGGTTGTTGTAGAGGCTGGTCACGAGAGCTATACAAGACCGGAAGAGGTTGAGGAGTTCGTTGACAGAACCGGATGTGATTCTCTTGCAATCGCTATCGGTACTTCTCACGGTGCTTACAAGTTCACAGCTGATCAGTGCACACGTAACGAGGAAGGAATCCTTGTTCCGCCGCCACTTCGTTTTGACGTACTTGAGGAGATCGTTAAGAAGCTTCCGGGATTCCCGATCGTTCTTCACGGATCTTCTTCCGTACCGCAGGAGTTCGTAAAGATGGTTAACCAGTATGGCGGAAACATGCCGGATGCTGTAGGTATTCCGGAAGAGCAGCTGAGAAAAGCAGCTGAGCTCGCTGTCTGCAAGATCAACATCGATTCCGATATCCGTCTTGCTATGACTGGTAACATCCGTAAGTACTTCGCTGAGCATCCGGATCATTTCGACCCGAGACAGTATCTGAAGCCGGCTCGTCAGGCCGTTAAGGATATGGTTGCTCACAAGATCATCAACGTTCTTGGAAGTAACGGACAGGCTTAAGAAACGATATCTTAAGAAAAAACGGAAGTCTGGTGACAGACGTCCTGAAAAGGGGATATTCTTCTTCAACTTTGGTTGAGGGGAATATCCCCTTTTGTCTTGACAAAAAAACGATCAACGCATATACTATGGTGCATAACGATTTAAACCGTTGAAGCGGAGATCAAAGCAGTAGATGCGCACCCAGAGAGTCCGGGAAGGTGGGAGCCGGATTGAGAAGCAGACTGCCAAATGGACCGCGGAGGGCACAGTCAAAGGACATACAGTCTGAGTATTCTGTGACGTGCAGGCATACGTTAGTTGTCCGGGATATTCTGTTCGGAGAAACTTAGAAAGCATTGATTTTAGGAAAACGCTGATGAAAGTGTTTCCTTAGAGGATGAGGAGCAGAACAGTGTATCTGAAGAGTGCATGGGAGACCATGAAGCAGGGTGGCACCGCGGGAAAGAATGATTTTACTCGCCCCTGACAGAGCTGAGATTCTGTCGGGGGCGTTTTTGCACTCAGCATATCCGCAAAAAGCTGCCGGATGCAGAAGAAAGATCAGCTCTTCTCTAACCAGAAGACTAGAAAAATGAGGCAGAAAGGACAGAAGATGAGTAAAGGAAGATTTGGAATTCATGGCGGACAGTATATTCCGGAGACCCTGATGAACGCTGTGATCGAGCTGGAAAAGGCATATGAATACTATAAAAAGGATCCGGAGTTTCAGGCAGAGCTGACAAAGCTGCTGAATGATTATGCAGGCAGACCTTCAAGGCTTTACTATGCGGCAAGAATGACGGAGGATCTGGGCGGCGCAAAGATCTATCTGAAGAGAGAGGATCTGAATCACACCGGAGCACATAAAATCAATAATGTATTAGGTCAGGTGCTTCTGGCTAAGAAAATGGGAAAGACCCGTGTGATCGCAGAGACCGGTGCAGGACAGCACGGTGTGGCAACTGCGACAGCGGCTGCACTGATGGGAATGGAATGCGAGGTCTTCATGGGAAAAGAGGACACCGAGCGCCAGGCACTGAATGTTTACCGTATGCGTCTGCTCGGAGCACAGGTGCATGCCGTTACCAGCGGCACCGGCACTCTGAAGGATGCGGTATCGGAGACCATGCGCGAGTGGACAAACCGTGTGGAGGATACGCATTACGTGCTCGGTTCCTGCATGGGACCGCACCCGTTCCCAACGATCGTGCGTGATTTTCAGGCAGTGATCTCAAAGGAAATCAAAGAACAGATGCTTGAGATCGAGGGAAGACTTCCGGATGCAGTGCTTGCCTGTGTCGGAGGAGGTTCCAATGCCATCGGTGCATTCTACAATTTTATTGAGGATGAGGGGGTACGTCTGATCGGCTGTGAGGCAGCGGGAAGAGGTGTGAATACCGCGGAGACCGCAGCAACGATCGCCACCGGAAGACTCGGTATCTTCCATGGCATGAAATCCTATTTCTGTCAGGATGAGTACGGTCAGATCGCACCGGTATATTCTATTTCCGCAGGTCTGGATTATCCTGGCATCGGACCGGAGCATGCGGCACTCTATGACAGCGGCCGTGCAGAGTATGTGGCAGTGACAGATGATGAGGCGGTGGATGCATTCGAGTATCTGTCCAGAACAGAGGGAATCATTCCGGCAATTGAGAGTGCACATGCAGTAGCCTATGCGAAAAAGCTGGCACCGACGATGGGAAAAGACCAGATCATGGTGATCAATATTTCCGGAAGAGGAGATAAGGACTGCGCAGCGATCGCAAGATACAGAGGGGAGAACATCTATGAGTAACATCAGAAAGGCATTTGAAAACGGCAAGGCATTTATCCCATTTATCACCTGCGGAGATCCGTCTCTGGAGATCACGGAACAGTTAGTCTATGCAGCAGAAGAGGCAGGAGCAGATCTGGTGGAGCTGGGCATTCCGTTCTCAGATCCGACTGCGGAGGGACCGGTGATCCAGGCAGCAAACATCCGTGCACTGTCCGGCGGCGTGACAACTGACAAAATCTTTGACATGGTAAGAAGAATCCGAAAAAATACGCAGATTCCGATGGTGTTTATGACCTATGCAAATGTGGTATTTTCCTACGGAACCGAAAAATTTGTGAAGACTGCAGCAGAGATCGGCATGGACGGAATCATTCTTCCGGATGTTCCCTTTGAGGAAAAAGAAGAGTTTGATACGGTCTGCAAAGCCCATGGTCTGGATCTGATCTCTCTGATCGCACCGACCTCCCATGAGCGTATCACACAGATCGCAAAAGAGGCGAACGGCTTTGTCTACTGTGTATCCTCGATGGGTGTGACCGGTGTCCGCAGTGAGATCAGCTCCGATATCGGCAGCATGGTGGCACTGGTAAAGGCGGCAAAGGATATCCCGTGTGCGGTAGGTTTCGGTATTTCCACACCGGAGCAGGCAAAGAAAATGGCAGATCTTTCAGACGGTGCGATCGTCGGAAGTGCGATCGTAAAACTCTGCGGAGCATACGGAAAAGACTGTGTTCCATACGTGCGGGAATACATCAGATCGATGAAAGATGCCATCCGTTAATAGCCTCTGAACTTTTTCTTAAAAAATAATAATTGGGTTGTCTTCTTCTGAGAAAAGTGCTATAACAATGGGCGACAGAAATGTTCAGAGGGAGATATGTATGCGAAATTGGAAAGAAGTATCTGAGAAACTGTGGGTGAAATACCGACATTTTGTACCGGTGCTGCTTTACCTGGTGTTCTATCTTGCAGTATTTGCTTATGTAGAAAATCGACCAAACCATAATCTGCATCTTTTATCATCTGCCTATGACAAGATGATACCATTCTGTGAGGTATTTGTTGTACCGTACCTGCTGTGGTTTGTCTATATCACAGTGACAGTGCTGTACTTTGGAATGATCGAAAAGAACAAGACTGAGTTTTATGAGCTGATCACCAATCTGAGTATCGGCATGACTCTGTTTCTGATTATTTCACTGTTATGGCCGAACGGACATACCTTACGGCCGATTACCTTCTCAAGAAGCAATATTTTTATAGAGCTGGTAAAGGAAGTATATCGTACCGATACATCAACAAATATTTTTCCGAGTATTCATGTGTATAACTCGGTGGCTGCACACATTGCAATTGCAAGATGTCAGAGCTTGAAGAAGCATCCGATCGTGACGAAGGGATCTTTGATTCTTTGTATCTCGATCGTAGCAGCTACGCTCTTTATCAAACAGCATACGATCATCGATGTGATCGGTGCTCTGTTTATCAACTTTGCAGCATACTGTGCAATCTATCTGCCGCAGACGGAGCTGCATCGCAGACATGCGCGCTCCAGAGTCAGACAGTTAAGCCAGAAAAACAGAGACCATAGAATTATGTAAAAAAGTGTTCAGAATTATCATTCGATAGTTCTGAACACTTTTTTTCAAGCATGCAAAGCGAATGTCCGGTGGATGTTCGTATGCTTATAGAGAAATTTGACCTATAGCGAGGAAATGAGCAAACAGGTCAAGATAATTTGACTGGAAATTGACCTATATCGGGAAAATCAGAAACAGATAATATGAAGTGACCTCACATTTGCATAAACTGTACCCATAGGTGCGG
>JAUNAF010000134.1 GCA_030527715.1 Eubacteriales bacterium
AATCTGGGTCAAGGAAATGTCCAAAAACCCTTGACCTGGGATCAAGAAATGGAATCTGGGTCAAGGATATACAAAAAAACGACCTGAAATCCAAAATCAGATTTCAGGTCATTTCCTGCTTATGGCAACCTATCATTATGCGGATGCCTTTTCTTTATTCTTCTGCGCTATCGCGGTGAGACTCTCATACATTGCCTCGCCGACACATTCCTTTGCGTAGGCGCACCACTGCACACAGCTGAGTGTATCATTATAAATCACAAATCCGCAATGTTCGCATACTGCCTCTGTGTCCACTGAGAAAATTTCCACCTCATGTCCACACTGCGGACACTTCTTTTCCATAATCGTAATTTCCTTAGACTTGCTCTGACAACCACCTAAAATCATGATGAGATCCTCCCCTTTCTGCAGCCAATCAACTGACTTGTCGTTCTATGGTGAACTTCCCTGTTGCTACTCTTCTCTTATTTCTTTGATTATGGCACAGAAGATCTCAAAAGTATGTTGTAATTACAACACTTTTCTCCTTTTTTCAGGACTCTTCTCAGAACAGACAGCTTTCTATCACATCTTTTGCCTGAAGCGCCTCGATCCACTCTGACGGTATGCCGTCGTATCCGTAAAGAATTCCTGCCAGTCCACCGGCAACTGCTCCCACAGTATCGGTATCATCTCCGAGGTTCACTGCCTTTACGATACAGTCTCTGAAATTATCTGTAGTCAGCAGACACCATATGGCTGCCTCGAAGGTATCTACCACATAACCTGTGGATCTGATCTCCTCCCTCGGAAGCTGATCGATCGCACGTATTCTCGAATAGATGGAATTCTCCGGTATTACCTTGAGAATACTTTCCTTCAGACCTTTGCCTGCCAGCAGTTCCTTCGCAATTCTGATATATAAAATGCAGCCCTCTTGGGATCTCGCATGTGCATGTGTTACTGCTGATACCTCTGCGATCTCCTCATCTGTAATGCCTTCCACAAAGGCCAGCGGGAGAATTCTCATCAGTGAGCCGTTTCCGTTAGACCGCTCATCATCCAGTCCCTTTCCTGTGAGGATCGCACGCTCGCAGGTACCGCCGATATCATAGGCTCTGCCAAATGGTGTATATGCGCCATTTCGATACCAGTCTTCGAAGCTTCTGCGAATATCCTTCAGATTCACGCTCCCTTCGCATCTTCTGATGCTGTCGCATGAAGCAATTGCAAGGCTTGTATCATCCGACCAGCTTCCCTTTGGCATATGAAAAGTGCCGTATCCGATCATTTTGTCAACATAATAAGTGTCTCTTCTTCTGAACTGCACCGGCAGTCCCAATGCATCCCCTGCTGCCAGTCCATAAATTGCATCCTTCAGTGTTCTCATATTCGTGTTCCCCCTTTCTGAATATACTTTACCACGCATACAAAAAAACAGAGTCGCATCCGGGGCGACCCTGTAATATCTCTGTCTTAAAATTTTTCAGATAAGTTTATTCCATCCGGAAAATCATGATCCGCTCTCGGCTGTCATTACTTTCAAACAGATCCTCACAGGAGATCTCATCCAGGAATTCCAGCATATCCTCTCGCATAAGTCTGCCTATATAGTCATCAGACGGATAATAGAAGAAGAAAAGTATTTCTCTCGGATTCTCATAGTAGGACTCCGTGATTCTCGCCAGCACCTGCTCAAGGATTTCTACGGAGAACGGATTAAAGAAATAGATCCGGTTCACGTCTGCCGGAACTGCATATCTGCCTGCATTCTCACAGAAAAATTCTGTGCGCCGCCCTGATACAGCAGTCTTCTGATTTGTCAAAGCACCCTGAATCATTCTCTCATCATAGTCGATACCGATAGATCTGCACCGGGTCTGATAGGACATGAAGAATCCTACCCTTCCTTTTCCGCAGCCATAATCCAGCAGGCAATCCGCTTTCCGGATATATCCGGCATTTGCAAAGCGTTCAAGTACCGGATAATTTGTTGGTTCATACGGATAATTGATCGTATTTGAGATACTGTCATCCCGCCCTGACGTTTTAATTTTCAGCAAAGAGTCCCATTCTTCTATCTGTCTGTGATTCATTTCCCAACCTGCCTGAAATTCATATTCTCCATCATACCGCTTTCCATGCGAAATCACAACACAGATCTGCACATCCCTTGACCTGAATTTCATATTTTGATTTCAGACCAAGCATTTCCGGACATTTTATTGACCTGGATTCCATTTTTCAATTTCAGACCAAGTGAATTGTCCCCCTTGTCAAGGACAAGTTTACATTCAAAAAGACCATATTTCATT
>JAUNAF010000013.1:0-9244 GCA_030527715.1 Eubacteriales bacterium
TTGTTTGTGATGCGATTAAGGGAATGGATACCCTCTACTTCTTATTTTCAACCTTATTTTATCATACTTTTTTCCAAATGCAATGCAGAGGCAGCCGAATACATGCACTAAAAACGGACTGAAAATGACATTTTCGTGCTTCTTTTCTGTAAAGCAAGGATGCCCTGCACGAAAACAAGCAAGAAAACTCAAAAATCATGCTTTTTCCCTAGTGAACAGCCTCTTTTGAGCATGAAAACAGCCTGGAAATTTAAAAAATCGTGCTTCTTCCTAAAAAAACAGGCGATTTATGCACGAATATCGAAGAAAAATATCAGAAGTTGTGCTTTCGAGGAAAAGCTGAGCAAGTGCAGGTTTCTTTGAAGCAGTTTTTCTTAAAACTATCGAACTCCTTTACTTTTCTCCTCATTTAAGCTATAATAGAATAAATTTTTTTGTCAGGAGATGATGTTTTTGAATTCCACAGATGGGGTTCAGGCCGGTATAATACTGTTTCTGGTTTTACTCTCCGCCTTCTTTTCTTCGGCGGAAACGGCTCTGACCACTGTAAATAAGATTAAAATCCGTACCCTCGCACAGGAGGGAAACAAAAGGGCAGAGACTCTGCTCACTATTATAGAAAATCCCGGCCGACTACTTGGTACTATCCTGGTCGGCAATAATATTGTCAATCTGGCAGCGTCCTCTCTGATGACGACTCTGACGCTGCGGCTTTTCGGAAATATCGGTGTCAGCGTCGGTACCGGTGTACTTACACTGCTGATCCTGATCGTCGGTGAGATCGCCCCGAAGACGCTGGCTACTTCCCATGCGGAACAGCTGTCTCTGGCTTATGCACCTGTCATTCGTCTGTTGATCCGTATTCTTACCCCTGTGGTAATGCTGACCAACTTTCTTGCACGCCTGCTGCTTCTGCTGCTGCGCGTAGATCCGAATGCCACAGAAGATGTCATGACAGAAGATGAACTTCGTACCTACGTAGATGTCAGCCATGAAGATGGTGTCATTGAACAGGAAGAAAAGCAGATGATCATCAACGTGTTCGATTTTGGAGATACACAGGCGAAGGATGTTATGATCCCGCGTGTGGATATCGTCTCCGTCGATGTGAACAGCAGTTATGCTGAGATCCTGAAGGTCTTCCGCGAAGAGAAGTTTTCCCGTCTTCCGGTCTACGAAGAATCCGTCGACAATGTCATCGGTGTTCTGAACCTGAAGGATGTCTTCTTCTATAATGATGAAGATTTCGATATGCGTGCTCTGATGAGAGAACCGTTCTTCACCTATGAGCACAAGAAAACTTCTGAGCTGCTTGAGGATATGAGAAAGAATTCTCACAGTTTCGCGATCGTGCTCGATGAGTACGGAGCAACCTCCGGTCTGATCACTCTGGAGGATCTGATCGAGGAGATCGTCGGTGAGATCCGCGATGAGTATGATGAAGATGAGGAGGAACAGATCCAGAAAATCTCCGATACCGAGTATCTTATTGACGGATCTGTCAAGCTTGATGACATCAATGATGCACTTGATCTGCTGCTTCACTCTGAGGATTATGATTCCATCGGCGGACTGCTGATCGAATCTTTAGATGACCTGCCAAGCGTTGGCGAAGAAGCACTCGTCACAGGTGATATTCGACTGGTGGTCGAGGCAGTCGATAAAAATCGAATCGACAAGGTACATCTCTATCTTCCTGAAAAACAGGAGGAGGACGCAGAAGCTTCTGCTAAATAATTGAATTCATGCAGACACCCTGCATACTTAAGTACAAAATCCAGTCCGATATCCTTTTGTGGATGCCGGACTGGATTTTTTATCCAGAGCTTTTCTAGAACACCGGAAATAAAGAAAGAATCCGTTTTCGGTGTAATCTTTTTGGCAAATACACCAGAAATAAGAAAAAACGTAAATTCCGATGTAATCTACAGGTAGTTTTCCTAGTGAAATACAGCGGAATATAAGAAAAATCGAAAATCCGCTGTATACTGGCCGCTATCTTGCCTGAAAAATACAGCGGATTTTGCAGAAAATGAATTTCCCGGTGTAGGCACCGGATAAAATACGGCGGAAATCAGGAAAAATCACGATTTCGGTGTATTCCGGCGGAAACACTTATTTTACTGCTCGCTCTTTTTATGCTATAGTAAATGTCAAGAGAATATCTGTTATTTTGATAACTGTTCAGAGCCCATCTCGAAAATGCTTCGCATTTCCTCGATGTGGCTTCTCGCCATATGATTCCGGATGAAATTTTGTGCTTACAAGCAAGCTTGAGCACAAAATCTATCCGAAATCGCATGGCTCTGAACAGTTACATATTTTGGAGGAACTATGAAGAATTATCTTACTTACATTGCCGATGAGCTGAAAGCGCTGACTGCCATTCCAAGCCCGACCGGCTACACAAAGCATGTCACTGATTACCTTGACAAAGAGCTTCGCGCTCTCGGCTATGCCCCGTACAGTTCAAACAAGGGCAATCTCGCGGTCACTCTCGGCGGTGAGGGAAATCCTCTGGTGCTTGCCGCTCATGTTGATACGCTCGGTGCCATGGTGCGTTCTGTCAAAGCCAACGGCCGCTTAAAGCCTACTACCCTCGGCGGTCATCAGTGGGCTACCTGTGACGGGGAAAACTGTACCGTCCATACCCGCGACGGTCATGTCTACACCGGTGTGGTTCTGAACACAGAGCCTTCCGCTCATGTTGCAGATGAGACACCTGAACGCAAGGAAGCCAATATGGAGATCCTTCTTGACGAGAATGTCTCCACAAAGGAGGAAACGCTCGCTCTCGGCATCCAGAACGGTGATATCATTGCACTTGATCCGCGTACTGTCATCACCGAGAGCGGTTATATCAAGAGCCGTTTCCTGGATGACAAACTCTCCGCAGCGATCCTGCTCGGACTTGCCAAATGGTGTGTCGAAGAAAAAACTGCTCTTTCCAGAAAGGTGACTCTGCTCTTTACGGTATATGAGGAAGTAGGTCACGGTGCCAGCTTCATCCCGGAGGACACCATGGATATGATCTCTGTCGACATGGGCTGTGTCGGAGATGACCTTGCCTGCACAGAGCGCATGGTTTCCATCTGTGCAAAGGATTCCGGCGGACCTTACAATTATGAGCTGGTTTCCGATCTCGCTGCCATTGCCAGAGAACTGCAGCTCGACTACGCGATCGATGTCTACCCGCACTACGGTTCTGATGCAGAAGCCAGCCTCAGAAGCGGTCACGATGTCCGTCACGGTCTTGTCGGTGCAGGTATCTACGCTTCCCACAATTATGAGCGTTCTCATATGAAGGGTGTGGAAAATACCTTCCGGCTGCTGAAAAAATATGTGCAGGAGTAAAAACTCCTGCACACTCTACAGTTCGCGTTTGACTGCCAGCGTGGAATCTGTATAATGAACCCATTTATCAAACGCTTCCTCTCCCATATCTTCAATTCCTCCAGATACTGCAAATGATACCTCGACCAGTGAAGAACATTCGGCAAATGCTTTTTTACCGATTCTTGTCACTTCTGCCGGAATCTCGATCTCTGACAAGGAATGACACTTATAAAAAGTATAGCTGGAAATTTTGGTAATTCCAACAGGAAGCTTTACAGTTTCCAGTGATTCACACCCCAAAAATGCTTCTTGATCGATTTCTGTAACACTATTCGGAATCGTGATTTCCTTCAGAGCGATGCATCCGCAAAATGCTTTCGTATTAATTCTCTGCAATCCCTCCGGCAGGATAATTCCTTCTAAATTCTTATGCTGCACAAAGGCATTTGCACCGATTTCCGTCACGTTGTGTCCCTCGACCATCTCCGGCAGTTTTATGAATCTGCTGTCTGTAGCCCAGCCTGTGATCTTTGCATTGCCATTCGAATCTACGACATAGCTCATATGCTGAAACACATCTGTATCATATTCCGGTGTCATCTCTGTTTCATTGTTTTTCAGAGCAATTCTATTCCACGCAAAGTATCCGCCCGCTGACAGTACGATCAGATATACCACTGCGATCAGCCATTTCACATTTCTTCCTTTTTTCTTTTTAGGTTTTTCCACGGCTCTCTGCGAATCGCTGCTTCCTGTCCTGCTGCCTTGTTCCTGTCTGAATGAGGGAATTTCTGCTTCCGTACGCTCCGGATCAGGCGCAGGTGTATATTCTGCCCTTCTTGGGGCTGATGCTGTTCTAATCGCTTCATTTGAGAAGGATCTTCTGTTTTGGGACTCAGACCTTTTCTGTGCGGCATTCGCTGTATTTCTGGTAATGACCTTCTCAAGCTCACTTCTGTCCATGCGATAACTGCATGACATCAGTGCCTCTCTCATATCTTCTGCTCTCTGAAAGCGCTCTTCCGGCCGGTAACTGCTGGCCTTTCTGATGATTGCCGCCAGTTCTTTTCCGCCAAGCGCAGGGTTCGGCAATGCCTCGCCCGTCATTCTCCTTCTCTGTGCCTCCTCCATCTCATCTGCTGACGGAATCGGCCCAAACGGATCAATGAAAGGAATTTTACCGTAATTCAGCAGACGGTAAAGCACCAGACCCAGCGAGTAGATATCGACCGTATGATCGTAATTCCTGTCACGTCGGAATACCTCCGGCGCCATGTAGTGATATGTGCCCTGCATGGACATATATGTCTGCGTATGTTCCTTGTGCCGTGACACGCCAAAATCACTCAGCTTGTAATCCCCATATTCTGAGACGAGAATGTTGGATGTTTTGATATCTCTGTGAATGATATTTTTCTTTTCACATGCGGACAGCGCACTGCAGATATCGCAGCCGACCTTAATGACATCCTTCACCGTCACCTGTCCGTTTCTGACAGAATAAAAATAAGAATTCAGATCTGTCAGTAACTCCATCCGCATAAACAGCTCGTATCCGATGCCGTTCTCAGATCTGACGATCGCACTGTCGTAGATCGATACGATATTGGCAGCTGATTTCAGCTGTTCCATGAATGCGATCTCATTGTTTAATTTTTTTGCAGTCTGCAGGAAATGCCGGTCGATCTCAGGATCCGACATTCCGCTTGCTTTCAGCTCATAGACTTCCTGTCTCTGCGCAGGAATACTCATGACCTTGACTGCAGCGTGCGAAACAAATCCATCGTTTTTCTTTTCTGCTTCATATACCCGTCCAAAGGTACCGGACCCTAACAGTCTGACGATCTGCCAGTCCGGCCATGGCAGTCTGACCTGACCAAATTCCCCCATAGCTCTTCCCATGTCCAACGCTCCTCTACTTTTCGAAGTCCTCCGCCTTCAGCTGAGTGATATCTTCCTCAGTGATCGTCTCCAGTGTACTGAGGCGACTTGCCTGATTTGTCACGGTACTCTCGAAAAGGTTTCTCATGCTTCTCGCATTTGCAAAATTTTCTCCCTTTTCTGCCTCCATTGTCCGAATGATCTCCTCAGCCTTCTTCTTTGCCTCTTCATCCATGACATACTGATATTTGTCACATCGCATCTGAAAGATCTGAAGCAGTTCCTCGGCACTGTAGTCAGGGAAGAAAATGTATTTGTTGAAGCGGGATTTCAATCCCGGGTTACTGTTGATGAATTTTTCCATCAGATCCGGATAGCCGGCTACGATCACGATCAGATCCTCCCGGTGATCCTCCATCGCCTTGAGCAGGGTATCGATCGCCTCCTGCCCAAAGTCCTGACCGCCGTTTCCGGTCAGTGTGTATGCCTCATCGATAAACAGCACGCCGCCCAGAGCTTCCTGGATCTTCTCCTGTGTTTTGATCGCTGTCTGACCGATATATCCTGCCACCAGAGCCGAACGGTCTACCTCGACCAGCTGGCCCTTGGAAAGCACGCCGATCTGTTTGTAGAGTCTCGCAAGGATTCTGGCGATCGTCGTCTTACCGGTACCGGGATTTCCCGTAAATACCAGATGCAGTGACATCGGGACGGTCTTCATTCCGCGCTCCTCCCTCATCTTCTGCATCTTTACCAGATTGACCAGCTCTTTGACATCATTTTTCAGATCTGTCAGTCCGATCAGCTCATTCAGATCTTCCATCGGATCTGTCTCAGGCTCCGGACTCTTTTCCGCTTCTGCCTCCTCTGTCTGCACTGCTGCACCGTTCTGGTCTGTGGTACTGTGATTCTGCTCACCCACGCCTGTCTGACCACCGTTTTTCTGAGAAGCCGGATCAGCTGACGTATCCGGTGTCATCATAAAAAACGGATCCTGAAATCCCATGCCGAAATCCTTTTTGATCTCTGACTCGATGTCTTCCTTCATTCTGGCAATCCTGCGCTGCTCCAGCTCATCTGCAGCATTGTCCAGCTTTCCCCAGAGATCCTTATATACCTTCATGATATCTTTCAAATCGGCAGCCATAGTCTATCCCCCTCAATATTTTCTCATTCTCAATGAACAGCCGCGCTGCTCTGAACAAGTTGCCTCTATTTTTCGTTTACCAGTTTTCCGGTCATATGCTCGATCTCGATCGCCGTCACCAGCACTCTCTGCATCGCGGAGGAGTTCATCTCTTCCTCCACTTCTTCCTGTGTCGGATAGTACTTCTCAGCAAGCTTTCTCAGATATCCGCTGATCTCCTCCGGATCCTCCACAAATCTTGCTCTTCCGAAAACCACAACGCTTGTCGCATTCCACTCCCAGTGTCCTTCTTTTTTGAACCCCTGATTCCAGGTCGTAAAGCAGACCTTGTCACAGTTCTTCATTGCATCTGCCTTATGACCGCTTCTGGCTCCGTGAAAATAGATGCGTTTATGCTCCTCATCATAATAGAAGTCAATCGGGATCGCATACGGATAGCCGCCGTCTCCGATGACCGCCAGCGCTCCTCTTTTTTCCTCAGTCAGGATCCGACTGCACTCCTCGTCTGTCACCTGCTGCTTAAATCTTCTCATCTTACGAAATTCTTCCATGCTGTCCTCCTGTATGATGCTGTTCTCCTGTATATGCGTTCAAGTCGGCTTAATATGCTGCGGTATCGACCGCATCCTCATCATCGTTTGCCACGATCACGATCACGCCGTGCGGCAGGCAGGCGATCACGGATCCGGAATCACTCACCCATCCGGTATTTACACAGATCTTATCCGGGCAGTCTGCATCATTCATCCGCACCTTTCCGTCCTTGACCTCGACGATGTTGTAATCCTTTTTTCCATCTCCGACTACCATGCTGTTGTCCTTTGAGAGCGGCATTTTCGCTGCCACCTCTCCGTTGACCTGGACGATCGCATAGGTTCCGTCTTCCTGCAGGGTATGTTTCTGCAGATACAGTGCCGCCGCTGATCCGATCAGAAGCACTGCCAGAAGGATCAGTGTGCGCACTTTCGTACCGCGCTTTTTTTCAGTGTTTTCCATTATTTTTCCTCCGTATATACCATACTCAGATCGTCACGGATAAAGATCGCCTCTACGCCATCCATGGATTCGATCAGCTCTTTTGCAGCATCCACGCCAAGAGCAAGGCTGGTGGTGCTCAGTGCATCGCCCAGCAGGGAAGAACTGCTCAGAATCGTCACGCCCCAGATATCATTCTGGATCGGATATCCGGTCTTCGGATCTAAAATATGATGATAGATCACATCATCCTGTTTGAAATATCTCTCATAAATACCTGAGGTCACTACTGACTGGTCCACAGCCTCCACTATAGTACAGTAATCACCGTGCTGATTGAACGGCTCCTGGATACCGATCTTCCATGCCTTACCGTCCGGCTTGCTTCCGATCGTCAGAACATTTCCACCCAGATTGATCAGTCCGGAAGTTACTCCCTCACTCTTCAGATAGTCACTCAGCTTGTCTGCCGCATAGCCTTTTGCAAGCGCACCAAGATCCAGCATTGTGTCATCGCGGTCAAAAGTGATCGTATTTCCATCGATATGAACTGCGGTGGCATCCACTTTCTTCAATGCCTCGTCGATCTTCTCCTGCGGCGGGATCGTCGCATTCTCACTCTTAAAATCCCAGACATCGGAAAGCGGTGCGATCGTGATATCAAACTTTCCTCCGGAAATCTCATAGTACTCCAGTCCCAGAGAAACCAGCTCTGCGATTCCATCAGAAACTTCTACGGTATTCTCTGTTCTGTGGTTGATCTGATAAAGCTCACTGGTCTCCAGAGTTCTGCTGAATGTATTCTCGATCTCCGCGCAGATATCCATGCAGTGATCCATCAGCTCCTCACCATTGTCATCGGCATAGAATGAGAGTGATACTACTGTGTCGAAATAAAGTGTTGTTTTATCATAACGTTCCTGTGCTGCAAGAACGGTCGTATTCATCGTTAATAACATGGCAGCTGCTGCAGCTGTCCCAAGAAAACCTGTCTGAAATCTGTTCATCTGTTTCTCCTCACTTACTGTTTTTGCCTTTTACGGTTGAATATCATTATAACATAGATTTCTTCCGTAAAATCTGCCTTCCGGCAGGTCATTTTTTCTGAAAATCTTCCTCTTTACGGTTGAAATTCTTCTTATTCTGGATTTCTTCCGTAAAATTGCTCTCAACTCGCTGATTCTTCTTATAAAATTGGCTTTTTCACCCTACATTTACGGTTAAAATTCTTTCTAACTAATATTTCTTCCGTAAATTGGCTTTATGACCTTCTCTCTTTCTTCGAAAATCTCTGATTTTACGGTTGAAATTCTTCTTATTCTGAATTTCTTCCGTAAATCATAGTTTCGGCATCACATCATGCTGACTCTCCTGTATCGGAGCTTTCTTATTTTACCATCTAATCAAAAAGGGAGCAAAGTATTTCTTTGCTCCCTTCCACTTTTTACACTTTATAGCGTTATCTCTTTTAGTTAGCTGCCTCTGCGAGAGCTGCTTTTACAGCCTCGATCACTGCAGTACTTGTAAGGGATGCGCCGGATACTACATCTACATCTGCGCTCTGTGCTTTTACGATTGCACCTGACAGCTTAACTGCTGCTGCCTGGCCAACTTCCGGAGTCTCTGTGCTGTAGTCTAAGATCTGAACGCTGGTGATCTTGCCATTGTCACCTACAGTAACTGCAACTTTCACCTCACCCTGGAAGCCCTGTGCGCTTGCCTCATAGGTTCCCGGTGTGTATGCGCCTGCGGCTGCTGCTTCCTCAGCTGCTGCTGTCTCAGCCTCAGCTGCCTCGGTGGTCTCCTCTGCTGCTGCCTCAGTGGTCTCTTCCTCTGCTGCCTCTGCAGTTTCTTCTGCTGCTCCGCCTGCTGCCTGCGCAAGTGCTGCACTTACTGCTTCCTGCA
>JAUNAF010000013.1:9344-41126 GCA_030527715.1 Eubacteriales bacterium
ATGCGCCTGCGGCTGCTGCTTCCTCAGCTGCTGCTGTCTCAGCCTCAGCTGCCTCAGTAGTCTCCTCTGCTGCTGCCTCTTCAACTGCCTCGGTGGTCTCCTCAGCTGCTGCCTCTTCGGCTGCCTCAGTGGTCTCTTCCTCTGCTGCCTCTGCAGTCTCTTCTGCTGCTCCGCCTGCTGCCTGCGCAAGTGCTGCACTTACTGCTTCCTGCATTGCCTTGCTGGTCATGCTTGCTCCTGCTACGCCGTCTACGTCTGCGCTCTGTGCTGCTACCATTGCCTCTGCCAGCTGCGGTGCTGCTGCCTGACCGATACCGTCGGTCTCAGTGCTCATATCCACTACTTCGATGTTTCCGATGCTTCCGTCATCTGCGATCGTAACTGCTACCTTCACCTCTCCGCCGAAGCCAAGTGCTCCTGCCTCATAGGTTCCCGGTGTGTATGCGCCTGCGGCTGCTGCTTCCTCAGCTGCTGCTGTCTCAGCCTCAGCTGCCTCGGTAGTCTCCTCTGCTGCTGCCTCTTCAGCTGCCTCAGTGGTCTCCTCTGCTGCTGTCTCTTCGGCTGCTGCATCTCCGGATGCCTGTGCAAGTGCCTTTGCTGCTGCTGCCTTCACTGCCTTGCTGGTGAAGGTTGCTCCTGCAACACCGTCTACTTCTGCACTCTGTGCTGCTACCATTGCCTCTGCCAGCTGCGGTGCTGCTGCCTGGCCAACTTCCGGTGTCTCTTTTTCCATATCAACGATCTCGATCTTCTCGATACCGCCGTTTTCAGCGATGGTGACTGCTACGGTAACGTCTCCTCCGAAGCCTAACTCTGTAGCCTCGTAGGTTCCGGTCACATACTCACCTGCCGGGGTCTCAGCCGGTGCTGCTGCCTCAGTGGTCTCCTCTGCGGCTGCATCTGCTCCGCCTGCTGCCTGAGCAAGTGCTGCTCCTACAGCTTCCTTCATAGCGCCGCTGGTCAGGCTGGCTCCTGCCACGCCGTCCACGT
Organism: Eubacteriales bacterium; assembly: GCA_030527715.1. GTDB lineage: Bacteria > Bacillota > Clostridia > Lachnospirales > Lachnospiraceae > Marvinbryantia. Next base: position 10,335 of record JAUNAF010000013.1, read on the forward strand.
CTGCGCTCTGTGCTGCTACCATTGCCTCTGCCAGCTGCGGTGCTGCTGCCTGGCCGATGCCGTCGGTCTCAGTACTCATATCTACTACTTCGATATTTCCGATGCTTCCGTCGTCTGCGATGGTGACCTTTACCTTGACCTCTCCGCCGAAGCCCTGTGCTCCTGCCTCGTAGGTTCCCGGTGTATAGGAGCCTGATGCTGCTCCGTCTGCTGCAGCTGCATCTGCTCCGCCTGCTGCCTCTGCAAGTGCTGCTCCTACAGCTTCCTTCATAGCGCCGCTGGTCAGGCTGGCTCCTGCCACGCCGTCCACGTCTGCGCTCTGTGCTGCTACCATTGCCTCTGCCAGCTGCGGTGCTGCCGCCTGGCCGATGCCGTCGGTCTCAGTACTCATATCTACGACTTCGATATTTCCGATGCTTCCGTCGTCTGCGATGGTGACCTTTACCTTGACTTCTCCGCCGAAGCCCTGTGCTCCTGCCTCGTAGGTTCCCGGTGCATAGCTTGCGCTTCCTGCTGCTGCGGTCTGCTGACCTTCCTCTGCAGCTGCCTCGGTTGCAGCCTCAGTTGCTGTTGCAGCCGCAATTTCTTCCTCAGATGCAGTCTCGCCGTTTGCCGCCTTTGCCAGTGCAGCTTCCATTGCTTCCTTCATAGCGCCGCTGGTCAGGCTGGCTCCTGCCACAGCTTCTACATCCGGTCCCTGAGCTGCGGTCATAGCCTCTGCCAGCTGCGGTGCTGCTGCCTGGCCGATGCCGTCGGTCTCAGTGCTCATATCCAGAACGCTGACATCTGCGATGCTTCCGTCCTCTGCGATAGTTACAGAAATCTTTACTTCTCCGCCAAAGCCCTGTGCACCTGCTACATATGTACCCGGTACATAGGAAGCCTTACCGATGGAAGAAAGTACATTGTACGCGCTGTCTGATCCAAAGATCAGAACAGCAGAGATACCTGCCATTACGCCAAGAGAAACGAGTCCTTTTTCCTTACTATTCATCTTCCTCTTCTCCTTCTTCCTCAGAGTCCTCATGTCCCTCGCCCGAGTCCTCCGCCGATTCTTCCTTTTTCTTTTTCCCGTTATACAAGATCGTGCTCACCCATATACTGAGCTCAAACAGGAAAATCATCGGTATGGATACCATAATCTGCGATGTGATATCCGGTGGTGTGATAATTGCCGACACAACGAAGATCAACACGATCGCAAATTTACGTACGCTGCGCAGAAGCTTCGGATTGATCAGACCAAACAGGGTCAGAATTCCGATGACTACCGGCAGCTCAAATGTAATTCCAAAAGTCAGCTCTGAGCTCATGATGAAGGTCAGATAATTTTCCACCGAAATGCTTGCCTTGATCTCTGAACTTTTATTGATCGTAAAGAAAAAGCGCAGCATGAACGGCAACATGATCTTGTACGCGAACGCTGCTCCGATCACAAAACAGAACAAACCGAAAATCAGCGCCGGCCCGAGTACCTTCTGCTCAGATTTTGTCAATCCGGGCTTTAAGAAGCCCCAGATCTGATAGATGATCACCGGAGACATCACAACGATCGCTCCGATGATTCCCACCTTCAGATACTGCATGAACAGCTCGGCCGGTGCAAGATACACCAGCTCGTAGCCGTTCGTCAATGCCATTTCAATCAGAAAATCAACAATCTTCGCTGAAAACTGAAAGCATACCACAAAGCCCAGAATAGCACTGCCCAGAATAATAAGAATGCGGTTGCGCAGTTCTTTTAAATGTCCGGTCAGCCCCATGGAGCCATCTTCATTACTCTTCTTCGTCTTCTGCTTTCTTATCGCCATTTTCTTCTCCGTCCATTCCGCTCTTGAAGCCCTTCATTGTCTTTCCGAACATACGAGCAAGCTTCGGGAGCTGCTTCGGTCCGAAGATGATGATAACGATAACCAAAACAATAAGTAACTCCTGCATTCCGATTTTACCAAACATTATTTTGCCTCTCCTTCTTCCTTATGGATGATATGATCTCCCTCAGCCGGAGCTTCCTCAGCCTCCTCCGGCTTCTTCAGATCCACTGCAGAGTCAGCGTCCGCTGCGCTCTGTGCAGTTTCTGAGCTCTCTTCTACTTTCTTTTCCTGAAGTGATTCCTCAGCTGCCTCTTCTGTCTTCTCAGAAGTCTTTGCTGTCTCCTCCGTCTTCTCTGCTGTCTGCTCTGAATTCTGCGTTGTGCTCTCTGTGGTCTCGTCCGATTTCTTCGGTTTCTTCGTCGGTTTTCCGATGCTCTCGATGGATTCCTTTACCTCCTGCATCGGACGGGTGATCTCATCAGCTGCCTCCTTAAGCGGTCTTGCAGCCTCGTTGAGAGGTTCAACGACGTTTTCATTAAGCTCTTTGGTGATATCACCGGTGGCATCCTTCAGATCGCGGATCGCTTTTCCCAGCATTTTCGCATACTGCGGAAGTTTATCCGGACCCAGAACAAGTAATGCAACCACGCAGATCACAATTAACTCTGTAAATCCGATCTTCACTTATGATTACTCCTGACGTTTTCTGATTTTTTCGTTTACACCGATTACCTTAACCGGGCACTTGTCTGCGCACTTACCACACTTCTGGCACTTCTCCTGATCTACCTCAGCGACATTGCCGTTCATATGGATCGCATCAAACTCACACTGCTTGGTGCAAAGGGTACAGCCGATACATCCTGCGGAGCAGGCATCCTTGACAGCCTTACCCTTTTCCTGAGAGCTGCAGGCTACGATGTACTCTGCATCTGCCGGCTCCAGAGTGATCAGCGCGTTCGGACAAACCTTTACGCACTTGCCGCAGGCAACACACTTGTCGCGGTCAACTACTGCAACACCATTGATCACGTGGATCGCATCAAACTCACAGACATTTACGCAGGTACCGAAGCCCTTACAGCCCTTCATGCACTTCTTGGCTCCGCCGCCCATAACAGCTGCTGCTGCACGGCAGTCCTGAATACCTACATAGTTTGCTTTGTCAACAGCGCTCTCGCAGTCACCGACACAGTGTACGAAAGCTGCCTTTCTTACGGTGGTCTCAGCCTCAACGCCCATCACCGCACCGATCTTCTCAGCAACCGGTGCTCCGCCTACCGGGCAGGCATTTACAGGTGCCTCACCCTTGGCGATTGCTGCTGCCAGACCGTCACAGCCCGGATATCCGCAGCTTCCGCAGTTATTTCCCGGAAGCTCTGCGCGGACTGCGATCTGCTTTTCATCTACTTCAACTTTAAACTTCTCTGCGGCTGTTACCAGAAGGAAACCGACGAGAAGACCAACGACGCCGACAACGACCGCCGTGATAATAATTGCTGATAAACTCATCTGTTCTCCTCCTTAGATCAGTCCGGTAAATCCGTTAAATGCGATAGCCATCAGTGCTGCAGTGAACAGTACTACCGGCATGCCCTGGAACGGCTTTGCGATGGTATTGTCTTCCATACGCTCACGGATACCTGCAAGTACGACAATCGCGATCATGTATCCGACTGCAGTACCGAAACCACTTGCCACACTCTGTGAGAAATTGTAACCATCCTTAACGTTCTTCAGAGCTGCACCGAGTACTGCACAGTTGGTGGTGATCAGCGGCAGGAATACACCCAGTGACTCATAGAGAGCCGGACGGAATTTCTTTAAATACATCTCTACAAACTGTACCAGACCTGCGATGACCAGGATGAATACGATGGTCTCCAGGAACTCAAGGTTCAGCGGAACCAGTACGAAATCATAGAGCAGGCTTGCAACCGCAGATGCGATCGTAATAACGAAGACTACTGCTGCACCCATGCCGGCCGCTGTCTTAGTCTGTCTTGACACTCCGAGGAATGAGCACAGACCGTAGAACTGACTGAGCACGACGTTGTTTACCAGTGCCGCGCCGATAATGATTAATACCAACTCTGACATGTCTATCTCCCTCCTTTATACTTCTTTTTTCTCTTTGGAACATCCCTTGCTGCTTCCGCATCCCATGCAGTCGCCGTCACAGCCCTCTACCTTCTTGGAAGAGTTGTTCTGGATGTTCAGACCATTTAAGATCGCGATCAGGATACCGAGAATGATGAATGCTCCCGGTGCCTTGATGAAGATTGCGATCGGCTCATAAGCTGCCGGAAGCACCTTCAGGCCAAACAGTGTGCCGGAACCGAGGATCTCACGGCATGCTCCGATCAGAAGCAGTGCAACGGAGAATCCAAGTCCCATGCCCAGACCGTCTGCAGCAGCCATCAGCGGAGTAGTCTTCGCTGCATACGCTTCCGCACGTCCGAAGATGATGCAGTTTACCACGATCAGCGGAATATACAGACCGAGTGCATGATATACTGCCGGGAAATAAGCTTTCATCAGAAGCTCAACCACGGTAACCAGTGATGCAATTACTACAATATAAGCCGGCATACGAACGTTGTCCGGAATGATATTTCTCAGTGCGGAAATGATCATGTTGGACAGGATCAGTACTGCCAGTGTGGAAAGACCCATACCGATCGCATTGGTAGCTGAAGTGGTTACCGCAAGGGTAGGACACATACCGAGTACCAGGATAAAGGTCGGGTTTTCCTTGATGATACCATTTAAAATTCTCTCTACATAAGGATTTTGATTATTATTCACTTCGACACCTCCCCGCCTTTATGCATTCTGTACCAGATACAGTGCTGCATTTACTGCATTGGTCACTGCAGTGGATGTGAACGAAGCTCCACTCAGTGCGTTGATCTCATTGTCTGCGGATGCTCCGCCTCCCTTAACAAGTGAGAAGGAATCTACCGTCTTGCCTACATACTGCTCCTTGAACTCCGGCTCAGTTGCACGCATACCAAGACCCGCGGTCTCATTGATGGTCAGGAATTCCAGACCGGTAGTTGCTCCGTCAACAGAGATACCTACGCTGACTTCGATGTCACCGCCGAAGCCGTCTCCGCTGGTTACATTGACGATGTATCCGATAACCTCTCCGGATGCATCCATTGCACTGTATGCATCGTTGTAGGTGATCTTGCCGAACTTGCCGTCTGCTACAGTACCGTCTGCTGCCGGCAGAGTTTCGATCGCTGCTGTCAGAGCTTCTGCCTCTCCAAAGCTGTCAGCATCCGGAGCAACACTTGCGAACGCTGCTGCCTCTGCTGCAAGCTCCTGCTGAGCGATACGATCCTTGGTGAGCTGGTAAGCTCCGCCAAGTGCGAGACCTGATACCAGAGTGATTCCAAGAAGGATTCCGACGGAACGATAGTGCTTCCACTCGATTCCCTTCTTTCCTTCGATCGCATTCGGCTCGAATCCGAAAGCGGTCGGCATGGTGAAACGCTCGATCTGCGGAACCAGAAGGTTGCTTAAGATGATCGCATAGGAAACGCCCTCTGCTGAGCTGCCCTTCAGACGAAGCAGACCTGTCAGAACACCGAGCAGAATACCGTATGCGATCTTGCCCTTCTCGGTGATCGGGCTGCTGACATAGTCGGTCGCCATAAAGAATGCACCGAGCAGAAGTCCGCCGGAACATACCTCAGAAGCAAGGTAGGTGCAGTTGAAGCCCTTTCCGGAAAAGATGATCGCGAATACAACAAAGCTCAGAATGTAGCATACCGGAATATGCCAGGTGATGACCTTGCGGACGATCAGGTAGATACCGCCGATCAGCAGAGCGATCGCGGAAACCTCACCGATAACACCATTGGTCAGACCAAGGAAGGTAGCTGCCAGATCTGTCTTTCCGGTAGCTGCCAGATCTGAAAGCGGTGTAGCGCTTGACATACCATCAACTGCAAAATCGCTCATCAGACCGGTGAAGGAGATCAGCAGGAAACATCTTGCACCCAGTGCCGGGTTCATGAAGTTCTGTCCGAGTCCTCCGAAAATCTGTTTTACAAAAATGATGGCAAAAACACTGCCGAGTGCCGGCATCCAGAGCGGCACGGTCGCCGGCATGTTCATGCCGACCAGCATACCGGTCAGAAGCGCACTTCCATCCATAATAGTTACTTTCTGGTTTGCAAGTTTCTGAAATGCATACTCAGATAAAACTGCGAATGCCATTGCAATCAGCATAATTGCCGCACTGTATGCTCCGAAACGATAGATTCCGAAGAGTGCAGCCGGAAGTAATGCAATGATTACCTCATACATAATTGTCGCCGTAGACTCATCGCTGCGCACATGAGGTGACGAGGACACATTAAAAAAGCCGTTCACACTTGATCCCTCCTATCCCTTCTTGCGTCGCTCAGCCATAACAGCCTGACGCATCATCTTAAATGCCTGAGTCAGCGGACGTCTTGCCGGACATGCAAAGGTACAGCTTCCGCACTCATAACACTCCATTCCATGTAATGCGGTAAACCGCTCCATATCATGCTTCTGTGCGGCATCCATCATCTTCACCGGAACAAGGTGAGACGGACATGCCTGAACACATCTGCCGCATCGAATGCAGGCTGTCTCCTCATACTTGGCAGCCTCATCCTCCAGCATGCAGGTCAGCGCTGAGGAAGTCTTAACGACCGGAATGTCGAGCTCTGTCAGAGCAAAGCCCATCATAGGTCCACCGGAAATCACTTTCTGTGTACCATCTTTCAGTCCGCCGCTCGCCTCGATCAGCTCTGCATAGGAAGTACCAATCTTAACATTGTAGTTGGATGGTGCGTTTACACCGGTTCCGGACACGGTGAAGATACGACGCATCAGCGGTGTAGTCTCGCTGACAGCCATATGGATCGCAATGACCGTATCCACGTTGTCTACGATGCAGCCTGCGTCTGCCGGCAGCTTTGTAGAATTGATCTTTCTTCCGGTGACAGCATAAATGATATTACGCTCACCGCCCTGCGGGTACTTGGTCTTTAACGGAACGACCTCGATACGCGGCTCGTTCTTGACCAGCTCCTGCAGATTTGCGATTCCGGTCGGTTTATTCTCCTCGATCGCGATCACACCCTTCGCATTGTCGAAGAGCTTCAGCATAACCTTCAGACCGCCTACGATCTTCTCCGGTGTCTCCAGCATGCTGCGGTAGTCACTGGTCAGATAAGGCTCACACTCTGCACCGTTTACGATGATGTAATCGATCGCATCCGGATCCTTCGGCATCAGCTTTACATGGGTCGGGAATCCTGCACCGCCAAGGCCGACGATACCTGCAGACTTCACCTCTTCGATGATCTCCTGCTTTGTCATCTCCTCATAGTTGCGGTACTGGCCCAGGCCAGGAATCGGTGTGTACTTTCCATCGTTCTCAATAACGATAGACATTACTTTCATGCCGGACATGGTCATTCTCGGCTCAATAGCCTTTACGGTACCGGATACAGAACTTACGATATTAGCAGAAACGAATCCGCCTGCCTCAGCAATTCTCTGTCCCATAAGTACCTGATCGCCCTTATTGACGATCGGCTTTGACGGCGCGCCAATGCCCTGCGAAACCGGGAATACAAGGTCACCCTTCGGCAAGTAGGTCTGTACCGGCTTGTCCTTTGTGAACTTTTTCCCTTCGTCGGGATGCACTCCTCCCTTAAAAGTAGCTAACTTCATATCTTTGATCTCCTTCTCTGGTGATACAAAACCTTCGTTACTATTTTAATCTGTTTCTATACTTTTTTCAACCTAAACATCCCTTGTATCTTCTAAAGCGCAATAGAAAGGCAAAAAAATAAGCCTGCACAGCTTATTTTTTGTGCAGACTTATTTTGTTCATATCCTTGGCAGACGCCGGATGATCATTCCGCCGAGCATACCGATCAGTGCTCCGGTGATCGTTCCGGAAAGGATCAGCACCGGCAGGTAAGATGCGACCGCTGCGCTCTCCAGCACGATGCCGGCCACGAGCAGCTGTCCGAGATTATGGGTGATTCCTCCGGCGATGCTGACACCCATGCTGTCCAGCCAGCCCTTCTTTTTGATCAGATACATCACGACAAGACTCAGCATGCCGCCTGCCAGGCTGTACCACATGGAAAATACATTTCCGAAGGTGACTGCGGTCAGCAGGATCCTGATCAGTGAGATAAAAAAGGCATCCTTCAGACTCATCAGATACAGCGCCGCGATCACTGACAGATTTGCCAGTCCCAGTTTTACTCCGGGGATCCCGATCGACGGCAGCATGGTCTCAATATAACTGAAGATCATCGCCAGCGCGACCAGCACTCCGTAAAGTGCGATTTTTCTGTTCTGCATCTCTTACACTCCCCCGCGTTATACTCCGGTTTCCGCTGAGATATAATTGCTGATTTCCTGAACCGTTGCGGAAGGTGTGTAATCCTGACTGCCATACAGGAAGGCATGCAGTGTGGTTACATTTGCGGCAAGGTTGACCGGTACGACGCAGTCACCTGCGGCAGTATCCATGGTCGTCTTGTCATACGGGAAGCCCTGTGTCTCTCCCATATTGTAGCTGCCTGCGGATGTCGCCAGGGACAGGATCTCTGACATGGACAGGCTGGTGGAGATCTCCGGAAGCAGGGAGGTCACGACATTTGTCAGTGTCACTACACTGCTGTTCTTTGCATGTGCCATCACCTGAGCAAGCACCTTGCGCTGTCTCTCGGTTCTCTCATAGTCCAGTCCGATGTAACGGATACGGCAGTATGCCAGCGCCTGCATTCCGTTTAAATGCAGCATTCCGGAACCATACACATCCTCACACTCCTTGTTCAGCACCTGTCTTGCCTCTACCAGATAAGCATTCAGCCAGGTCACTTCATCCTCTGTCACCTCGATATCCACACCGCCGAAGACGTCGATGATATCCACCAGTGCCTCAAAGTTTACAGTCGCATAGTCTGTGATATTCAGATCCAGATTCTTGTTCAGCATCGCAACCGCGCGCTGTGCGCCGCCGATCGCATAGGCTGCATTCGCCTTCTGATAATTTCCGTCGCCGACATCCAGATAGGTATCTCGGTAAACAGAAACCAGCTTTACTTCCTTTGTCTTCTTATTGATAGAGCAGACCATGATCGTATCACTGTTCGTTCCGGACTCCAGCTCTCCGGCACGGGAATCCACACCGAAAAGTGCGATATTCTGATATCCAGTCATACTGTTTAACTCATAAGTGTCAATGTTGTCGTTGGCGGAGATCTCTTTCTCATCCACCTTGACATGATCGATCCTGGTCAGTTGATAACCGACAAAAAGTGCACCTGCCAGAATCAGCAGAATAATAACCTCTACGATAAACGCAATCCATCGAAATCTTGATTTGTTTTTTCTTTTCGACATATTTTGCACCCCTTTCCGCGCAATCATAGCATGTTCGCCAAAACTTCGCAAGCCAGTGTGCAAAACAATACTTGCATTTTTTCCTTTTTCTATTACAATAATTGCAGGATCACAAGCATTTTCTGCCCTTTTGGCAGCAGATGCAGGAATTCGAGTTATATTATTATAAGAAAGAAAGAGGTTTAACATGATCAGTGCAAACAATGTGACTCTCCGCATCGGTAAAAAAGCCCTGTTTGAGGATGTAAATATCAAATTTACTGAGGGCAACTGCTACGGCCTTATCGGAGCCAACGGTGCCGGCAAGTCTACCTTTTTAAAGATTCTTTCCGGTAAGCTGGAGACCAGCAGCGGTGAAGTGGTTATCACACCGGGTCAGCGACTCTCCGTGCTTGAGCAGGATCACTTTAAATATGATGAGTTTCCGGTTCTGGACACCGTCATCATGGGTAATCAGCGTCTCTATGACATCATGAAGGAAAAAGAGGCGATCTACGCAAAAGAAGATTTCACGGACGAGGACGGTATCCGCGCCAGTGAGCTCGAGGGCGAGTTCGCTGAGATGAACGGCTGGGAAGCCGAATCCGACGCTGCTACTCTCTTGAACGGTCTTGGCATCGATACTGCACTCCACTACAATCTCATGAAGGATCTTACCGGAAGCGAGAAGGTCAAGGTGCTGCTTGCACGTGCCCTCTTCGGTAATCCGGATATCCTGCTGCTCGACGAGCCGACCAACCATCTGGATCTGGCTGCGATCGAATGGCTCGAGGAGTTCCTGATCGATTTCCCGAACACCGTTATCGTTGTCTCCCATGACCGTTACTTCCTGAACAAGGTCTGCACCTACACTGCTGATATCGACTACGGCAAGATTCAGCTCTATGCCGGAAACTATGACTTCTGGTACGAGTCCAGCCAGCTGATGATCAAGCAGATGAAGGAAGCAAACAAAAAGAAGGAAGAGAAGATCAAAGAGCTGCAGGACTTCATCTCCCGTTTCAGCGCCAATGCTTCCAAGTCCAAGCAGGCGACCTCCAGAAAACGTGCTCTTGAGAAGATCGAGCTGGATACCATCAAGCCGTCCAGCCGTAAATATCCGTACATTGACTTCCGTCCGAACCGTGAGATCGGAAATGAGGTCCTCTATGTGGAAAACCTCAGCAAGACGATCGATGGTGTCAAGATCCTTGACAACCTGACCTTCACCCTCGGCCGTGAGGATAAGGTAGCTCTGGTCGGCGGAAATGAGCTGGCAAAAACTGTGCTCTTCCAGATCCTGACCGGTGAGATGGAGCCGGATTCCGGTTTCTACAAATGGGGCGTGACCACCTCTCAGGCTTACTTCCCGAAGGACAACACCAAGGAATTCGACAATGACCTCGTGATCGCTGACTGGCTGACACAGTACTCTGAGATCAAGGATGCCACCTATGTGCGCGGCTTCCTCGGACGTATGCTCTTCGCCGGCGAAGACGGTGTAAAGAAGGTGCGTGTCCTCTCCGGAGGAGAAAAGGTGCGCTGTCTGCTCTCCAAGATGATGATCTCCGGATCCAACGTGCTTCTCTTCGATGAGCCGACCAACCATCTGGATATGGAATCCATCACTGCACTGAACAACGGTATGATCAAGTTCCCGGGTGTCATCATCTTTGCTTCCCGCGACCATCAGATCGTTCAGACAACCGCAAACCGTATCATGGAGATCCTCCCGAACGGTGTCATGATCGATAAGATCACCACCTACGATGAGTACCTCGCAAGCGATGAGATGGCTCGTAAGCGTCAGGTATACAGCATGGATGACAAGCTCGAGGATAACTAAATCCCGTTTCTTTTATTCATTAAGTCAACAAAACAGGGCCTGCCGCGGAATTTTCCTTCCGCGACAGGCCCTGTTTCTCATGATAATTTGTAACTGTTCAGAGCCATGCGATTTTGAATGGATTTTGTGCTCGAGCTTGCTCGAAAGTACAAAATTTTATTCAAAATCATATGGCGAGAAGCCACATCGAGGAAATGCGAAGCATTTTCGAGATAGGCTCTGAACAGTTACGATAATCTTTTCTAAAAGCACCGGAAACATAGAAAAAAGCTGATTTTAGTGTTACCTTTTTTTAAATTACACCGGAAATAAGAAAATGCTTAAATTCCGATGCAATTTTCCGCCGGCAGAAAAATCAAACCGTAATATCACCGCAAATATCCGACCAGAAATACCCTTCGAATCAAATATGAAATGCAGCATCCCCTTCAAAACTATACTGACAGGTGAACTCCATCTCTTTTCCGTTCTTTGGATGTCTCAGCTTCAGCCGGTATGCACAGAGTGCAAGCTGATCTGCCGGTTGTGTTCCATACTTCAGATCTCCCAGGAGCGGCCAGCCGGCGTTTGACAGCTGCACGCGGATCTGATGATGCCTTCCGGTGAACAGCTCGATGTCCAGCAGGCTGCAGACCTTCCCGTCCACTTCGCGTGTCTCCAGCTTTTTCCAGTTCAGCTTTGCTTTTTTACCTCCGGGAGTATCTGCGGAAACTACACGAGAGACATTCCCCTTCGGCTCCTTCTTCAGTGTGTCGCAGAGAGTTCCTTCCTCCCCCGCCGGTTCTGCACAGACCAGAGCTCTGTAATATTTCTTCATGCGTCCGTCCTGCACCTGGGTTGAGAGGGATGCTGCACTCTTCGGATCCTTGGCGAAAACGACCAGCCCCTGTACCGGCTGATCCAGACGGTGGATAATGCCAAGGTACGGAGCCGGTTTTCCGGTCTGTTCAAAAATATGTGTTTTCACCAGACTCTCCAGATCCTTTCCGGAAACTCTCGCCGTCTGCACTGCCAGCCCGGCAGGCTTGCGGCATACGATCATCTGTGCATCCTCGTATACGATTTCAAATGGCGTTCTGCTCATCATTCTTCTCCTACTGCAAAAAAATGTCCGCCGGACATTTTCTTTGTATGCTTGATAACTATGAGAAACACGCTTTGCGAGTTTCTCAAGTTGTCGCGGTGCTCCTCGAATGCTTGTGCAAGCACAGCATTCTCATCGCTACTCGCGCAAACAAAAACCCCTTGCAATGCAAGGGGTTTTCTACGCTTCATGAAGTTAGATTACTATTATAATTTAACAACGTTCGCTGCCTGCATGCCGCGAGCGCCTTCTGTCAAATCGTAAGAAACAGCCTGTCCTTCCTCCAGAGACTTGAATCCCTCACCCTGGATAGCAGAAAAATGTACGAATACATCCTTTCCGTCTTCGCCTGTGATAAATCCATAACCTTTTTCTGCGTTGAACCACTTAACTGTACCCTTGTTCATTTCGGTACCTCCATAAAAAATAAAAATTGAAAAAAACAAATTACAAAAGCTATTATATCCGTGAGGCCGCTGAATGTCAAGGAAATTTTAAGCAATCCGCGGGATTTCAGCCCGTTTTTTTATATATTTTTCACGATACATCTTTGAAATTTGCTTCTTTCTTCGTAGTTTTCAACATAAACTTACGGTGTCACAGAACCATAGATCTCCATCGGTACATAGGCTCTGACATAGATCCCTTCTGCACGGTAATCTTCCTCTAAAAGCCTTCCGTATTTGCGGATCAGCTGGATCACTCCGGCATCCTTATAGTCGTACAGACGCTCGATCAGCACCTGACGCTCATCCAGGATTTTCTCCAGTCTCTCCTTCAGAGTCTCCAGTCCTTCTCCGTACTTTGCAGATACCTTTTCCACATAATCTGCCTTGTGATCCTTCAGACGCACCTCACCTTCCACACGGTCCAGCTTGTTGAACAGTGTGATGACCGTCTTATCCTTTACGCCGAGATTGTTCAGCGTGTCGTAGACTACCAGCATCTGCTGCTCCATCTGCGGATTGGATGCATCCACCACATGCAGAATGATATCTGCATACTTTGCCTCCTCCAGTGTACTGCGGAAGGCATCGATCAGATGATGCGGCAGCTTTCGGATAAATCCTACGGTATCTGTCAGAAGGATCTCCTGACCGGACGGCAGCTCCAGCACCCTTGTTGTCGGATCCAGCGTTGCGAAAAGCTTGTCCTCTTCCAGCACCGCAGCACCGGTCATCGTGTTCAGCAGTGTGGATTTGCCCGCATTGGTGTAACCCACGATGGCCGCCACCGCCGTTGACTGCTGGCTTCGCTTGCTTCTGGTGACCTCTCTGTGCCGTTTCACTTCGTCCAGCTCTCTGTTCAGCTGCGCGATCCTGTTTTTGATCAGTCGGCGGTCCATCTCCAGTTTTTTCTCACCCGGTCCTCTGGTACCGATACCTCCTCCGAGTCTGGAAAGTGAACTGCCCAGTCCCACCAGTCTTGCCTGACGGTATTTCAGCTGTGCCAGCTCTACCTGGATCTTACCCTCATTTGTGGAAGCTCTCGCAGCAAATATATCCAGAATGATCAGTGTACGGTCCATGACCTTCATCTCAAGCTCCTGCTCCAGATTTCTCAGCTGAGCCGGAGAAAGCTCATCATCGCAGACGATTCCGGTCGCCTCCAGCTCATATGCCAGCTGAAGGACTTCTTCTATTTTTCCTTTGCCGATGTAGGTACCCGGATGGATCTGCTCACGATTCTGGATCACCATCCCGACCGTCTCCGCACCCGCAGTGCGCACCAGCTCAGAGAGCTCCTGCAGGGACTCTTCGGTATCGTCTCGTTCCTGCACGCTGACCCCGACCAGGATCACTCTCTCTGTCAGTTTTTCCATATCATATCCTGTCATCCAATCTTCCTCCTGCTGCGGCTGTCTATCTCGTAATCAGGAAATCGTATTCCTTTTTGCCCTGCTCATCCTCCGGATACAGCGACATGAACTGTTCTGCCTTTGCCTTCGCTGTCGCAAAATCCAGTTTCTTCTCATAGGCAACGATCTGATTGTAGAGCAGATCTCTCTTTCCTGCCTCTCCTACCAGTGCCAGTCCCTTCTCTGCAGTCTGGATCGCTTTTTCGTAAGAGCCCTCTGCGATCTCACAGAGTACCAGTCCGTTATATGCTTCCGGTGTCTCTCCGTACTTTTCAATATACTGCTGATAAACGATGTATGCCCGAACACTGTCATCCTGTGCCAGATAGACCTGTCCCATCAGCAGCATCGCTCCCGCATGCTTCTGCTCTACCGCTGCGGAAAGCAGTTCCTGCGCTCTGCTGTAATCATTCAGATAATAGTAGATGCAGGCCTTCTGATAATCTTCCTCGATATCCTCACTCTGCAGCTGCAGTGCCATCTGAAGATATGCGTCACCGACTGCAGACTGGCTGATCGACTCGTACTGCTGGTAGATATTCAGATATCTCTGCAGATTTCGCGCATCCAGTGCCACGGACTGGTCAAAGTCAGCTCTTGCCGCCTCGCTCTCCCCCAGATGAAGGAAGGCAGTTCCGCGCATATAGCAGGCATCCGCATTCTCCCCGAGTCCGAGGATTCTTGTGCAGACGTCCTTCGTCTGCTCATAATTTTCCAGCTTCAGATAACAGGAAGCCTCATACAGGCTGATATCCGTCTTTGTCTGCGGCATCTTGTCATCGCAGAGCTGATATGCCTCCTCGAAGGATGCTGCGGCAGCGGTATAATCTCCGTTCTCCATATAGGAAATGCCGGCGGTTCTGGCCGTCTCCAGCGGAGATGGTCCCCGGTTTGCACAACCGGTCAGCAGTCCTGCCAGCATCAGTACACACATTGCTTTTCTGATTTTCATAAAAAACTCCTCTATGTGTAAAAGTTGATTGCTTCGTTGCCTTGCAACTCTCGCAATCACCACAAGTATTCGGAATCCGAGCTTTCGCTCTGCTTCCTCATACTTGTTTGCCTGCGCTATGTCCTTACCTTCGCTCGTGCAAGCACGGCTCAGGCACGGACGCACCGCAGGACTTTTACTGTAAAATGGGTGCCAGATTACTCTGACACCCATCATATCACATTCACAAATATTCTCCAACAGTGTTTTTATTTTCCGGATGCGACTTTCTCAAACTCCTCGACGATCTCTCTGGAAGGCGCCGGTGTTGCCAGACTGACAACCATGATCATGGCGCAGGCGATCAGAAATGCCGGAAGCAGTTCATAAATATTCCAGATGCCGCCCAGCGGACGAACGGCATATTTCCATACGAAGATCATGATTCCACCGGAAAGCATACCTGCCATTGCGCCGAAGCGGTTCGTTCTCTTCCAGAACAGTGAGAACAGAATCACCGGTCCGAAGGAAGCACCGAATCCTGCCCATGCAAAGGAAACGATACTGAATACGGAGCTGTCCGGATCTCTTGCGAGGATCATACCGAGCACTGCGATCAGAAGCAGTGTGATACGCGCTGCCATCAATGCGCTCTTTCCGTTCTTCTTCAGGCGGTCACCAAGCAGATCAGAGGATACTGCAGAGGAAGCTGCCAGAAGCTGTGAATCTGCGGTAGACATGGTACTTGCCAGAATACCAGCGAGAATCACACCTGCCACCAATGCTGCAAATACACCGTGACGGCTGATCAGGTCCGCAATTCTCACGATAACTGTCTCTGAATTGCTGCCCTCCAGCATCTCAAGTGCCCCCGCCTTGCTCATGCTGTAGCCGACGATACCGATAAATACTGCCACAGACATGGAGATCACTACCCATACCGTTGCGATTCTTCTGGAGAGTGTCAGCTTGTTCTCATCCTCAATTGCCATGAAGCGGAGCAGGATATGCGGCATACCGAAATATCCGAGTCCCCAGGCAAGTGTGGAAAAGACGGTCAGCGGATTGTAGGAAACTGCACTGTGACTTGCCCCATCGTAGGAACTGAACATGTGCAGATATCCCGGAAGCTCTTTTGCATTATCGATAACAATATTCAGTCCGCCTGCTGCATTGATTCCGAACAGTACTACGACGATCAGAGCGATCGTCATGATGATGCTCTGAAGAAAGTCTGATGTGGAAGCTGCCAGGAATCCTCCCAGCATCGTATATCCGACAATGACGATGGCGCTGATGATCATTGCGGTCTGATAGTTCACGCCAAACAGGCTGGAAAAGAGTTTTCCACAGGCAGCGAATCCTGATGCGGTATACGGCACGAAAAAGATCACGATCACGATCGCTGCGAGGTACTGCAGGATCTTTTTCTCATCGCGGAAGCGGTTTGAGAAAAACTGCGGAAGTGTGATCGCATTATTTGCTGCTGCGGTATAGCGGCGCAGACGCTTCGCAACGATCAGGAAGTTCAGATAAGTTCCGACTGCAAGACCGATCGCTGTCCATCCTGCATCAGCAATACCTGACAGATATGCCACACCGGGCAGACCCATCAGCAGCCAGCTGCTCATATCAGAAGCCTCAGCACTCATTGCCGTCACAAACGGGCCGAGCTTTCTTCCTCCAAGATAGAAATCATCCGCGTTGCTGTTCTTTTTTGAAAAGCGATATCCGATGCCGATCACGATAGCCATGTAGGCAACGATCGCTATTAAAATACAAATACCAGCCTGTGTCATAATCTTCCTCCTCAATCTCATTTAACATTGCCATAGTATAGCACCAAATCAATAAGACCGCAACTAGAACGAGGTTTAGACTAAAGTCTAAACAAATTATAATAAATTTCTAATTTTAATATATTTTATCTTATATTTTCACCATACTAATATATATTCTAAATTATATACTATATTGTACTTTCGTAGGTACAATCCTTCTTTCTCGCAATCCCCCGTCTATGGCAGAATGTGCAAAAGCCGGGGAACTGTCTTCATTCCTATAGAAAAACTGTCTTTTTTCTCACAAATATGATAGGATGTAACTAAGCATACATGTTCTGCTGAGGCAGAACACCGCTAAGTATGAAAGTCGATTCCTCCGCTGCATTGCAGCTCTCGGAATCGCCGCCGGTATTCGCAATCCGGCCTGATCGGCCTACTTGCTCATACCGTCTTGCCCGTCCAATGTCTGAGCATCTGCTCGAGTAAACTCGACATCTGCTCAGCCGCTGTCCGGGACTTTCACAGTAAGAAAAAGCGATCTCTGAAAATTAAGCGATTCCGTGAGATCACATACAAAGGGAGGATTCGAAAGAGATGAAAAAGAACAGCAAGCTGTCTGCTGTACTGCTGGCATTCGTGTTAACAGCCATTCTTTTACTGCCGACGGGAGCATCCGCAGCAGCAAAATCAGCGACGGTAAGATTCCAGCAGACTACCTATTATGTTCCGGTGAGGAAAACACTGAAATTGTCAAAGGAACTGGTGTTTTCCTCAAAGGCAGGCAAGAAGACGAAACTGAAATGGCGTTCTTCAAAAAAGAAGATTGCTGCGGTTACGGGAAAGGGCCTGATCAAGGCTTCCAGCAAAACCGGAAAGACCAAGATCACTGTCAAGACTGCGAATGGCAAAAAAGCAGTCTGCACGGTATGGGTGGTTCAGCCTGTAAAGAAGCTGACGCTGGATAAAAAAACTCTTTCCCTGGAAGCAGGCAGCACCGCAAAGCTGGCGGCAACGGCAGCTCCGAAAAAAGCAACGGTAAAGAGCATCCTCTGGACGAGCTCGAATCATAGCGTCGCAGAAGTTTCCTCTGACGGCACAGTGAAAGCCACCGGAACAGGAACCGCGATCATCACAGCTGAGAGTGTCTCTAATAAGAAGGTAAAGGTTTCCTGTACGGTAACCGTAACGAAAAAAGCTGACACAGCATCCAAGAACACCAAAACTACAGAGAAGATCCCTGCAGGGAATAACAAGACTGCAGGGAATAATAAGACCGCAAAAAAGACCATCGAGGAACAGATCCTGGAGCTGCTTCTCAGAGACAGCACTGGAAACGGAAATACTGCGGGCAAAACTGTTGCAGGCGGAAATACTGCTGCCGGCAAGAATAACACCAACGGAACCTCTGCAGGCGGCAAGAATAACACCGGCGGAACCTCTGCAGGCAGTAAGAATAATACCGGCGGAACCTCTGCAGACGGTAAGAACAACACTGGCAGCAGTACTTCAGCGGGTAAAAATACTTCCGACAGCAGCCGTACCTCCGGCAATACCCAGGAAACGGAAGCTGAAAAAACGTGGAATCCGACAGAATTCGATCTGGGCGACGGTATCGTGTATAAAGGAAAACCGCAAAAGATCCATATAACGAAGCTTGCAGGTAAGCCTGCGTTTGAGGTGTCAGATCCTGACATTCTGAGAATCAGCGCAGACGGTACTATGACTGCCCTCAAGTGCGGCAAAGCTTCTATCTACGCAGAGATCCCGGAGACAGAGAAGTACTTTTCGTATTACAGAACCTGTATCGGTACTGTTGTCGTATGCGAGGATACCCCGACCGCCTACGGCTTCACGGGCTACGGAAGAACGTATAAAACAAACAACACCGGAGCGAGAAGTGCTGACGGTTCCGTGACTTTTTCAACCTCTTTCAGCACAAATGCTCCAGAGGACTGGATCGAAGAACATGTGTCCTTTACCGTGGAGGATGTCACACCGTCTGCCTATAAGAACGCACTGAAAGCTCTGATCCCCTCCTCTGCTGCCCCGAAGCTGAAGTCGATCACTTCTGATAGCGGGATAAAACTTCGATACGGCTCTCTGGTCTCTGTTCCCTGTAATTCCTCACAGCCTGAGGATCAGTATGCAACAGGCAGCAAAGCTCTTGAGATCACAGCCGGCCCTCAGACACTCGTTGTCAAGGTAACCGCAAAGCAGGGAAAGACGGTACTGGACACGATTTATCTGGCCGTGACGGATGACAGTGATTCGGTTTACATGAATAAACTGTGGGGTCTTGCACGCAGAAGGATTGAAGCAAAGCTTTGGACGAGCGATATGAATAATGCCAAAAAGCTGAGTGCTGTATGCAGCTATATCAATAAGACAGCTCATTACCCGGGCACGGATTGTGTCACACTGGAGAAGAATCCGACATTTTTCCATAACTACTCTTTTGATGACAAGGATTTATTCTACAATGCCTTTAACAGTCCGGTGCTGAACCATATCATGAAGCTGCAGGGCGGTGTGACTACCTGCCTGGCTGTGCAGTCTGTACGATACTTTGCAGAGGATCTGGGACTGAAAAATCTGTATGACAGCAACACAGGCAAAATTGCAGACGGTGAAG
This sequence comes from Eubacteriales bacterium, assembly GCA_030527715.1. Lineage (GTDB taxonomy): Bacteria > Bacillota > Clostridia > Lachnospirales > Lachnospiraceae > Marvinbryantia. The sequence goes on from JAUNAF010000013.1 coordinate 29,679, forward strand.
GATACTGGCTGGTTGCCGGCTCCTACAGTTCGAATCCGAGCAATCCAAGCCACTATTCTCTGAAGTACAGATATCCGGACGGCCGCACCACTCTTCTGGACGCACAGGGTGGTTATTACAGCGGAACTGATGCAAAGTGTGAGGTGCATGGCTGTCGCCAGCATCTGATTTCTCTGGCCGGATAATACATGAACTTCCGGAACTGTGATCAGAAATCAGAAAACTATCATATATAAAGGAGGGTTTTAGAAATGCTGCATGAAGTGAGTTTCCCGTCATTTAATGAGAGAGATACGGTGCAGGGATGGATCTATGTTCCTGCTGCAGAGCCGGTCGGCATCGTCCAGCTGGTGCATGGATTCGGTGAGCATTCCAGACGTTACCTGCATATGATCTCCGCCTTTGTGGATGCCGGCTACATCGTAGCCGCAGATGACCACGTAGGACACGGCAAGACGGCCATGGTAAACAATGTATGGTCAGACTGGGGTGCAAAGGGTCCGCATACGCAGATGGAGGATGAGCATACCCTGACCACGATCACCAAAGAAAAATATCCGGATCTTCCATACTTCCTCTTCGGCCACAGCATGGGTTCCTTCATCGTTCGCGATTACATTGCCAAATACGGTGATGAGGTGGATGGCGTAACCATCTGCGGTACCGCCGGCCGATTCAGGGGTTCTGCAGAAGCTGCAGCAGCCTGTGAAAAAGCCATCGCTGAGGGACGCGGTGAGGAAGTGGACACCGACATTCTCGGAATCTTCATGGGCTGGATGTGCGAACGCTGTGATGAGCCGATCCAGTACGGAAATGAATGGATCTGCCATGATCTCCAGGTACAGTACGACCATGCAAACGATCCGTTCAATGCCTTCACAAAGCCTGCTACCATCCGCACCCTGTACGACTTTGCTCAGATGATGAAGCAGATCGAGGGAACTGAATGGGCGGAAAAAGTACCTAAGGATCTTCCGATCTACAACATCGCAGGCGACGAGGATCCGGTCGGAAATTACGGAGAGGGCGTCTATATGGTATCCAACTGGCTGATCCAGACCGGACACCAGGTCATCACAGAGGTTTATTCCGGATATCGCCATGAGATTCACAACTATGAGGAAATCAAGGAAGATGTAGAAGAAGGGATCATTGAGTTTATGGATGATCTTGTATTCGAAGAAGAGTAACGTATCAAAGGAGCTGCTGCTCCATAGATGTAATTTTCACCATCTATGGAGCGACAGCTCCTTTTTATTCTTTTCCCGTTTTTTCTCTTCTGAAGTCTGCCAGAAACACAGGCAGCATTTTCTGTGAATAGCTGCGCAGGGAATACTCTCCTCCGGAGATGCACCAGTCGTACAAAAAGGCACGCTCACAGATGGCGTATGCCTTCACGAGCTCTCCCACCGAAAGATCTGTGCGCAGTTCCCCCGCCTCCTGCCCTTCCAGCATGATACGGCCAAGCAGGCGGTAGTAGAGCCTGCTTCGATCCAGCAGAGATTTCTCCCCTCTGGTAATCAGCTGAGAGGACAGCAGCCCCGCCAGCAGATCGATCGCAATACTGTTTTCTATCATAGAGAAAAGCTCATTGTTCAGATAAAGCAGCTTCTGGTAGCTGCTCATCGACGGATCCATGACATCCATCAGCTCTTCGTATTTTTCGTCAAACAGGTTGGAGAGTGTGGAGAGCAGAGCATCTTTCCCTTTAAAATAATGGTAAAAGGAGCCCTTTGAGGTGTTCGCTTTCGCTATGATCTCGTCCACTGTCGTATTCTCATATCCCTGCTCATAAAATAACTGCCAGGCAGCAGAGATGATACGGCCTCTCGTATTTTTCTTCTGATTTTTCTTCATATTTTTCTGTATCCCTAATCGTCGTATTCGCTTACAAAAACGGCAAATGCCGAGCATCTCTGCCCGGCATCTGTTCCGTTTATTTCTTTGATCGCACTACTTGTGCGCTCTCACTCTTTGACACTCAGACGAACCAAAGCTCTCTGCAGTTTTGCCTGTGCAAGCTTATACTCCTGATCTGACAGCCCGCCCTTTGCGAGCTTTTCTGAAGCACGTTCCTTTGCCCTTGCGGCACGCTCGGCATCGATGTCTTCTTTCCATTCCCAGGTAGTTGCCAGCAGACTGCAGCTTCCGTGCATCACAGAAAGCATTCCTCCGATGCAGGCAGCCTCACGCTTTGTGCCATCCTCCAGAACGATATGTGCTTCTCCCATACCGAGTGCGGTACAGAAGTTGCAGTGTCCTGCGAGAATCGCAAGATCTCCGGTGATGCTGCGGCAGACAACACGTTCTGCCTCGCCCTCAAACAGCAGGCCGTCCGGTGTACCGATCCGAATCGGAAATGTTGCCATAGACAGCCTCCTTTACTGATTCTTCGCTTTCTCAAATACGTCGTCGATCGTACCTGCGAACAGGAAGCAGCTCTCCGGGATCTCATCACATTCGCCGTTCAGAATCATCTTGAATCCGCGCAGTGTCTCTTTCAGCGGTACGTACTGACCGGCCATACCGGTAAACTGCTCCGCAACAGAGAAGCTCTGTGACAGGAATCTCTGCACCTTACGTGCACGGGTAACTGTCAGCTTATCCTCCTCGGACAGCTCATCCATACCCATGATGGCGATGATATCCTGCAGCTCCTTGTAACGCTGCAGCACTCTCTGGACCGCACGCGCGATCTCATAGTGCTCGGTTCCAACGACTTCCGGTGAAAGAATACGGCTGGTAGAATCCAGCGGATCTACGGCCGGATAAATACCCTGGCTGGCGATATCACGGGAAAGTACCGTGGTTGCATCCAGATGGGTGAAGGTGGTTGCCGGTGCCGGGTCGGTCAGGTCATCTGCCGGCACGTAAACTGCCTGTACAGATGTGATGGAACCCTTTCTGGTGGATGTGATACGCTCCTGAAGAGTACCCATCTCTGTTGCCAGCGTCGGCTGGTATCCTACTGCGGACGGCATACGTCCAAGCAGTGCGGAAACCTCGGAACCTGCCTGTGTAAAACGGAAAATGTTGTCAATGAACAGAAGCACGTCCTGATTTTTCACATCACGGAAATACTCTGCCATGGTAAGTCCGGACAGACCTACTCTCATACGAGCTCCGGGCGGCTCATTCATCTGACCATATACTAAGGCCGTCTTATCGATAACGCCGCTCTCCTTCATCTCGTTATACAGATCGTTACCCTCACGGGTACGCTCTCCTACGCCGGTGAATACGGAAAGTCCGCCGTGAGCTGTCGCAACGTTATGGATCAGCTCCATGATCAGAACTGTCTTTCCTACACCTGCTCCTCCGAACAGACCTATCTTACCGCCCTTTGCATACGGGCAGATCAGGTCAACGACCTTGATACCGGTCTCCAGGATCTCTGTTGCCGGCATCTGCTCCTCGTATGCCGGTGCCGGACGATGGATCGCCCATCTCTCCTTTGCCTCCGGTGCCGGAATATTGTCTACCGGATCACCGAGCAGATTGAATACTCGTCCCAGGCACTCCTCGCCGACCGGAACCGTGATCGGGCCTCCGGTATCCAGCGCCTTTGCGCCTCGAACAAGTCCGTCCGTGGAACTCATCGCGATACAGCGAACGGTATTGTCTCCAATCTGCTGAGCTACTTCGGCGGTAAGTTTCACGCCGTTATTGTCTATCTCGATCGCATTCAGCAGCGCAGGCAGCTCATCGTATCCGAAACGGATGTCCAGTACAGGACCAATGACCTGCACTACCTCGCCAATATGTTTTTCGCTCATTTTGTGAATCTCCTTCATTTAAAGTCCCGTCGGGCTTATACGCCCTCCGCTCCTCCAACAATCTCTGTGATCTCCTGCGTAATGCTTGCCTGACGTGCTCTGTTGTAATGCAGATTCAGACGATCGATCATCTCTTCCGCATTGTTGGTCGCTGCCTCCATCGCCGTACGTCTGGCAGCCAGCTCGCTGGCTACACTCTCACATACGCCTCCGTAGATCAGACCAGCCAGATACTCCGGCACGATTGCATCAAACACCTCTGCAGCATCCGGCTCATACAGGATCAGATCACGCACAGGTGCCTTCTCCGTCTCCTCAGGAACCAGATCCGTCAGCGGCAGTGCCGGAAGCACGTCCGCCTGCTGGGAAAGCATGGAAATAAATCTGGTATAACACAGATCTATATGTCCGAATCTTCCCTCTCTGTAGGCTTTGCAGAGAAGGTTAGCCATCTCAAAGCAGTCCGCCACAGATACCCCTGCGATCTCCGCAAAGTTCTCCGTGAGGCACTCGATCTGACGGCGGTGGGCGTACTCCACTGCCTTCTTTCCGATCGGAAGAACTACCAGTTCCTCCCCGTTCTCCTCCGCCTCCAGGCGTTTGAACAGATTGGTGTTGTAACCGCCGGCCAGACCGCGGTCACCTGCAATCAACACATAGCAGCATTTACTTTCAGACTGTGGTTTTGCATAGACAGAGCTGACATCGGTATTGCCTGCAGCAATGTCCTGCAGCGTCTTGTGCAGTGTCTGAAAATACGGGCGGCAGGCGTCTGCACGCTCCTTCGCCCTGCGCAGTTTGGAGGATGCTACAAGTTCCATAGCTTTGGTAATCTGCATGGTGCTCTGCACACTCTTAATACGCAGCTTTACCGCTTTCATGTTTGCAGCCATCGACTCTCCTCCTAATCACTCATCTATTTGTCGGAATGCGTATCGCGAAAATTTGCTGTGTACGCATCCAGTGCTTTTTTCAGCTTTTCCTCAGTCTCAGCTTCCAGCTTTCCGGTGCTGCGGATCTCCTGCATTGCAGCAGCTCCGTCCGGATCGGAATCCAGCCAGGTGAAGAGTCCGCTCTCGTAAGCGCGCACATCCTCAACACGGACATCTGCAAGGATACCCTTGGTGACCGCATACAGGATCGCTACCTGCTTCTCTACCGGAACCGGTGCATTCTGATTCTGCTTCAGGACTTCCACGATACGGGCACCCTGATCCAGACGTGCCTTCGTATCCGCATCCAGGTCAGAACCAAACTGAGCAAAGCTCTGCAGCTCACGATACTGGGAGTAGATCAGCTTCAGTGTACCGGCAACCTTCTTCATTGCCTTGATCTGAGCATTACCACCTACTCGGGATACGGAAATACCCGGGTTTACTGCCGGCATAACACCGGAGTGGAACAGCTCTGTCTCCAGGAAGATCTGTCCGTCGGTAATGGAAATAACGTTGGTCGGAATGTACGCGGATACATCTCCTGCCTGGGTCTCAATGATCGGCAGAGCCGTCAGAGAACCGCCGCCGTGCTCGTCATCCAGCTTCGCAGCACGCTCCAGCAGTCTGGAGTGCAGATAGAAGACATCACCCGGATATGCCTCACGTCCGGGCGGACGACGGATCAGCAGAGAAAGTGCACGGTAAGCTACCGCGTGCTTACTCAGATCATCATAAACGATCAGGACATCCTTACCCTGATTCATAAAATATTCACCCATCGCACATCCTGAGTACGGTGCGATGAACTGCAGCGGGCTGGCTTCCGATGCTGTTGCCGCTACAACGATGGTGTAATCCATTGCTCCGTTCCTGGTCAGATTCTCAACCAGAGACGCTACGGTAGAACGCTTCTGACCGATCGCAACATAGATACAGATCACATTTTCCTTTTTCTGGTTGATAATGGTATCTGCTGCCAGTGTTGTCTTACCGGTCTGACGGTCTCCGATGATCAGCTCACGCTGTCCTCTTCCGATCGGGACCATGGAGTCGATCGCTTTGATACCGGTCTGCAGTGGCTGATTTACGCTCTTTCTCTCGCAGATACCCGGTGCCGGGCTCTCTACTGCGCGGAACTCATCGGTAACGATCGGGCCTGCGCCGTCGATCGGCTGACCGAGTGCATTGACAACACGTCCGATCATTGCCTCTCCGACCGGAACGGATACTACCTTTCCGGTACGCTTTACCGTCTGTCCCTCACCGATTCCGGAGTCATCACCGAACAGTACGATGGACACACTGTTCTCCTCCAGATTCTGCGCCATACCGAAGCTGCCATCCTCAAATTCGAGCAGCTCGCCTGCCATACAGTTGACAAGTCCGCTTGCTCTTGCGATACCGTCACCGACCATCAGGACAGTTCCGGTCTCGTTCTGCTGGATCGCATTCTCGTAATACTTGATCTGGCTTCGGATGACCTTTGATATTTCTTCAGGTTTTAATTGCATATCTTTTCCATCCTTATTCAACAATAATTACTTACTATACGATTACTTCTCCAAGTTTTCTGGAGACTCCGGACAGCCTTCCTGAAATCGTGCCGTCCATCAGTTTTCCCTCCAGCTCTACACGCAGACCGCCCAGAACCGAAGGATCGATCTTCTGTACCAGAGAGATCTTTTTCCCGCTGATCTGCTCGAGACGTGCCTGCAGACGATTCATCTGATCATCTGTCAGACGCACCGCACCGGTCACTACCGCCTCTGCGATATTGTGATCTGCGTAATATCTCCGTGTAAACTCCTCCACGCAGCCTGAAAACTCGCGCAGAATTCCGCGTTCACACAGAATCTTTAAAAAATTCACTAAATAGCGCTGTGCCTGAGTACCAAAAGCAGCCTCGATCATCTCCGTCCTGTCCTTTTTCGGAATGGACGGCTCTGACAGCAGACTGAGATAGTCCGGATTCTCCCGGAACAGCTGCCGTACTTCCTTAAGCTGCTCGATCATGGTCTCCTCAAGCTGTTCTTCGACAGCGAGTTCATACAGGCTGTCGCCGTACAGTCTGGCAGTCTGCGTCATGATGCCTCACCTACATTCGCAATAAAATCATCAATCAGTTTCGTATGATCCTCTTCCTTCACTTCACGCTCGATCACCTTTCCGGCGATCTCAACGGCAATGCCTCCGATCTCATTCTTCACCTCATTGACTGCCTTGCGTTTCTCCTGAGCAATATCCTTCTCAGCCTTTGCCTTGATGGCAGCCGCCTGCGCAGAAGCTTCACGAAGCATCTCCTCACTCTGAAGAGCTGCAGTCTTCTGTGCGTTGGTCATGATCTCTCCGGCCTTCTCACGAGCCTCCTGCATGTTCTGCTCATACTCGGACTTGATGGCAGCGGCCTCTTTCTTAGCCTCCTCTGCTTCTCTGATCTGAGCATCAGCCAGTGCTTTTCTCTTCTCAAGCATCGCATTGACCGGCTTAAATAAAAATCGTTTGATCAGATACATCTGAATAAAGAGGTTACAAATCTGTGCCACAAATGTCCATGGCACGATTCCAACGAGCTCTTGTACCTGCATCCTTTAACCTCCTTGCCTGCTTCCTTATCAGCTAAGGAAATTCATGAATGTGCCCGGTGCTACAAAGATCAGAAGCAGTCCGGTAACGAAACCATAGATACCTGTGGTCTCTGCGATCGCACAACCAAGCAGCATAGTAGAAGTAACATCACCCTTGCACTCCGGCTGACGTCCGATTGCCTCAAGTCCCTTTGCTACTGCGTTACCTTCACCGATACCAGGGCCGACACCGGCGATCAGAGCACATCCGGCACCAATTGCACAACCTGCTAACGCAATACCTTTTGCTAATACAGTAAAATCCATGATATATTCCTCCTGTTTTTTATTCTTTCACAGAGCCTCATGCTCTGCGTCATGGGTTTTTCATACAGCCGCAGACCTTTTGCGGCCGATTTCTCCTTCACTAGACCTCCGCTGCATTTGCGATGTACATCGTGGTCAGCATACAGAAGATGAATGCCTGCATACAGCCTGAGAACCAGTCAAAATAGACTGATAATACGGCAGGAATACCGACATCCAGGATCGGGATCTGGGAAAGCAGATCTCCGACTGCGCCCGGGATCAGTCCCAAAAGCGCGGAACTTGCCACTGCAAGTGCTGCGTAAATCAGGGCATTGATAACTACTCCGGACAGAATATTTCCGAAATGACGACAGGCCATACTGATCGGTGTCGCCAGCTCAGAAAGCACATTGAACGGCGTCATGACAAAGATCGGCGTGGTAAATCCCTTCAGATATCCGCCAAGTCCGCCCGCCTTGATCTTTTCTGCGGTGATCATGATAAATACGACTACCGCCCAGGCTGCCTCTGTTGACAGATCCGCTGTCGGGCTTCGCAGTCCGGTCAGACTGATCAGGTTGGATACCACACTGGTAGCAAACAGAGCTGCTACAAACGGGATCAGCCTGCGGAACTTCTCTGTCATATTTCCGATAACAAAGTTGTTCGCCGTCTCCACCAGCATCTCTGCCACTGCCTGACGTTTCGAAATCTTCTCCACTTTCAGATCGTGCGTCAGCCAAATGCACAGACCTGTGATCAGCAGCATAACAATCCAGCTGACTACCAGTGTCTCTGTGATCTGAAACTTCCCGAGAATGGGAAAATCAATGGGAAGCGTATAAAATATACGGCCCCCGGTAATACTTATATCCATAATTTTTCCACCTCCTATCCGGCTGTGTCTCTTTTATTCTCAGAAATCCTTCTTCAGACTGCCCTTTTCTCAGCCCAAAAGAAGGATTCCGTAAGATCATGTTCAGGAATTCGCTTTTTTCTGCCAGAAAATTCCAACGATTTTGATCACTGCTGTCGGAAACAGCAGGGGGATCATGCCTGCCGCAAACTGAAAGCATGGCAGCACGATTGCAAGAATACACCAGAGTCCCTGCATCATCATGCGCTGTGTGTAGCTCGCCTTCATGCGGTTTCTTGCTGAGGACTCATCCTCGATGGATACCACCTTCTGTACGGTGAGTGCCATCAGGAAAAAATTCAGCACTGCCACCAGTCCTCCGCCCAGACCTCCGAGGATCACACGGTAGTCGAACGGCACCTGATCCGGTACCAGCAGATGCAGCAGTCCAAAAACTGCCCACATGCAAACAACGCCGACTGCGGTTCCTGTCCCGACTCTTGTCGTCTCCAGTCGCACTGCCGGCTGTAATTTATCCAATAGCTTTTTCATAAGAATCTGCTCCGTTCTAAGAGTGACGGTTGAATGACACTCTCTTTTTTTTCTTATCTTTTTTCTGAACACGGGTGATGGCCTGATAAAAACGCCAGGCAACCGTAAAGGAACTGCCCAGTCCGAGGAAAAATCCCGGGATATAGATCCAGCTGCCAAGCCCCGCGGAGTTGTTCAGCCACCAGCAGATACCGATGCATAACAGCAAAGGTGTGATCAGGGACAATCCAAGCTGCGTCAGCAACGATAACTGCTTTGCAATGCCTGCCCAGTATTTCATATTTTCTGTCGACCTTTCTTTTCGTATCTCCAGTATTTATGTCTAAAAGTTTACCACGCACACATAAAAATAGCAATAGCTTTGTGGATTTCCCACTAGAGCTATTGCTATTGCACGGTCTATACGATCAGCTGGAAAAACAGTCCGAACAGCACGCTTGCGATATAGCATGCGCCGAGAATGCTGACGTCTTTTTTCAGTTTTCGATTGGTACGGAACAGCACTGCCATACCGATCCCGGCGCAGGAAAGCAGACCTGCCATCATGCTGCCGAAGGACAGCACTCCTTCCATATACAAGGTGGTGATGGCCACCGAGGAAGCACAGTTCGGGATCAGGCCGATCAGCGCAGAGACAAAAATACTGAGCAGCGGATAGGCCTGTGCGGTCCGCATCAGACGCGCCATACCGATCAGTTCTGCTGCGAATCCCAGCAGGATATTCACTGCAAAGATAAAGGCGGTCACCTGCAGGGTATGCTTCAGCGCAGAGCGCAGAATGCCTCCCGTCTCGCAGTGACAGTGATCGTGCTCACAGAGATCATGGATCGTCTGTATCTCCTCTTTCTTTCTGCGGTGCAGTACACGCAGCACTGCATCAAATACAAAGCCCGCGATCACTCCGCAGACAGCCTTCAGTCCGAGGATCTGCAGGATCTGTACCGGAGGCACTTTTCCACTGATAAAGATCGGCAGCATCTCATCCGAAGTGGATAAGAACACCGCGATCAGTGTTCCCGTAGTGATCAGTCCTCCTGAATAGAGACTCGCCGCTGCTGAGGAAAATCCGCACTGCGGTACTATGCCGAACAGTCCGCCGAGCAGCGGTCCGGCTTTCTGTGTCTTTGCAAGGATCTGTGGTGTACGCCCTCCGGCATGTTCCTCCAGATACTCCATTGCCAGATAAGTCAAAAATAAAAACGGAAGCAGTTTTGCCGTATCAATCACTGCATCCAACAGTACATCTGCTAATAATTCCATGCTTCATCCTTCCGAATCAGGTTTTCAACGACCGCGTCATTATAATTCGAAGTCTGAAAAAAAGCAAGTCCTTTGCCGATTTTACATTTTTTTTATAATTTGTTTAGTCGTAATTGCTTGATATCGTCAGGGGCAATTCGTATCATAAGGGAATACAAGTCTTGTTATGTGAGGTTATCTATGGTAGGATATATCGTTGTCAATAAAGATGAATTAAAGGTAAAGGATTTTGAGACCTATCGTGCCTACTACTGCGGACTCTGCCGTCAGCTGAAAAAAAACTATGGCATCAGCGGTCAGCTGAGTCTGACCTATGATATGACTTTCCTTGCGATTCTGCTGACCGGTCTCTATGAGCCGGAAACGACAGACACACGCCGAAAGTGTACCGCTCATCCGCTGACCAGACACCGGGAGCGGATCAACGAATTCACTGACTATGCCGCAGATATGAACCTTCTTCTTTCCTATTATAAATGCGAAGATGACTGGAAAGATGAGCACCGGATCGACCGCGCAGCCTATGCGAAGATCCTGGAGCGAAAGGTCAGCCGTCTCAGTGCGGACCAGCAGAAAAAGGCAGAAACCATCGAGGCTCTGCTGAAAGAGCTCTCTGACTGTGAGCACCGTCAGGTGCAGGACATCGATCTTCTCGCCGGTCTGTACGGGCAGATCCTCGCAGAAGTCTTCTCCTGCCGTGAGGATATCTGGGCGTGCAGTCTCAGAAAGATCGGTTCCTCTCTCGGAAAATTCGTATATCTGATGGATGCCTATGAGGATATCGAACAGGATATCAAAAAGGGCACATTCAACCCTCTCAAGGAGGCGTATCAGAAACCGGGATTTGACGAAAACTGTCAGGAGATTCTTACCATGTTCATCTCATCCTGCTGCCGGGAGTTTGAGAAACTTCCGATCATTGAGCATGCAGAGATTCTGAGAAATATTTTATATTCCGGGATCTGGAGTCGTTTTGATGTCATCCGTGCAAAACGTCAGAAGGAGAACGGTAAGGAGAAACAGGAATAGATAAGTATGAGAGATCCCTATGAAGTGCTCGGAGTTTCCAGAGGTGCCTCCGAGGAGGAAATAAAAAAAGCATATCGCAAAATGAGCCGCAAATATCATCCGGATGCCAATCTGGACAATCCAAAGCAGGCAGAAGAAAAATTCAAAGAAGTACAGCAGGCTTATCA
>JAUNAF010000135.1 GCA_030527715.1 Eubacteriales bacterium
CACAAACAAGATGTAAATGCAACATCTGCTGTTGCATTTAGTTTTTTAATTGACCGCTCGTATGCTTCTTCCAATGCCTTTTTTCCCTGTACTTCTCCAGCCTCTGTCACACCGCCGGCAAATACCCTGCCTGCAAGTCTTGCCTTCGGAAAGCACTCGATCCAGCCTTCCACTCCGGAGACTGCTCTGGCATCCACGCCTTCCTCATCCTCAGCTGCACTCGAAAGGAAATATACATCTCTGAATTTGTACTCCGTTGTATAAAGCGGATTACCGCGATCCAGCATTGTTTTCAGCTGGCCGCTCATTTCATAATAATAGATCGGTGTTGCAAATACCAGAACATCTGCCTGCTCCATCTTCTGCTCGATCAGATCCGCATCATCACGGATCACACAGCGCTGCGTCTTCTGACAGACGAAACAGCCGCGGCAGAATTCGATCTTCTTTCCTGCCAGACTGATCTGCTCTACCTCATTTCCCGCTGCTTTTGCTCCCTCTGCAAATGCTGTCGCCAGCGCCTCCGAATTGCTGTTTTTTCTCGGACTTGCGGATATGATCAATACCTTTCTGCTCATTTCTGATTTCCTCCTCTTTCTATCACTCTGCCAGAGACAGAACAACTTCTGCATCGCCTCTGCCAAGAGCCTTCTCCCAATCGGTCAGATCTGAGATCCTGGCCAGTCTGGTATAGCTCCAACTGTTGGAGCCGTAAAAAATCACAAGCTGACTGCCGTTGTACAGCACGATATCACCGCTTTTTGTGGTCGTCTGCCTGTTCTCTGTCGGCAGAGAGAAGCCGAAACTTCCCACCTTCTCAAAGCCTGAATAATCTGTCAGCGTGAGTGTGAGCTCTCCATCTGCAAGTTTTTCCTTCAGCGCATCGACAGCAGCATTCTTCTCAAATTCTGCCTTAAACTGCACTCCGTTTACGGTCACTGTCAATCCCATCTCTGCCTCCTCAGTTTCCAGGTTCTGATCTGCCTCCGAAGTCCGCTCCGTATCCGACACTTCTGTCATCACAACAGTTTCTGCCTTTCCACGGGCACCTCCGGCCATACAGCAGAGAATCGCTGCCAGAGCCGCTGTCATCACCATAGATCTTCTCATTTCATTTCACCTTCCAAACAGGATTTCCCTTTTCTCCTATTATAGACGGCTGAATGATAATTACAAATGCCTGTTTGCTATGGTCTGCTATGCCTGAAATGTATTTGCGCTCAGTCCTTATCGTGCATTGTGATCTTTAAGACTGCTGCAATGATCCCGTAGCCCGCACCGGCAACCGGCCAGATGATCCAAGTCATATCCCAGCGGTATGTCAGGAAACTCCATCCAAGATACACAGCTGTTACAGCACACCAGTAGATCGTACTCCACGGATCTGCTTTTTTTCTCAGTTTCTTCTCTTTTCTGGAATGCTCCCCTTCCTGAAGCAGGATCTCATAGCTTCCCTTGATCATACATGCATTGACAACCAGATAAACACCTGCCGCAACCACGCATAACAGGAAGGCAACTCCAAGAATTGCAATGTAATCCGGTGCTTCCATTGCACCTGCAACCACAAGCGGGATCACTGCAGTAATAAAAAGAACCACACCGATAGCAATACTGCGTGTGTAGACCGGCTCAAAGTCTCTCTCCTTTTCCTTCACCATTCCGGATACACCGTAGGCAGTTTCAAACTCTTCATTTTCCAGATACGTAAAACGACTCTTGCCGATACTGTAGGTCACCAATACAAATACTGCTGCCGCAACCATTGCCAGAAGCACTGCGATACCGATCCCTGCTGCCATTCCCTCAGAAACAGCGATCACCTTCTCCTCCTGCAATCCAGCAAGAACGATCAGGATCACCGGACTGAGAATGCACATCGCCACTGCCGCTGCAACCTTTCCCGCATTCTGTCTCTGAGAATTCATAAAATCATTTGCCTCTTCCATAGAGACACTGATCAGCTTTGTCTCCTCTTTTGTCTGGATCCAGTCTTCTGAAAGCCCCGGCTCCTTCGGCTCCATCTCATCTCTCAGAAGATAATCTGTGCTGACACCGAAGATCTCTGCCATCCTGATGATTCTCTGAAGATCCGGTGTGGACTGTGCGCTTTCCCATTTGGATACAGATTGTCTTGATATCGAGAGCATCTCAGCAAGCTCTTCCTGAGACCAGCCGTTTTTCTTTCTCTCCTCCATAATCTTATCTGCTAATATCATATGTTTCCCTCCCATATTAATCTTAGTCGTTCTCTTGTTAACTCGTTTTTTCTTACTTTTTC
>JAUNAF010000065.1 GCA_030527715.1 Eubacteriales bacterium
AGAAAAAGTGTAAACAGGTCAAAATTTCCCGGCAGAAACTTGACCGATAGCAAGGAAATGAGAAATCCGGTCAAGCAGAGAAGAAAAGCTGGTTGACAAGTCGGAAACGGTCCTCTATAATTCATGACATTAGAGTGTTCTCAGAGTGTGCATTCTGGTGTTTACAAAAAAATAGTTGAAACCTGTTTTCACCACCGGGTGAAAATATCATAAAAGGTGTTCAAAGCTTTACCGTAGGTACGGCACAGAAATGTGTTATAAGGCAAAGCTTTGGACACCTTTCTTTTTTAGGAGGATAAGGATGAACATTGAACCGTTTGCTGTAGAAGAATGGATGAACAAATATGAGGTAGGTGCAAAATACAATATTGCGGAAACCTGTGTGGACAGTGTATCTCTTGATGAGCTGTTCGAATTGACAGGAACGGATAAGAAGGAATTTCTGGAAGCGTTCTGTGCACGCCGTCTGACTTACGGTGATATTGAAGGTCTGCCGGCTCTGAAAAAGGGAATCTGCAGTCTGTACAAGACCCTTTCCGAGGAGGAGATCGTTACAACGCATGGTGCATCCGGTGCAAATCATCATGTGTTCTATACACTGGTACAGCCTGGGGATCGTGTGATCAGTATCACACCGACTTATCAGCAGCTGTATTCTATCCCGGAAAGTTATGGAGCGGATGTACAGTTTCTGCATCTGACAAAGGAGAACGGATATCTTCCGGATCTGGAGGAACTGAAAAAGCTTCTGACACCGAACACAAAGCTGATCTGTATCAATAATCCGAACAATCCGACGGGAGCTCTGATGTCCAGAGACTTACTTTGTGAGATCGCTGCACTGGCAAAAGGGGTGGATGCCTATGTACTCTGTGATGAAGTCTATCGTCATCTGACGCAGGAAGATGAGTGGTGTGAATCCATTGTCGATCTGTATGATAAAGGAATTTCCGTCAGCAGCATGTCAAAGGTATTCTCCCTTGCAGGACTTCGCCTGGGATGGATTGCCTCACATGATCAGAACTTCATCCGTTCCTGCTTTTCTCATCGAGATTATAACCTTGTCAGCTGCGGATTATTCGATGAGGCAGTTGCCTCTATAGCACTGCAGAACAAAGAGATCCTGCTTCAGAGAAACAGAAAAATGGTCAGAAACAATCTTGCGATTCTGGATCAGTGGGTCGCTTCTGAACCACTGGTACACTATCAGAAACCGCAGGCAGGAACGACAGCCCTCGTTTTCTATGATCTGCCGATTCCTTCTGTAGAATTCTGTGACCGCATGTATCACGAGACCGGCGCTTTTGTTACTCCGGGAGACTGTTTTGAGGAAGCATTCAGCATGAGAATCGGATATGCATGTGAGGAAGAGGTGTTGAGAGCAGGACTGAAAGCAATCAGCCAGTTTATCGAAAGTCGTAAAGGAGAATAAATGATCATGGGAACGGTCAGAGTACTGAGCGGACAGGATATCAAATTGTAAAAAGATGTTTTTTGTTGCATCTGCAACAGAAATATTCTTTCGGATATCCTATACTGATGCTGTCAGAAACAACAAATAAGCCGCAGTGAAATAACTGGAGGAAATGACATATGGCAAAGAAATTAGATTTATCAAAACCAGTATATGAGTTAGTACAGGAATATCCGGAACTTACCGAGACCCTGAAGGAATTGGGATTCTCTGAAATTACAAAGCCGGCAATGCTTCACTCTGTCGGACGCATCACAACGATTCCAAAGGGAGCTAAAATGAGAAAAATCTCCATGATGGAGATCATTCCGGCACTGATGCGTCAGGGATTTGAAATTGTCGGTGCAATGCCTGATCTGAGCAGTATCACAGAGGAGAAGACGGAGGCAGCACCGGCAGAGGCAGAGAGGAATCCGGCAGTGGATACAGCGGAGCAGATCAAAACATATTTAAAAAGACTCGGGGCAGGGGAAAGTCTGGAGCAGGTGCAGAAAGATTTTGTACAGAAATTTGCAGAGGTCGAGGCATCCGAGATCATGAAAGCTGAGCAGGAGCTGATCAGAGAAGGAACACCGATCACAGAGGTACAGAAGCTGTGTGATGTTCACAGTGCGCTGTTCCATGGAACGACAAAGGAAGAAAAGATCGCAAATGCGGAAAAGGCGGTAGAGGCATCGTTGAAGAAGGAAAAAAACATGCAGGAGCCGTCAAAGAGAGAGATGCCGGAAGTTTATAAAAAGAAGCATGAGGCTGCAAAAGCATTGAGAGAGACGGTCGGTCATCCGCTGTTCACCTGGACGGAGGAGAATGAAAAAATCGGCAGCATGATCCACGAGGTTCAGAAAGACATCGAAGAGGGCAGGGAGATCAGCGAGAAGATGGCAGATCTTCGTCAGATTGCGGTGCATTATGCGAAAAAAGGAGATCTGATCTATCCGGTACTGAAGGTACGCTACGAAATATCCGGTCCATCGGATGTCATGTGGAGTGTGGATGATGAGATACGTGATGAGCTCTCAGCCCTGCAGAAGACAGCCCTGCATGACGAAGCCTGGACAAAAAGACTTGAGGCAGTTCTGACCAGAGCGGACGAGATGATCTACAAAGAGGCAAACATTTTATTCCCGATCTGCGCGGTAAACTTCTGTGAAGAAGAATGGTACGAGATCTACGAGGATGCAAAGGACTATGCACCGGTCTTGGGGGTAGAACATCGATGGGAGGAGGCAGAGAAGTTCCTTTCAGAGAGAAAAGCAGGCAGTCAGGCTTCCTTTGGCGGCAATGAGATCGTCATGGGCGGCGGACATATGACAGTAGCACAGCTTGAAGCCATGCTGAATACGCTGCCTTTGGAAATTTCTTTTATAGATGCCGACAATATCAACCGCTTCTTCAATGAAGGTCCGAAGGTGTTCAAACGCTCACAGATGGCGATCGACAGAGAAGTATTTTCCTGCCATCCTCCGAAGATCGAGCCGATGGTGCGCGCAATTCTCGATGATTTCAGAAATCATAAAAGAGACAGTGTTCCTGTATGGATGGAGAAAAACGGAAAGCCGTTTCTGGTAACTTACATGGCTGTGAGAGATAAGGCAGATAATTATCTGGGAACCGTCGAAGTAGTGCAGGATATGCAGTTCGCGAAAGAACATTTTGCAGGCTGAACACAGCGAGTTTATTCAGAGGAATCTACCTCCCAGATGTGGAAATCAATTTCAGAAGATGCTAAAATAAAGAAACAGTAAGTTCGAAAATTGTATGACACAGCAGGGAGAAATATATGAGAAGAATTGATACAGACAGCATACAGGATTTTGAAAAACAGCATATCGAGACTGCACGCAGGCTGGCGCCGGAAGGGGCAGTACTTCTGAAAAACGAAGGCATCCTTCCGCTGACAGAAACGGGGAAACTTGCAGCTTACGGAAGCGGTGTCCGCAAAACGATCAAGGGCGGTACCGGTTCAGGTGATGTCAATGTCCGTCATTTTGTCACGATTGAAGAAGGACTTCAGAATGCAGGATTTGAGATCACAACGAAAGAGTGGATCGACGCTTATGATGAGATCGTAACCGAGAAAAGAGCAGCGTGGATCAGTGAGATCAAGCAGAAATACAAGGCACTTGGTCAGAATCCGGTCTTTGCTGCGATGGGAAGCGTGATGCCGGAGCCGGATTATGAGCTTCCGCTGAATGGTGAGGGAGACACCGCGATCTATGTGCTGTCCCGCATTTCCGGTGAAGGCAATGACCGCCGGCCGGAAGCAGGAGATATCAATCTGACTGAGACTGAGATCAGAGATATCAGAGCGCTGAATAAAAAATATCAGAAATTTATTCTGATACTGAACGTCGGAGGCATGGTAAACCTTGCTCCTGTCGAGAAAGAGGTAAAAGCGATACTTCTGCTTGGACAGCTCGGCACGGTGACCGGAGATGTTTGTGCGGATCTGCTTCTCGGAAAGAGCAGTCCCTCAGGAAAACTTGCGATGACCTGGGCTGCGATCGAGCAGTATCCATCCACCGAGGGATTCGGCGATATGAATGATACCAGATACAGAGAAGGTATCTATGTAGGCTACCGCTATTTTGACACTTTTGGGAGAAAACCGATCTATCCATTTGGCTATGGTCTTGGTTATACAGAGTTTTCACTTTCTGTGTCAGAGTGCAGAGCGGACGAGGAGAAAGTTTCTGTGACGGTCCTTGTCAAAAATACAGGCAGTTTTTCAGGAAAAGAGGTCGTTCAGGTATACGTATCCGCGCCGTCCGGAGAACTGGACAGACCGTATCAGGAATTAAAAGGCTTTGCAAAAAGCAGAGAGCTGGCAGCAGGGGAAACACAGGAGCTGACCGTAGTCTTCCCGACAGTTTCCATGGCTGCATTTTCAGAGAGAAAGAGTGCTTATATTCTTGAAAAAGGTGACTATACGATCCGGGTCGGAAACTGCTCAGATCATACCATACCGGCAGGAATCATAACGGTAGAACAGGAAAGGATCACGGAGCAGGTAAAACCGATCTGTCCGGGAGTGGATTTTAAAGATCTGGTGCCGGAGACAGTGAAAGCGGAGATCCCGGAAAATGTTGTAAGAATCAAGATCGATTCAGCGAAGATCGATACAAAAACGGCTGCTTATCGTGAAACACCGGAGGAGATCAAAAAAACAGAGACCGTATCGTGGGCAGAGGTGATCTCAGGTGAAAAAACAACAGAGGAGTTTATTGGCGGACTCAGTGAAGAACAGCTGGCAGATCTCTGTGTCGGTAATTATGCAAAAGAGGAAGAAGACCAGTCAGTGATCGGTCAGGCATGCACAGCAGTTGCCGGCGGTGCAGGTGAAACTACCGGACATCTGAAAGAGCTGGGACTGGACAGACTCAGTATGTGTGACGGACCTGCAGGGATCCGTGTCGATACCTCTTATAAACTGGTAAACGGCAGAGCCAAGGGACAGGGAAGTGCACTTGCCAGTCTGATGGATTTTATGGATGAAGAAGAGATTCAGATGATCGAAGCGATGGCTGCAAACAAGAGCAGGGAAGAGCTGGAGGCTCCGACGTACTACCAGTATTGTGTGGCAATACCGATCGGCACTGCACTGGCACAGAGCTTCAATGTCGAACTTTGCGAGGAGCTGGGAGACATGATCGGAGAAGAAATGGAACTCTTCGGATGTGATCTGTGGCTTGCCCCGGCACTGAACATTCAGAGATCTCCGCTGTGCGGTCGAAATTTTGAATATTATTCGGAGGATCCGCTGGTAAGCGGTAAGATCGCAGCGGCGATCACCCGAGGAGTGCAGAAGCATCCGGGATGCGGCACGACGATCAAGCATTTTGCTGCAAACAATCAGGAGACAAACCGCTACGGTTCCAACAGTATCATGAGTGAACGGGCGCTGCGTGAGATCTACCTGAAGGGATTTGAGATCGCTGTCAAGGAGAGCAGACCTGCATCCCTTATGACTTCCTACAATCTGATCAACGGAGAGCACAGCTGCAACAGCAGGGATCTCAATACCTTCGTCCTGCGCGATGAATGGGGATATCAGGGACTTGTGATGACTGACTGGCTCGTGACCAGATCTCTGATGACGAATCCGAATGCAAAATACGGACCTGCTTCGGCAGCAGGCTGTGTAAAGAGCGGAAATCATGTAACCATGCCTGGTTCTGCGGAAGACAGGGAAGATATTCTGAAGGCACTTGACGATGAAAATCATCCGTATCATCTGACACGGGCAGAACTGCAGAATGCTGCGAAAAGCGTGCTGGAGAACATTCGCGTGTTAAAACATTCATGAGATAAAAGAGGAGTTTTACAATGTGACATGGATATCAGAGATATCATGGAAAATACAGAACTTTTTTCAAAAGCATCGCCGGAATCAAGGGCGAAGATTCTGGCGTATGCAGTCATAGCAAAATACAAAAAAGGAGAATACCTTTTCCGAATGAGGGAAAAGGTATCTTCTGTTTATATTCTTGTCTCCGGGTATGCGGTGCTGGAGCGGGTCAATCGCAACAATGACCGCCGTGCCATTTTTCTGCTTGGAGAGGGGACGATGCTGAATGAGATCATTCTTCAGCGTCCGGAATCGTCGATCAACTGTTACGCGAAGACGGAAGTGACGGTGGTAAAGATCTCCAGAGAACAGTTTCTGGAAATCATGGAGGGGGATTTCGGCTTCACGAGGATGGTGATGGATTCCATGTCGGATAAGATCCGCAGACTGTATCACCAGGTGGAAAATACGACCAAGATGATGAAGCTGGATAAACAGATCGCCTCAAGGATCTGGAAATTTTCAAGAGATTACGGGATCGAATATCCGGAATATCGGGAACTGCCGTTTCGCATGAGCATTACCTTCCTGGCAGAGCTGGTCGGTTCCAACAGAGAGACCGTTTCGAGGATCATCAGAGATTTTTCGGATCAGGGACTGCTGTCGATCAGAAACGGTGTCTGCAGGGTCTATGATATGGATGGATTGACGACAAAAATCTGGGAAACGTGAGATAGCTCACGGAAATGATCCTGTGAGTGTGTTAAATTTAAAACGATTTTGAAATGCTGCGGCAGATGCTGCAGCATTGTTCATGACAATAGAATGTTCGCGGAGTGTGAATTCTATTGTTTATGCGAGAAGACAGTTGACAAAGGTTTGATTAGAAAGGAAGGAAAAGCGGCGTCATGAATTATAGTGAGGAGCGTTTTTTCAATGAACTGACGGAATTGGATGAGAGCTCCATCAGATTTGAAAATAAAGAGATCACGGCAAAGGAGTATAAAACAGTGTCTTGTGGATTTGGAACATATATGCAGAGAGATCAGGAGCACCATATGCTCCGTCTGAGATTATTCGGAGGAACTCTTACAAAGGAACAGCTTGCCTGCATTCTCGAAAGTGCAGAAAAGCATCAGATCTCTACGGTAAAGATCTCCACAGGACAGACGCTGCAGCTTCATGACCTTTCCCCAGCGGCAGTCAGAGCGACTGCAAAAGAAGTTCTGAAGGCGGGAATCGTGACACGGGGGACTGGTGGAAGCCACCCGGCAAACGTGATCGCACCGCCGCTTTCCGGTGTGGAAAAGGGAGAGTATTTTGATGTTCTGCCATATGCAAAGGCAGTGCATGAATACATTTTGTCGATCGTCGGAACCCTGAAATTTCCGAGAAAACTGAAGATCTCGTTCTCAAGTTCATTGAAAAATGAGACACACAGTACCTTCCGCGATCTCGGTTTCGCTGCAAATGAGGATGGCACATTTGATGTCTATGCCACCGGAGGACTCGGGGTAAGTCCAAAGATGGGGATCCTTGTGAAAGATCATCTTGCTCCGGAAAAAATCCTTTACTACGTGCGAGCACTGATGAATGTGTTCATCGAGCATGGGGACTATGAGCACAGAGTCAGGGCTAGATCCCGCTATCTGCAGGAGACACTCGGTGAGGAGAAAATCAGAGAGCTGGTACTTCAGGAAGTTTCCAGACTGGAAGAGACGGAAAATCTGGACGTTCATGTCGAACCAAAGCAGATCAGAAAACAGGGCAGTGGAAGCATCGCTGAAAATTTCCGAATTCGTGAGCAGAAGCAGGCAGGACTTTACGCAGTTTACTATCATTCGACCGGAGGATTTTTCACTATTGAGCGTCTGAAGGAGATGTATCAGGCGATCCGCGAGATGGAGGAGGTCGAGATCCGGCTCTCCATCGACGGAGGTCTCTATTTCATCAACTGCAATGCCGGGGAGGCAGCGCAACTCTATAAAATGACGGAGAAGGATTCTGCATCCACAAAGTTCCAGACCTCTATCGCCTGCGTGGGCAGAACCAGATGTGCGATCGGCGGCTGTGATTCACAGAAACTGCTCGCTGACTGCCTGCAGGAGCTATCAGGGGATATGGAGGCCATGAGTGTTCTTCCGCAGATCCGTATTTCCGGCTGTGCATCTTCCTGCTCAGCGCACCAGTCAGCCGTACTCGGATTCCGCGGAGGTATGAAGCGCTCTGAGGATGGGCCGAAGCAGGCATTCTGTGTGTTCTGGGGCGGATGCGAACAGCTTGGCAGTGAGAAGCTGACAGAATCAGACAGCTTTATTTTTGCAGAGAAGATCCCCGCTTTTCTGCATGAACTTGCGGATATGGTAAAAGCAGTGGGAATGGACTTTGAAAGCTGGCTGCCGGAGCATGAGGAAGAGATGCGGGCTCTGACAGACCGTTACAAGATTGGATAACATGGATTGGAGAGGGATGAGATGAGTAAAAAGGACGAGCTGACAGGTGCACTGATCGGATTGGCGAAGACCTGCGGAAATAATCCGAAAACAGAGGACACGGCATATCTTTTTATCGAGGGACTGGCGGTTCTTGAGAACAGCAGCGAAAATGAGGCTGATATTCTTGAAGAGATGATCGAGAAGTTACACGCTGAAAAATACAGACTTTCACCGGGCTGCGCTAACTGTACTGCGCACTGCGGCAATACCGATGATTTTGATCTTGCAGAACTGCAGAAGGATGATGAGGAAGTTCAGGAACTGAAACTGCAGATGCTTCAGAAGATCCGGAAGATCGCAGTGTCTGCCCGTGAACAGATGGTGCAGAAGGAGACAGCTGAGAAGATCGCAGATCTTCTGATCAGAGTACTTGCCTATTTCAGTTATGAGATGGATCTGGATGATCTTCTTCCACTGGCAAAGGAAACAGAAGCATTCTTTTCATACGGGATCCGCTGTGGTATAATATGAAAATATTTGTGCAGGAGCGTGAAATTTCATGAGTAAGCAGGTTAAGGAAATCCTTGTGATGTCGTTTGCAACGGCCATTATTGCATTTGCGGTCTATTTCTTTCTGATACCGAGTCATGCGAGTATCTCCAGTGT
Organism: Eubacteriales bacterium; assembly: GCA_030527715.1. Lineage (GTDB taxonomy): Bacteria > Bacillota > Clostridia > Lachnospirales > Lachnospiraceae > Marvinbryantia. The sequence continues at coordinate 8,864 of JAUNAF010000065.1, forward strand.
GTCAGGTCTGGCAATGATTCTGTCGAATTTTATACCGCTGAAGATCTCGGCGATCACCATGATTCTGAATGTGGTGCTGCTGATCGTCGGATTTATTTTCTGCGGAAAGGATTTTGGATTTAAAACAGTTTATACGTCGATCCTGCTTCCGGTCTATCTGGCAGTCTTTGAGCTGATATTTCCGGAGTTCAAGTCCTTTACCGGCAGTGATGTGCTGGATGCGGCAGGATATGTTTTTTCAGTCTCCATCGGACTGGCGATCCTGTTTAATATGAACGCTTCCTCAGGAGGCATCGATATCGTTGCAAAGCTGATGAGCAAGTATCTGCATATGGATCTCGGAGTAGCGATGTCCTTTGCGGGAATGGTGGTTGCACTGTCCTCAGCGACGGTCTATGACAGCCGGACAGTTGTGATCTCGGTGCTCGGCACATATCTGAATGGTATTGTGATCGATCACTTTGTCATGCAGCAGAGTCTGAAAAAACGTGTCTGTATCGTTTCAGAACATTTTGAGGAAGTGCGAAAGTTTATCATAGAGGATATTCATTCCGGAGCTACCGTCTATGAGGCGATCGGTGCTTACAATATGGAGACGAAGCGCGAGATCATTGCGGTGGTTGACAAAAATGAGTATCAGAAGCTGATGAGCTGGATCGAGAAAAATGATCCGCATGCATTTATCACAGTCTATAATGTGTCAGCGATGCGCTACAGAGTTAAGATATGAAAATTATATAAGAAGTATCAAGAAGGCGGCAGTACCGGTCAAAAAATCAGTACTGCCGCTTTCGTCTGCTTACGAGTGCTTCAGAGAAAGGATTTTCTGGGTTCCGTACAGGGAAGCTTCGATCAGCGTCTGACTCAGCTCATCGAGCTCGACATCGATCTCTTTGCGCAGCCAGTCCATATAGATGGAAATAAATCCGTGGGCAAAGTATCTTGCATAGATCGTCAACCGTGTCTGCGAAGCTGGTGCGAGAAACGGATTGCTGTGCGTGTCAATAATGGTCCGGATCAGAACATCTTCGATAGCATTCCAGAAAAACTGATCATTCGGGTTGGCTGCGATTTTCTGGTAGAGCACGATATTCTGGGAGACCACCTCATTCAGGATATTGATCAACGGAACAATATCGAGAGGATTGTCGAAAAAGCCTTTTTCATGAAGAGAGCGAAGGATCTCCTCCATCTGCTCTTCACCTAGTTCTTTTAAAATATCATCCAGAGAGCTGTAGTGCAGATAGAATGTTTTGCGGTCGATATTGGCACGTCTGGTCAGTTCAGAGACAGAAATTTTTTTTAAGGAGGAGTCCGCAAGCATCTCCAGATAGGTTTCATGTATGATTTTTTTTGTTTTTATAATGCGTTTATCCAAAATTTTAATCCCCAGATTTTAAATAATTGTGGAAAATGCCACAATAACACGAAAGTGCCCATTGAGTCTTCCACTTTCCTCAATTATAATCTACAACAGTAGAAAAATACAGAAGATTATGTTAAGGAGAAGCAAAAATGACAGCAATCATTGAAAATACACAGCATAAAGTAGAGCGAAAGGCATTTGAAGTCCTGGTCAACCGTGTAGTCGGAAAACTGACGCATGAGGATGATATTGCAGCGAGACAGGAGACCTTTCTCAGCTTGATCGATAAAGCAGAGTTTTTCTATAAAGATGAAAATAAAGAGACGTTTGACAAGGTAAGAGAGTATTTCCGCAATCCTGAGAACAGATGGGTAAAATTTCTGAATCAGGTGCTGGATGAGACAAACCCGGAGTACGCAAAGAAATTTCTTCTGAACCTCGGCTATGAGGCATTTTTCAAGGGCACAAAGACGATCCGTGCAAACCGTGAAAAATATCATTGCAATATTCCGTGGCTGATCCTGTTTGATCCGACCGATGCATGCAATCTGCACTGTACCGGATGCTGGTCAGGTACCTACGGACATAAGAATAACATGTCCTATGAAAATATGGATAAGATCGTTATCCAGGGCAAGGAGCTCGGTGCTCATCTGTACATGCTGACCGGAGGAGAGCCGACGGTTCGTATGAAGGATATCTTAAAGCTTGCTGAGAAACACAATGACTGTATTTTTGCACTGTACTCTAATTCCACACTGATCAATGAGGAGTTATGTCAGAAAATCGTTGAACTCGGAAATATTACTTTCATGCTTTCTATCGAAGGAACACCGGAGACCAACGATGAGCGTCGCGGGGACGGACATTACGCTGCAGTTATGAAGGCTATGGATCTTCTGAAGAAATACGGAATCGTATATGGTACTTCCATCTGCTACACAAGACACAACATCGAAGCTGTTACCGATGAGAAATTCATCCGTCTGATCGCAGAAAAGGGTGCAAGATTCGGATTCTACTTCCACTATATGCCGGTCGGAGCAAATGCTGTACCGGAGCTGATGCCGACTTTAGAGCAGCGTAAGCAGATCATCGACAAGATCCGCTGGATCCGTACCGGCAATAACGACATCGGATTCTTCCCGATGGATTTCCAGAATGACGGAGAGTATGTCGGTGGATGTATCGCCGGAGGAAGAAACTACTTCCATATCAACGCACAGGGAGATGCTGAGCCGTGCGTATTTATCCATTTTTCAGATTCCAATATCAAGGATAAGTCTATCTTAGAGATGCTGCAGAGTCCGCTCTTCATGGCTTATCATGAGGGTCAGCCGTTCAATCGTAATCATTTACGTCCGTGCCCGATGCTGGAGAATCCGCAGAACCTCAGGGCAATGATCGCAAAGACCGGCGCACACGGTACCAACGCAGAGTGCGAGGAGAGTGTTGAGCAGCTGTGCTCCAAGTGTGACCGCTATGCAGAAGAGTGGGGCAAAGTCGCAGATGAGATCTGGAAACAGCAGAAGCATAAAACCCCGAAGTATGAGAACTACATTCAGGAGAAGAGAGAACATCCGGAGCTTGCAGGATTTGAGCATGCAGACGGCGAGTACGGAATTCGTTCATAAACGTTGATAAAATAAGTGAGGAGGATGTGCAATTGAGCTGCACATCCTCCTTTTTCATGACAATAGAATGTTCGCGGAGCGTGCATTCTATTGTAGACCTGTTTCCGCATTTCCCTGAAATAGGTCACATTCCAGCAGGGAAAATTTGACCTGTTACTGTGATTTCTTGAAATAGGTCACATTTCAGTCGGAAAAATGTGACCTGTATCCGCATTGTCTCGAAAATAGGTCACATTTCAGCCGGGAATATGTGACCTGTTACTGTGTTTTCATGAAATAGGTCACATTTCAGTCGGAAATATGTGACCTGTTATGAAGTGACCTTTGTCAAGAGGTAAATGTTGCTTTCAAACAAG
>JAUNAF010000066.1 GCA_030527715.1 Eubacteriales bacterium
GCGGCCTCGACCTTGGCAAGGTCGCGCTCCACCAACTGAGCCACTCGCGCATATCTTTTGTCGTCTTTCTTTTTGTTTTCCCTGACGACAAAAGACATTCTATATGATAACTTTAAATTTGTCAAGCATAATTCAAAACTTTTTTTATTTTTTTGAAAGTCTGTTTTTTCGCGTTTCAGACACGAAGATTTCTGACCTTGAATTCCTTCTCCGCCTCTCTTCTCTGATCCTTCTTAGCAATGTCCTGGCGCTTGTCGTAGAGCTTCTTACCTCTTGCCAGTCCGATCTCCACCTTGACAAGGCTTCCCTTGAAATAGACCTTCAGCGGAACCAGAGTGAATCCCTTCTCCTTGATCTTGCCCATCAGCTTGTTGATCTCATATCTGTGCATCAGCAGCTTTCTCTCTCTGAGCGGATCCTTATTAAAGATATTTCCTTTTTCATACGGGCTGATGTGCATTCCGTAGATAATAACCTCTCCGTTGTCGATCCGGACAAAAGACTCCTTGATACTGCATTTTCCCATGCGCAGTGATTTCACCTCGGTTCCGGCAAGTGAAATGCCTGTCTCGAAGGTCTCGTCAATAAAATAGTCATGATATGCCTTTTTATTATTCGCAATCAGCTTCACCGTCTGTGATCCCATAATTTCCCCCTTCAGCAAGTTCAAAATCAATCGTTCTTCTCTTGGTATCTGCATCCAGCACACGGATTCTCACGCGCTCACCCAGCTGGAATTTGCGTCCCGTCGAAAGCCCCTGCATAACATATTCGCGCTCATCGTACTCGTAGTGGTCATCCCAGAGCGTACTGACATGAACCATACCCTCAACCGTATTTTCCAGCTCCACGTAAAAGCCGTAGGCATTCATGCCGCAGATCACACCGTCGAACTCCTCACCGATATGTCTTCTCATGTACTCTGCCTTCTTCATCTTGTCGGTCTCACGCTCTGCCTCCTCGGCTCTGCGCTCCAGGCGGCTTGACTCCTCTGCGACCTCCGGCAGAATCCCTTCATAATGAGAGATCCTCTCCTCATTCAGGCGGCCGCGCAGATTTTCCTTGATGATTCGATGGATCTGAAGATCCGGATAACGCCGGATCGGAGACGTAAAGTGACAGTAATACTTTGCCGAGAGTCCGAAATGTCCGCTGCACTCTGTGGAATATTTCGCACGCTTCATGGATCGCAGCGTCAGACGGCTGATCAGAGCCTCCTCCGGAGAACCGGCGATACGGCTCAGCAGCTTCTGCAGTTCCTTCGGATGCACCTCATCGCGGATACCCTTCATTCCGTAGCCGAAGTTGGCAATAAAGGCGGCAAGCTGCCGGATCTTTTCCGGATCCGGATTTTCATGGGTACGATAGACGAACGGCAGCTCCTGCCAGTAATAGTCCTCCGCCACCGTCTCATTCGCCAGCAGCATGAAATCCTCAATGATCTTCGTCGCCGTATTTCTCTCGTGCGGAACGATCTCGCATGCCTTTCCGTGCTCGTCAAGCAGGATCTTCGCCTCCGGGAAATCAAAATCGATCGCCCCGCGGCGGCTTCTCTTCTCTCTGAGTACTCCCGAAAGTATCTCCATGCGCTCAAACAGCGGCACGAACTCCTGATAGAGACTGCGCTCCTGCTCATCCTTCTCTTCCAGGATCTTTGCCACACTGGTATAGGTCATTCTTCTGTCCACACAGATCACCGTCTCAGCGATCTGATGCGCCACCACCGTTCCCTTCGGGTCGATCTCCATCAGGCAGCTCAGAGCCAGACGATCCTCCCCCTGATTCAGAGAGCAGATCCCGTTGGAGAGCTGACGCGGCAGCATCGGGATCACACGGTCTGTGAGATAGACACTGGTCCCCCTGGTCAGTGCCTCACGGTCCAAAGCGCTGTTCTCCTGCACATAATTCGTCACATCTGCGATATGCACTCCCAGATGATAATTTCCGGTCGCTTCATCGATCGTCAGAGAGATCGCATCATCCAGATCCTTCGCATCCTCACCGTCGATCGTGACGGTCTGCAGCTTTCGCAGATCCAGGCGTCCTGCACGATCCGCCTCACTGACCGGCTTGGAGACACGCTCCGCCTGCTGAAGAACACGCTCCGGAAACTCCTGCGGCAGGTCATAGCCGTAGATCACCGAAAGAATATCCGTACCCGGATCCCGCATACGTCCGATGATCTGTGTGATCTTGCCCTGCGGCTTCTTGCGGTCATCTCCGTAGCCGGTATACTCTGCCACGACCTTCTGACCGTTCTCCGCCCCTGCAGAGCATTCTGCAGGAATATACAGGTCTTCTGTAAGTCTCTGATTGTCCGGCTCTACAAAGCCGAATTTTTTGGATTGGTGGTAGGTACCGACCACTCTGGTGATCTCATGTGCCAGCACGCGGCGAACCGACCCTTCCGCTCTTCTTCCCGGACCCCCCGGACGCACCGTCACCTCTACCGTATCCAGATGGATCGCACCGTGCTTTTCCTCCTCCGGAACAAAGATATCCTCCTCACGGTCCTCAACCGTCACAAAACCGAATCCCTTTGCCGTACACTGCAGCACACCGGTCAGCACCAGCAGTTCCGGCTTCTGGTACTTTCCGCGCTTCGTGCGCTCTATCTTTCCTTCTATCTGAAGATCCATCAGGATCTCAGAAAGCCACATGCGGTCCTCGCGCGGCACCTGCATCAGGATCGCGATCTCTTTCTCCTTCATCGGCTTATACAGCGGATCACAGATCAGCTGATAAACCAGTTCTTTTCTTTTTTCGTAATCTTCGTACATAGCACCTCTGATAACATTATTCTAATTGAGCAAAAAAACACTCTTGTGCCCATCGTTCACAAGAGTGTCTCACCATTAAAAGTTCAGATTTAAAATGACTGCAATCACAATATATCCTACTGCAAGAATCTTTGTACCGCGTACCAGAGCGCCCTCCATGGAACGGCTCTTATTTTTTCCCCAATAGGTATCAGCCTGTCCGCCGATTGTGCCAAGTCCCTGCTGCTTTCCTTCCTGCATCAGAACGATTGCAGACAAAGCAATACAATCAATAATAAAAATTATGGTAAGAATGATTCTGAGAACTGACATTTCTCCCACCTCCTATGCTAAACAGAAAAAGTGTACCACAGGTTACTCTATTTTTCAACCTGTTTTTCGCACTGCAGCCCCATTTTCAACAGAGTCTGTGCGTCCTCATTGATCGGCTCATAGATACGGCAGCCGAGCAGCAGATTTCTAAGACGTTCCCCATATGGAAAACTCTCCCATCCGCTGCTTTCCTCCGCGTATTTCTGCACCTTTTTCTTCAGATCTGCAAACTCTGTCTCCTGACAGAGCTCCTCTTTCAGAGCCTCCGGAGCATTCGTTCTGGACAGCCCCAGACCTGTCGCAAAGCAGAACTCATAGACAGAGATCAGGGGGCTCTCCACACGAGCCTTCAGTTTCAGAAAAATAGCATCCTGTACCAGAGACAGTACCATTATTTACGAACCAGGAGAGACTCACCGGTCATCTCAGCCGGCTTCTCCATGCCCATCATCTCGATCATGGTCGGGATGATGTCAGCCAGACGTCCGCCCTCTCTTAAGGTGTATGCCGGATCAGCATTTACCAGGATGAACGGAACCGGATTGGTAGTATGAGCAGTGAACGGCTCGCCGCTCTCATAGTCAACCAGCTGCTCAGCATTTCCGTGGTCTGCACAGATGAACATCTGTCCGTCTACTTCCTTGATCGCCTCAACAGCTCTTCCAACACACTCATCTACAGCCTCTACAGCCTTGATGGCAGCATTCTCAACACCGGTATGACCAACCATATCCGGGTTTGCGAAGTTGATGATGATCACATCGTAATCCTGGGAACGAATCGCTTCGCAGAGCTTGTCGCATACACCGTATGCGCTCATCTCCGGCTGAAGATCATAGGTAGCAACCTTCGGAGATTTTACCAGAATTCTGGTCTCACCCTCATTCGGCTCCTCAACGCCGCCGTTGAAGAAGAAGGTTACATGTGCATATTTCTCAGTCTCAGCGATACGAGCCTGGGTCATATGATTTGCCGCAAGGAACTCACCGAAGGTGTTGGTGATGGAAACCTTGTGGAAAGCAACGGTCTTGTTCGGGATGGTCTCATCGTACTCGGTAAAGCATACATAGGTCACCTGCTTGCGGGCACCACGGTCAAAACCGTCGAACTCATCTGCGCAGAATGCACGGGTGATCTCACGGGCACGGTCCGGACGGAAGTTGAAGAAAATGATGGAATCCTTATCCTGGATTCTGCCTACCGGCTGACCGTCACGGTATACAACTGCCGGAAGTACGAACTCATCGGTCTTTCCGTCATCATAGGAAGCCTGGATAGCCTCTACAGCGGAATCAGCGTGTACGCCCTCACCGGTGGTCAGAGCCTTGTAAGCCAGCTCTACACGATCCCAGCGGTTATCTCTGTCCATTGCATAGTAACGTCCCATAACGGAAACGACTTCGCCGACACCGATCTCCTGAGTCTTTGCAACGAGCTCCTCAACATAGCTCTTACCGGATGCAGGCGGTGTGTCACGTCCATCCAGGAAGCAGTGAACATATACCTTCTCAACGCCCTCGCGCTTAGCCAGCTCTAACAGACCGTAGATATGGGTGTTGTGGCTGTGTACTCCACCGTCAGATACCAGACCGTACAGATGCAGTGCGGAATTGTTCTCCTTTGCATTTTTGCATGCAGCCAGAAGAGCCTCATTCTTGAAGAAGTCTCCATCCTGGATCTCCTTGGTGATTCTGGTCAGCTCCTGATATACGATACGGCCGGCACCCATGTTCAGATGTCCTACCTCAGAGTTACCCATCTGTCCCTCCGGAAGGCCAACTGCCATTCCGCTTGCCTGACCTTCTACAAACGGATACTCAGCCATCAGCTTGTCCATTACCGGAGTCTTAGCCTCAGCAACTGCATTACCGTCTGCTCTCTTGTTTAAGCCGTAACCGTCAAGAATCATTAATACTGTAGGTTTCTTACTCATCTTATCTCCTTTACCTTTCTTCTATCTCCAGGCAGGCTAATGTCTGCCCTTCTTTACCTTACAACAGCTGTCTATCTGTAAACACGGATCACTGAGGAAATCTCCTTGATCATGGAAAGTGCCTCAAGGATCTGCAGAGAATCGTTGAAATCTCTCTCCAGCACATCCTCCGTAATTACCACAAGTTCTGCCAGATCACCCTTCTTGCGCTTCTGGATAAACTGCTCGATACTTACCTTATTATTTCCAAATACACTGGTTACTGCAGCGAGCACGCCCGGACGGTCATCCACCTGCATGCGCAGGAAATAACGGCTGACCACATCCTCCTTCCTGCGGATCGGAAGCGTCTTGTAGCAGGTACAGTGAATTCTGCCGCAGCAGTTCATGATCATATTCTGAGCGACATTGAACACGTCACCTACGATTGCACTCGCGGTCGGCAGTTCTCCGGCACCTCGTCCGTAAAACATGGTATCACCGACAGCATCTCCTCGCACGAAGACGGCATTAAAGGAATCATTGACTGAAGCCAGCGGATGTCTGCTGTCGATCAGCATCGGATGTACACTCACCTCGATGTCCTCACCGTTGCTTCTTGCGATACCGAACAGCTTGATATGACAGCCCATCTCCTTCGCATACTGAATATCACGGGCTGTGATCTTGGTAATTCCTTCAATATAAACATCATCGAACGTGACTCTGGAATTAAAGGCGATCGATGCCAGGATCGCTACCTTTCTCGCAGCGTCCAGTCCTTTGACATCTGCGGTCGGATCTGCCTCGGCATATCCAAGATCCATCGCAAGCTTTAATGCCTCATCAAACTCCATCCCCTGCTCCGTCATCTTGGTCAGGATAAAGTTTGTCGTACCGTTCACGATACCGACGATCTCCTCGATGTGGTTCGCATACAGACTCTGCTTCAGCGGGGAAATGATCGGAATACCGCCCGCTACTGCCGCCTCATACAGGAAATCTCTGTTCTGCTCTCTCGCAGTGTCCATCAGAATTCTTCCGTCCACAGCGATCAGATCTTTATTTGCTGTAACGACATTTTTGCCGTGTTTCAGCGCATCCAGAATATAAGTACGCGCCGGCTCCATGCCGCCCATCACCTCGACCACAATATCGATGGTCGGATCCTCAACGATGTCCGCCCACTCTGTAGTGATCAGTGACTTGTCATCTACCTTCTTTTCTGCTTTCTCCCTGTTTCTGACAAGGATCTTTGCCAGCTCGACCTCTACGCCAAGCTTTGACAGCATCTCTTTTTTCTGTCTCTGCAGCACCTTGTAGGCACCGGTTCCAACCGTGCCGAAGCCGAGCAGAGCAACCTGAATTTTATTGTCTTTCATAAGAACCTCCGTGAAAGATATCTGCGATTCGATATTATAGCATATATTTTTCGATACGGCAAAGGATTTTCCCCTGCACCTGTCACGATTTTTTCCTCTGCTTTTCCTGTTTTCTTATCGTTTTTTTTCGAAAGCTGTGTTATCATTGGTTAAATCAGCGGGGAAGCATGCTCAGACGAGGCTCTTCACCGCCTCAGATAATCAATGATCAGAAAGGAATTCTCTATGCCTGTTTTCGATTTTAATCATGCTCCGGACAATGCTCGTCCGGCCGAATGCACCTATACCGTATTCCGTTCCAATGAGTCCGTTCCGACTGCAGAGCGCCCGATCCTGCTGCTGGACAACAGCCGCAGAACGTGGAACCCTCAATCCAACGGAAAATTTACCAATCCTGTCAAGAGTACAACTTTTGAATTTGAGGAAGAGACCGGCACCGAGTGCGCAGATATCCTCTCCCTGGATCTTCGCTTCGTCAGCCTGATCAAATGGCTCGGGGAAAATCATATCAAAGTCTGCCTCACCGGTGAAAATCGCGAGGACGGCTATGCAGTCTACAGAATCCGCGAGATCGCTTCCGGCGGCGGAAGCAAGCTTTCCGCTGAGGATGGTTTCCTTCAGTTCATGATCGACCGCCTGCTTGCCAGTCCGGCACCGGATGAAGAATTTGAAGAGGAAGAATCCTCCGAGCTCGGCGATGACATGAAACTCACCAGTATTCAGAGTATCACAGACTTCATGACCTGTGCAGGCCGCACTCTTCCGGACAACATCCGTCTCTGGGCAAGACGCAACCTCGCAGTTGCCCGCTCCCACGAGGTTTCCCCTGAGGAGCGCAGACATGCGCAGCGTGCTCTCTCCATCATGATGAATGTACAGTGGAAAAGCAATTACTTTGAGTCCATTGATCCGGTCGAGGCACGCAGAATTCTCGATGAGGAACTCTACGGAATGGAACGTGTAAAACAGCGTATCATCGAAACTGTCATCCAGATCAACCGTACCCATACACTTCCGGCCTACGGTCTTCTGCTCGTCGGACCTGCAGGTACCGGAAAATCTCAGGTTGCCTACGCAGTCGCACGTATCCTGAAGCTTCCGTGGACCACCCTGGACATGAGTTCCATCAATGATCCGGAGCAGCTCACCGGCAGCTCCCGTATCTATTCCAATGCAAAGCCGGGTATTATTATGGAAGCATTTGCAAATGCCGGCGAGTCCAACCTCGTCTTCATCATCAATGAGCTGGACAAGGCAGCCTCCGGAAAAGGCAGCGGAAATCCTGCAGATGTTCTTCTCACTCTGCTTGACAACCTTGGCTTCACCGACAACTATATCGAATGCATGATCCCGACCGTCGGCGTTTATCCGATCGCGACCGCCAACGATAAATCTATGATCAGTGCACCGCTGATGTCCCGTTTTGCCGTAATCGATATTCCGGATTACACCGCTGAGGAAAAGAAAGTGATCTTCTCCCGCTATGCACTTCCAAAAGTATTAAAGCGCATGGGACTCCTCGAAAATGAGTGTATCCTCTCCGAAGACGGACTGGATGCTGTCATCCGCCAGTTCGAAGGAACCTCCGGTATCCGAGATCTTGAGCAGGCAGCAGAGCATCTCGCAGCCAACGCACTCTACCAGATCGAAGTCAATCACATCACTCAGGTAATCTTCGATGCAGAAGCTGTCCGAAAACTGTTTGAAGAATAAAACAATAGAATGCACGCTCCGCGAACATTCAATTGTCATGAATCAAAAGGGGAAAAGCCGACACTTCTTGGCTTTTCCCCTTTTCTGTTTTTATCTGTAAATCGTTCATGCGCAATCCGTTTCGCTTCTTGCTCATGAATGCAGACTGCTTCACAGTTTATTTTCGTTCAAAGGCCAGATCTTTGATCACTTCACCTGCAACGATCAGACCTGCAACTGACGGCACAAATGCTGTACTTCCCGGAATATCTCTTCTCTCCGTACACTTATGTTTCGCACCCGGCGGGCAGACACAGTGTGTTCTGCAGCTGATACTCATATCATCCAGCGGACGGGTCACCGGCTCTGTGGAATATACGACCTTCAGCTTTTTGATGCCACGTTTTTTGCACTCTCTTCTCATGACCTTTGCCAGAGGGCACATGGTTGTCTTATAGATATCCGCAACCTGGAACTTTGTCGGATCCAGCTTGTTTCCTGCGCCCATGGAGCTGATCACCGGCACACCTGCCTCTTTTGCTCTCATGATGATCTCCAGCTTTGCCGTAACGGTATCCACCGCATCGATGACATAGTCATACTCACTGAAATCAAACTCATCCGCATTTTCCGGCAGGAAAAAGCACTGTCTGAGCTCCACCTTTGCATTTGGATTGATCTCAAGAATACGATCTCTCATTACATCCGTCTTGTACTTACCGATCGTCTTTCTGGTCGCAATGATCTGCCGATTCAGATTTGTCAGGCAGACCTTATCATCATCGACCAGCACAAAATCTTCAATACCGCTGCGCACCATGGCTTCCACAGCATATCCGCCGACACCGCCGATTCCGAATACAGCAACCTTCTTCTGTTTTAAACGCTCCATTCCTTCAGCTCCGAACAGAAGCTGTGTTCTTGAAAATTGATTCAGCATAACTTACCTTTTCTTCTCCGGTATATCCTTATTTCTCTTGTCAGAAAATCTTCTTTTCCTTCTCATCCAGAGTCTCGTTCATGCTTCCGGTACGGTATCCCATCAGATCCATGGTCACATAAGAGAATCCGAATTCCTTCAGGCGGTCATAGACCGTCTTGCGGACATCCTCACGCATCAGCAGCGGGAACTCCTCCGGCATGATCTCAATACGCGCGATCGTTCCATGGATACGCACGCGAAGCTGGTGAAATCCCAGATCTACCAGCAGCTGCTCTGCACGGTCCACCATGCCAAGCTTTTCCTCATTGATCGTCTCGCCATAGACAAATCTGGAAGCCAGACAGGCAAAGGACTGTTTCTCCCAGGTCGGCAGTCCCAGCTCTTTCGAGAGTTCACGAATCTCCGCCTTATACAGCTCAGCCTTTCGCAGCGGGCTCTGAATTCCCAGCTCCTTGATCGCGATCAAACCCGGACGGTAATCTCCGTTATCATCCATGTTGGAACCCTCCGCAACATAAGCGATATGGTTCTCCTCAGCGATTTTCAGAATCTTCTCAAACAGCTCTCTCTTGCAAAGATAGCAGCGGTTTTTCGGATTCTGACGGAAGCCGTCGATATCAAGCTCCTCAGACTCCACCATCAGATGACGGATCCCGTTCCTGCGGCAGAATTCTGCTGCTTCATCGCGCTCTCTCTTCGGAAATGAACAGGAGACTGCAGTCACCGCGATGACATTCTCTTTGCCGAGCACATCCACTGCCGTACTCAGCAGAAATGTGGAATCCACACCGCTGGAAAATCCGACAGCCACACTGCCAAGTGCGCGCAGCTCCTGTTTTAAATTTTCATATTTTGTATGTAACTGATCCACTTTGATCTCCTTTCATCACAAAAACTAGTCATATGTATTTATCAGAGTCTCCCTCCTACGGAATTCTCCTCTCTGCTTTTCTGGTTCAACTGCTTCAGTATACCAGTAACCAGCACAATTGACAATGCAAAAGCGAATACATCTGCGACAGGCTGTGTGATCAGCAGTCCTTTCAGACCGAAAAGCCTTGGCAGGATCAGCACCAGCGGAATAAAGCAGATGCCCTGTCTTGCTGCAGAGATCACACTGGCACGCAGACCATAGCCGGCGGTCTGTGAGAACATATTGCTCATCACATAGAATCCCCACAATGGCATCGTCAGCAGCTGCACACGCAGCGCATAGGTGCCCATCGCAATAACATCCGCGTCATCCTTTCGAAACAGTGCAATGATATTTCCGGAGAGGAGCATCGAAACCACGCACAGAACCAGCAGCGCTGCTGTGCTGACCTTGACACAGAAATAGAACGCCTTTTTTACTCTCTGATACTTCTTCGCTCCCATATTAAAACCGCAGACCGGCTGGAATCCCTGACCGAAACCGACTATAAGAGAATTCATAAACATCGTATATCTCGAAACGATCGAGAGTGCTGCAATCGCCGCATCCCCATATACACCCGCAGATCGGTTTAAGACCACTGTCGCGAAGCTGGTTACACCCTGTCTCGCAAGAGACGGACTTCCTGTATAGAGAATGTCCCCATAGATTTTCCTGCTCGGCTTAAAATTGCCAAACTTCACGGAAATAGTATCCTTTTTCAGATTGCACATTCCAAACAGAATCAGAAAGCTGACAAACTGAGAAAGACCGGTCGCCAGACCTGCGCCTGCAGTGCCCATCCCCAGTCCGAAAATAAACAGCGGATCCAGCAGCATATTCAGCACACCGCCGATCGTGATACCGACCATCGCATATGCCGCCAGTCCCTGAAATCTCAGAATATTATTCATTATAAATGAGCACATCATAAACGGGGTCGCCATAAAAATAAATCTGGCATAGTCCATCGCATACGGTGCGATCGTGTCGGTCGCACCAAGCAGCTTGACTACTGAGTGAAGATTCAGCAGACCGCACAGTCCAAGCAGTGTCCCGAATATAAATCCGGTGAACCATCCCACGGCAACATACTGATTTGCCGTCTCAGCTTTTCCCGCACCCAGAAGTCTGGATACATGATTGCCTGTTCCGATTCCAAAAGTAAACGAAAAAGCCTGGATCAGCGCCATCGCCGAAAAAATGATGCCGACAGCACCGGAAGCCGAGGTGCCGATCTGACTTACAAAATACGTGTCCGCCATATTGTAGACGGCTGTAATCAGCATCGAGATCATGGTCGGAACCGCCAGACGGGCGATCAGCTTTTCCACAGGTGCATGCAGCATCTGTTCATTTCTTGAAGTTTTTTCCTGCATTTTCATCTTTTCTCACCATTGCGGAATTTTCTGTTCTGCGCTCCTCTCTGCTCCAGAAGATGCTCCAGCAGCGCTGTACATCCCTCATAGGAGTCCTCATACGTCGCATCAAAATCCCCCGTATACCAAGGATCTGCAATATCTCGTGAGCTGCCCGCAAACGTCAGCAGCTTATAGATCTTCTGCTGCGGATCTCCCTTCAGCATCCGGTTCAGATTACGGATATTCCACGTATCCATGCCGATAATATAATCATAATGTTCATAATCTTTCCACGTCACCTGTCTTGCACGGTGCGGCACCAGCGGCACATTCATGGCACGCAGTTTTTTCACCGTACCGTGATGCGGTGAATTGCCGATCTCCTCTGTACTGGTGGCTGCAGAATCGATCTCAAATAAATCACTGAGACCTCGCTCATTTACCAGATGAGTGAAAAGACTCTCACAGAGAGTCGATCTGCAGATGTTGCCGTGGCATACAAAAAGTACTCTAATCACAAATTTTCTCCTTTCAAACTGCCGTATTTTGCCGTAAATTGGGGCATTCTGCGATAGAACGGCAAGAATGCCATGGCTCTCTTTCTGTACATAATTCCGGGAGACTGGGCAAAATACGGCAGTATACTGCAAAATGTAACTTTCAATCGTAGACTAAACGTAGATTGTAGGGGGGTTCAGTCTACTCGGCTTCCGGGAACGATTTGCCCCGATTTGTCCTACTATTTAACGATTACCCGTAGGGGGGTTCAAAATTTGAACTGAATGGAAAATTTATATTAAAAATTCAATCTTCCAAAATTCCTTGATATTTCAAGGTTTTTCGCATA
>JAUNAF010000014.1 GCA_030527715.1 Eubacteriales bacterium
GAAAACATTTTCATAACGTTTTGTGCCTGAGCGAAGCGAAAGGAATGGATATAAAGATGAAAATTACATTGGCGGCCATGATACTGGGCTTCCTGCTGGATCTGATCCTGGGAGACCCGCAGGGCCTCTATCACCCGATCCGTCTGGTGGGAAACCTGATCGCATTTCTGGATCGGCATCTGTTTATCGGAGAAACAGGCGAAGAGCGGGCGGAGAAAGACAAGAGGGCACAGCGCTTCTGGGGTTGTGTGCTTGTGATCGTTGTGCTGGAGCTGACCGGACTGGTGAGCGGTCTGATCGTATTTGCAGCAGGCAGGATCCATCCGGTCCTCCGCCTCATTGTTGAGACCATCATGTGCTGGCAGCTGCTGGCAGCGAAGTGTCTGAAGGATGAGAGCATGAAGGTGCAGAGGGCACTGAAGACCGGAAATCTTGAGCGAAGCCGCAGAGCGGTCTCCATGATCGTCGGAAGAGATACGCAGGAGCTGGACGAGGAGGGCATTGCGCGTGCAGCGGTTGAGACCGTTGCGGAGAATACCTCGGACGGTGTGATCGCACCGCTCTTTTATGTGATGATCGGCGGACCGGTACTCGGCTGGATCTACAAGGCAGTCAACACGATGGATTCCATGGTCGGCTACAAAAATGACAGATACCGCTATTTCGGAACCTGTGCGGCAAGACTGGATGATATTGCAAATTTTCTGCCGGCGAGACTGTCCGGCATTCTGATGATCGCGGCAGCATTTCTGACCCGGCAGGATGGAAAAAATGCGGCAAAAATGTTTGTGCGCGACCGCTATAATCACGCCAGCCCGAATTCGGCGCAGACAGAATCTGCCATGGCAGGGGCGCTGAATGTACGACTGGGCGGAGATGCATTTTATTTTGGAAAACGTCACCGCAAGAAAACGATCGGTGACAAAAACAGAGCCATTGAGGCAGAGGATATCGAGAGAGCAAACAGAGTCATGTATGCGACGGCAGTCCTTGGACTGATCGTCTGTGTGCTGATCAGATTGCTTGTGATCGCTCTGGTCTGAAAATTGTGCTCGTGAAACAGGAAAGGAAATCGTTCATGCATAAACACGGCGGAGACATTTACTCAAATACCTATAAGATCGATTTTTCTGCGAATATCAATCCGCTGGGCATTCCGGAAAACGTCTGCCGTGCAGCTGCGCAGGCAGTGGAGCAGTGCGCCTCCTATCCGGATACGGAGTACCGCGGACTTCGCGCGGGTATTGCAAAAAAAGAGGGCGTGGATGAAGATGAGATCATCTGCGGAAACGGAGCTGCGGAACTGATCTTTGCGATCACGGCGGCACTTCGTCCGAAAAAGGCGCTGCTGGTCGTTCCGGGATTTGCCGAATACGAGCAGGCACTGCGGACACAGGACTGTGAAGTCCTCTTCCATGAACTGAAGGAGGAGCAGGGCTTTACTCTGACGGAGGAGTATCTGGAGGCACTGACCCCGGATCTGGATCTGATCTTTCTGTGTAATCCGAACAATCCGACCGGCTGTCTGATCCCGCGGGAACTGCTTGCAGCGATCCTTGAAAAGTGCCGCAGTCTGCAGATCCGAGCGGTAGTGGATTCATGTTTTCTGGATTTTCTGAAGGAGCGTGAGGAAGTGGATCTCTCCGGTGAGCTTCAGGCACATCCGGAACTGTTTCTGCTGAAGGCATTTACCAAGACCTATGCCATGGCCGGACTGCGGCTCGGCTACGGTCTCTGTGCAGACAGAGCGCTGCTGCAGCAGATGAGACAGTGCATTCAGCCGTGGAGCGTCTCGATCCCTGCGCAGGCAGCAGGCTGTGCAGCACTGAAAGAGGAAGCCTATGTGGAGGAGGCCCGCGCCATGATCTTTGAGGAGCGGGAGCGTTTGAAGCAGGAACTTCGTGTATTTGGGCTGAAGGTGTATAATTCCAGAGCAAATTATATTTTTTTCCGGGGACCTGAGGATCTCGGAGAGAGCTGCGCCGCAGAAGGATTTCTGCTGCGAGACTGCAGCAATTACCGCGGACTGGAAGCGGGCTTCTACCGGATCGCGGTCCGCAGACCGGAGGAAAATGCGGCACTGCTTGGCGTTCTAGAGCAGTATTACCGGAAAAATCATCAGAGATAAAGAGAGGCAAGTGCTATGGCTAAGGTGATTATGGTGCAGGGAACGATGTCGAATGCGGGAAAGAGCCTGCTGACGGCCGGACTCTGCCGTATCTTCAAACAGGACGGCTACCGTGTGGCACCGTTCAAATCTCAGAATATGGCGTTAAATTCCTTTATTACGGAGGACGGGCTTGAGATGGGAAGAGCCCAGGTGATGCAGGCGGAGGCTGCCGGGATCGCCCCTTCCGTAGACATGAATCCGATTCTGTTAAAGCCGACGACCGATGTGGGATCACAGGTGATCGTCTGCGGTGAAGTCCTCGGAAATATGAAGGCCAGAGAGTACTTTGCCTATAAAAAGAAACTGATTCCGGATATTATGGAAGCATTTCATCGTTTAGAGGAAAAGTATGATATAATAGTGATCGAAGGTGCGGGCAGCCCGGCGGAGATCAACCTGAAACAGGATGATATCGTAAATATGGGCATGGCAAAGCTCGCGAAGGCTCCGGTGCTGCTGGTCGGTGATATCGACCGCGGCGGGGTATTTGCACAGCTGATCGGCACCGTGATGCTGCTCGAGGAAGAGGAGCGAAAGATGGTCAAGGGACTGATCATCAACAAATTCCGCGGAGACAAG
Organism: Eubacteriales bacterium; assembly: GCA_030527715.1. Classification (GTDB taxonomy): domain Bacteria; phylum Bacillota; class Clostridia; order Lachnospirales; family Lachnospiraceae; genus Marvinbryantia. The sequence goes on from JAUNAF010000014.1 coordinate 2,750, forward strand.
ACGATCCTGGATCCCGGAGTAAAGATGCTCGAGGAACGTGCGGGCATTCCGGTCGTCGGAGTGGCACCTTATCTGAATGTTCAGGTGGAGGATGAGGACAGTCTGACCGACCGTTTTGAGGTGCACCGCCAGGCGGCAGCCATCGATCTGGCTGTGATCCGTCTGCCGCGTATCTCCAATTTTACTGATTTTAATCCGTTTGAGGCCATCGACGGAGTTTCACTGCGCTATGTCGGAAGTGTCCGGGAGCTTGGCACACCGGATATGATCCTGCTGCCGGGAAGCAAGAGTACGATCTCAGATCTGCTCTGGCTCAGACAGAGCGGTCTGGAGGCTGCGATCAAGAAGGCGGAGGCAGCGGGGACTGTGATCTTCGGTATCTGCGGAGGCTACCAGATGCTCGGCCAGCGCATCAGCGATCCGGAGGGCACGGAGAGCGGGGGAGAGGTCGCAGGCATCGGTCTGCTGCCAATGGAGACTGTATTTGAGACGGAGAAGACCAGGACCCGGGTACACGGAACCTTCGGTGAGGTACAGGGAGCTTTATCAGATCTCTCCGGTGTCTCCTTCACCGGCTATGAGATCCATATGGGTGTCAGCACTTTGAAGGAAGGCGCGGTATCTCTGACCGGACTGACCGAGGAGAGTCATCCGGAGCGCAGAGAGGCAAAGAGAGGCAGCAAGCCGGACGGAGCTTCCTACGGCAGTGTCTACGGCACTTATGTCCATGGAATCTTTGACTGTGCCGAGATGACAAAGGCGGTCGTGACTGCACTCGGACGGAAAAAGGGACTGGATGTCTCAGAATTGCATTCCGTGGATTTTGCGGAATTTAAGGAACAGCAGTACGATCTGCTCGCTGCAGGCTTAAGAGAGCATCTGGATATGAAGAAGATTTATGAAATCCTGGAGGAAGGAATATGAAGATAGAACTGGAAAAGGTCCAGCCGATGGAGATCGAGAGACGAAGCTTTGAGATCATCAGTGAGGAGCTGGGACGTGAGCTTCCGGAGGATCTGGCTCCGATCATCAAGCGCTGCATTCACACCAGTGCAGATTTTGAGTATGCAGATTCCCTCTGCTTTTCAGAGGATGTGGTCGCAAAAGCGATCGCAGCTCTCAAAAAGGGAGCCTGCATCGTGACTGATACCCAGATGGCAAAGTCCGGGATCAATAAAAAGGCACTGGCAAAGTTCGGAGGAGAGGCATTCTGCTTTATTTCCGATGAGGATGTGGCCGAGAAGGCAAAGGCAGAGAAGAGCACCAGAGCGACAGCAAGCATGGACAAGGCGGCTGCGATGGACCGCCCGCTGATCTTCGCGATCGGCAATGCTCCGACAGCGCTCGTGCGTCTCTATGAGCTGATCGAGGAAAAGAAGATCTCACCGGAGCTGATCATCGGCGTTCCGGTAGGCTTTGTAAATGTCGTTCAGAGCAAGGAACTGATCATGGAGACCGACGTTCCGTATATTGTTGCGAGAGGACGAAAAGGCGGCAGCAATATTGCTGCATGCATCTGCAATGCACTGCTGTATATGGCAGGCGGCAGAGACTAGCATAGAGAAAAGGAGGTACCCCTTATGAACAGAAAACACACAGCAGCCCTGATCCTTACCCTGTCCTGCCTCGGAGCCGCAGCGTCTGCGGGGGTATCTGCCGAGGATCTTTCTGATGCATCGATCCGTTCTCTGTTTTATACCTATGGGCAGGACAATCAGATCTTTGATTACCAGGAGGAGGTCTATGTCGATCAGGCGGGCTATCCGATCCCGACGTACTATGACGGCTTCCTGAGCCTGGAGGAGACCGATCTGAACGGGGACGGTCAGGAGGAGCTGCTCGCGATCCGCATCAAAAAAGTGGATGAGCAGAATGATCTGATCGCCGAGGTCTACGAGCATCAGGGAAATACGCTGCAGCGTGTGGCACAGCAGACACTGATGGAGCATATCCTGTATATGGAAGACAGCTATGTGGATGTATTCCTGCAGGCCAGTGAAGCCGGAAGAATGCTCTGCTGTGAGAGCAGCGAGACGATACGCTATAACGGAAACGGCTGTTACTGGAGAGTGCGGGCAGTTTCCTATGACGGAAATGCGTTTTCCGAATATTTTACACCGATCGAGTACAACGGCAGCGCGCTTACAGACGAGGAGCTTGCGCCTGCATATCAGGCAGTCAACAGCATCGGTCTGTATCCGGATGCACTGTTTGTGCGGGGGATCTCGACACAGACAGAGGTTGGAGAGCTTCTGCTGATGGTCAGAAAGGTGTCGGAGGCGGATTATTCAGAAGTAAAAAGCTTCCGCGAGAACGGTCAGGGAGAAAAGCTGGCTTACGGCAAGATCAGCTTTTACAGTCCGGTAAATACGGATCTGGCAAACAAGGAGACCTCCCAGACACCGTTCTCAACGCTTGGAGAGTCGCAGAACAATCACTCTGTGGAGGAGATTACGACAGGAGGCGGCAATGCCGGTGCAGTATCACCTGCCGGTCAGGCGGCTGCCTCGGAATATGTGCTTCCGGAAAGCAATTCAAGACTGCTGACCTCAGCAGATCTGGACGCGCTCTCAGAGTATGAGGTCTATCTTGCACGAAATGAGATCTATGCAAGGCATGGAAGAATCTTCCGCAACGCGGATCTGGTTGCCTATTTTGGCGGAAAGAGCTGGTACAGCCCGAGTATTGCACCGGATGATTTTACGGAAGCTTATCGTGCATCGGTCTTCAATACCTATGAAATACAGAATGTAGATATCATCGTTGCGTATGAAAATGCGCACGGATATACCACATATTGATAAAATTTGAGAAATGGAATGAGAAGAAGGTTGTTATGAGTATTCAGATGCTGGGAATTGACCATGTATTGGCACCGGTTGCGGTCCGCGAGCTCTTTTCTTTTACCAAAAAGAATATGGCGGAGACGATGCCCTGCTGGAAGGAGCTGCCGGGCATAGGGGGAGTGATCATTCTCTCTACCTGCAATCGTCTGGAGATATGGGTCAGTACGGAGGAAGAATCAGAGGAGGCGCCGGATCTGCTGGAGCTCCTCTGCAGAGAAAAGCAGGTTGCAGCAGAAAACTATGAGAGCTATGCAGTCAGAAGAAAGGATCATGCAGCAGTGGAGCATCTGTTCTCCCTTGCCTGCGGGCTGGAGTCGAGGATCCTCGGGGAAGATCAGATCATCACACAGGTAAAGGATGCGCTGGCATTTTCGAGAGATGTCTACTGTACGGATCATGTGCTGGAAGTGCTGTTCCGCATGGCTGTGACTGCCGCAAAAAAAGTCAAGACAGAGGTCAATATCAGCGGAAGCGATGTCTCCGTGATCCATCATGCCGTTGCGAGCATGAAGCAGGAGGGATATAACTTTTCGGGTAAGCGCTGTATGGTGATCGGCAACGGAGAGATGGGAAAGCTTTCCGCCAATGTACTGGTCTCTGAGGGAGCTCTCGTCACGGTGACGGTTCGTCAGTACCGCAGCGGTCACGTTGAGATCCCGAGAGGATGCAGCCGTATTGATTACAGTGAGCGTCTGAGTCTGCTTCCGGAGTGCGATTTTGTAGTCAGTGCTACGGCCAGTCCGAATTATACTCTGAATGCGGAGATGCTTTCGGGGGCGGACAGAAAGCCGTCTCTGGTGCTGATCGACCTTGCAGTTCCGCGTGATATCGATCCGGCGGTCGCAGAACTTCCGGATGTGACGCTGTTTGACGTAGATCATTTCCAGATCTCAGGGCAGAGCGAACAGGTGCGCAGAAGCATCGCAGCAGCGTATCTGATCCTCGATGAGCATATGGAGGAGTTCTTTGACTGGTATGAGGGCAGAGATCTGATCGAGCAGATCGGCGTGATCAAGAAAAACGCAGCGGAGGATTTCTACCTCAGGATGCAGAAACAGGCGAGACAGCTGGAGCGTCTCTGCGAGGATGAGAATGTCTTAAAGGCTGCGCAGCAGCTGGAAAACAGTGCGCGAAGAGCCTCTGACAAGGTGATCAACAAGCTGATTTTCGGCCTGAAGGGAAATGTAAGTGACCACACCTTCCGTGAATGTGTGGAGGCTCTGAAGCAGGTCTTCAGTGCAGAAGCGGAGGATGAGAAAAAATGACAATGAAAAAGAAAGTGATCATCGGCAGCAGGGAGAGCCGCCTGGCTGTGATTCAGTCAGAGATGGTGCAGGCTGCGATTCGGGAGTCTTCCCCGGAGCTTGAGGTGGAGATCCTGACTATGAAGACGACCGGCGATAAGATCCTGGACAGAACACTGGATCAGATCGGCGGAAAGGGACTGTTTGTGAAGGAGCTGGACCGCGCACTTCTGGAGAAGCGTACAGATCTCTCCGTGCACAGTCTGAAGGATATGCCGATGGAAGTGAAAGAACAGCTTCCGCTGGTAGCCTTCTCAAAACGAGAGGATCCGAGAGATGTTCTGGTGCTTCCCGAGGGAGCATCCGAGATCGATTTCTCTCTGCCGATCGGCTGTGCGAGCAGAAGACGCGTACTTCAGCTGAAAAAGCTGTACCCGCAGGCATCCTTTGCACCGGTCAGAGGAAATGTGCAGACCAGACTCGCAAAGCTGGACAGCGGACAGTACAGTGCGCTGATCCTTGCGGCGGCAGGTCTGAAAAGACTGGGACTGACAGAGAGGATCAGCCGTTATTTTACAGTAGATGAGATGATCCCGGCTGCAGGACAGGGAATCCTGGGTCTTCAGGGAAGAGATGATCTGACCTATGAATATCTGGAAGCGTTCCATTCAGCGGAGGCTGCGGATGCGGCAGCGGCGGAGCGTTCCTTTGTAAAGATACTGGACGGAGGCTGCAGTTCTCCGGTGGCAGCACATGCCGAGATCGATGGAGAGGAGCTGCTGCTTCGCGGTTTATATTATGATGAGGAGACAGACGGATTCTGTACGGGCAGCCTGAGAGGAAACAGGGCAGATGCCGAGGAGCTTGGACGCCGCCTTGCAGAGCAGCTGAGCATGAAGTATCAGAAAAAAGCCGGAGAGGATGCGGCAGGATCTGAGGAAAGGCAGGAACAGTTTTGAGCGAAAACAGGACAGGAAAAGTATATCTGGTAGGAGCAGGACCATCCGATCCTGGTCTTTTTACACGTAAGGGAGAGGCAGTTCTGAAGCTCGCGGATGTTGTGGTGTACGATGCACTGGTCGGACCGGGAATCATGAATCTGATTCCGAGAGAGGCCAGAAAGATCAATGTCGGTAAGCGTTCCAGCAATCACACGATGCCTCAGGAGGAGATCAGCCGTCTGCTGGTAGAGGAGGCGAAGGCAGGAAACTGTGTCGTTCGCTTGAAGGGCGGAGATCCTTTCCTTTTTGGAAGAGGCGGTGAGGAGCTGGAGCTTCTGACAGCCAATGAGATTCCGTATGAGGTCGTGCCGGGAGTGACATCTGCACTTTCCGTACCAGCATATAACGGTATCCCTGTGACACATCGGGATTACTGTTCTTCCCTGCACATTATTACAGGACATAAGAGAGCAGGTGCCTCCTACGATATTGATTTTGAAGCGCTGGTAAACACGAAGGGTACCCTGGTATTTCTGATGGGTATTGCTGCACTGGCAGATATCTGCAGCGGACTGCTGGAGGCAGGCATGGATCCGGCGACTCCGGCGGCAGTGCTTTCTCGGGGAACCACAGCGAGACAGCAGCGTCTCTGTGCACCGCTGGGAGAGCTGAGTGCAAAGGCTGCAGAGACAAAGATTCCGACCCCGGCGATCATCGTGGTCGGCAAAGTCTGTGCGCTCTCAGAAGAGTTTGCCTGGTATGAGAAGCTTCCGCTGTTTGGAAAGCGCATCCTGGTGACCAGACCGAAGGAACTGATCTCCGGCATGGCGGAACGCCTGAGAAAACAGGGAGCGGAGGTACTGGAGCTTCCGGCGATTCGGATCGAGCCATGCGAGGTGAAGGAGGAACTGAAAACAGCGCTGCATCAGCTTTCCAAGTATCAGTGGCTGGTATTTACCAGTCCGACCGGTGTGAGAGTATTCTTTGATCTGCTTCGCAGCGAGAAGATCGACGTGAGAACGATGTATCAGGCAAAGTTTGCCGTGATCGGGGAAGGCACAGCCAAAGAGCTGCGAAAATTCGGTCTTTACGAGGATCTGATGCCGGAGGAGTACTACGGCGAGGCGCTCGGAAAGGCACTGAAGGAAAGACTGAACGGTACGGAAAAGATCCTGATTCCGCGTGCGCGGATCGGAAATCCAAAGCTGGTGGAGGAACTTTTATCCGTAGACGGAACGAGTGTGACAGATCTTCCGATCTACGATACCGTATATGAGAAGAATGAGCTGCTCGATCTGAAGCGTATGACAGAGCAGGGAGAACTGGATTATGCAGTATTTACCAGTGCTTCCACCGTGAAAGGTTTTGCAGAGGCGGCAGGTGAGCTGGATTATACAAAGATCACTGCAGTCTGCATCGGCAGACAGACACAGGCAGCTGCAGCTGCGCTTGGTATGAAGACGATCGTGTCTGACAAGGCAACGATGGACTCTGTAGTAGAAAAAATAGCGGAAATTTCAGTGAAGTAATGCTGTAAGAAGAATGATCAGGAAAGGCGGGACAAAAAAATGATAAAGCGACCGAGAAGACTGCGCGGCAGTGAGAATGTCAGAAGACTGGTAAGAGAGACACGTGTGGATGTGCACTCTCTGATCTACCCGATGTTTGTGATCGAGGGAGAGAATATCTGTGAGGAGATTCCTTCCATGGAAGGACAGTATCGTTACAGTGTGGATCGAATGGGAGAATGTCTGGAGGAGCTGCTCGCAGCAGGTGTGACTTCTGTGATGCTCTTCGGTATTCCGAAGGTGAAGGATGAAGTCGGAAGCCAGGCCTATGCAGAGGACGGCATCGTACAGAGAGCGCTTCGCTATGCGAAGGAGCATTATCCGCAGATGTATCTGATCACGGATGTCTGCATGTGCGAATATACTTCTCATGGACACTGCGGCGTACTCTGTGATCATGATGTGGAGAATGATGAGACGCTCAAGCTGCTTGCGAAGACTGCAGTTTCCCATGCAAAGGCAGGCGCGGATATGGTAGCTCCGTCCGATATGATGGACGGAAGAGTTGCAGCGATCCGCGCGGCTCTGGATGAGGCCGGATTTACCAAGGTTCCGATCATGTCCTATGCAGTGAAGTATGCATCTGCATTTTACGGACCGTTCCGTGATGCAGCAGGTTCCGCACCGTCCTTCGGTGACCGCAAGACCTATCAGATGGACTTCCATAATGCGCGTGAGGGCGTGAAAGAGGCTATTCTGGACGAGGAAGAGGGCGCTGACATCATCATGGTCAAGCCTGCAATGTCCTATCTGGATATGGTGACGAAGGTAAAAGAGGCGGTAAATACTCCGATCGCTGCCTACAGCGTCAGCGGAGAGTATGCGATGGTGAAGGCTGCGGCAAAGATGGGCTGGATCGATGAGAAGAGAATCATTGCAGAGATGGCAGTGGCTGTCTACCGCGCAGGCGCAGATATCTATCTGACCTATTTTGCAAAGGAAATCGCAGAGTTAATCAGAGAGGGGTATATTGGATAATGAGCAGATCAGAAGAGCTTTTTCGTGAGGCTGTAAAATGGATGCCGGGCGGAGTGAACAGTCCGGTGCGTGCATTTGCAAATGTGACAGAATCTCCGAGATTTATCGAGCGTGCAGAGGGTGCGACGATCACAGATGCAGACGGCAATACTTATATTGATTTTGTAGGTTCCTGGGGACCGATGGTGCTCGGACACAATCATCCGGCAGTATTAAAGAGTGTGCTGGAGACCGCAGCCAAGGGACTGAGCTTTGGCGCAGCCACTGAGCTTGAGGTGGAGATGGCAAAGCTTGTGTGTGAACTTGTGCCGTCGATCGAGATGGTCCGTATGGTAAACTCCGGAACAGAGGCTGTCATGAGTGCGATCCGTGCAGCGAGAGGATTCACAGGCAGAAATAAGATCGTGAAATTTATGGGATGCTATCACGGACATACCGATGCCATGCTCGTAAAGGCTGGTTCCGGTGTCATGACCGCGGGCAGACCTGACAGTGCGGGCGTGCCGGAGGGATGTACGCAGGATACTCTGCTGGCAGACTACAATGATCTGGACAGTGTCCGCGCACTCTTTGAGAGCTGCGGGGAGGAGATCGCAGCGATCATCGTGGAACCGGTAGCGGCAAACATGGGTGTGGTCGCACCGCAGAAGGGATTTCTGGAAGGCCTGCGCGCCATCTGCGATCAGTATGGCAGTCTTCTGATCTTTGATGAGGTCATCACCGGCTTCCGTATGAGTCTTACCGGAGCACAGGGATATTTTCAGGTAACTCCGGATCTGACCACCTTTGGCAAGATCATCGGCGGAGGAATGCCGGTCGGAGCCTACGGCGGAAGAAAAGAGATCATGGAAATGGTCGCACCGCTCGGCAGTGTCTATCAGGCAGGTACCTTGAGCGGAAATCCGGTGGCCATGGCAGCCGGTCTGACACAGCTGCATCTGCTGAGTGAGACACCGGACCTGTATGAGAAGCTGAATGCGACCGCGGACTGGTTCTTCGGTGAGATGGAAGGAATGCTCACACGCAAAGGCGTGCCGCACTGCCTGAACCACATCGGTTCTCTGGGTTGTCTGTTCTTTACCGAGCAGAAGGTCGTAGACTATGCTACCGCAAAAACCTCCGATACCGCTGCCTACGCAGAATATTTTAAGCATATGCTGCATCAGGGCATCTATCTGGCTCCGTCTCAGTTTGAGGCAATGTTCCTCGGAACCGCACACAGAAGAGAGGAAGAGCTGGCAAAGACTCTGGAAGTAATGGAGACATACTTTGCGTAAACTCCGTGAGGCGGGACTGATCCTGTGCGGAGTACTGTTTTTTCTGACACTGTCTGTGACAGTCACGCTGGCATTTCGCCCGCTCTATTACCTGGATATCGACCTGCTGAAGATCGAGGAGGATACCGGGTTTTCCGGACAGGAGATCCGAGAGAACTATGACACGCTGATCGATTACAATCTCTATCCGTGGGAGAAAAAACTGACCTTTCCGACCTTTCCGATGTCTGAGGAGGCAGAGATCCATTTCGCGGAGGTAAAGGTGATCTTTCAGAGATTTCTGTTTCTGCTGCCTGTGACAGGACTGCTGTTTCTGATCGGAGGGGGCATCTGTATCCGGCGCGGAGAGTACCGTTTTCTAAAGGGGACGGCTGTCTGCTCGATTCTGGTCCCGCTGATACTGGCAGCGCTGATCGCTGTGAACTGGGAATGGGTCTTTGTCACCTTCCATGAACTGGTATTTCAGAATGATTACTGGCTGTTCGATCCGTCGACGGATCCGGTCATCCTGATCCTGCCGGATGCATTTTTCATGCACTGTGCACTGATGATCCTGCTGCTGCTTGCGGCATGTTCTTTTGTGTGTCTGAGAGTATATCACAGACGACAGATGATTGTAAAAAAAGAGGCAGTATGATACACTGAAGATACAGACTGCTTTGACAGAGATCGGAGAATGAGAGATGTATTTATGGGGGATTAGGGATAGAAAAAAATGGCTGTTTTTCAGTGTTATGCTGATCGCGGTCCTGCTTTTCGGATGTTCGGCCTTGGCTGCATCCGGCAGCAATAAGGAGGTTCTCGCAGCCAGAAACGGTGTGGTGAGAATTGCAAACGTGGAATGTCTGGGATCTGCGTTCGGTGTGGGAAAGGCCGGTGAGGAGACCGATGTGTTCGTCACCTGCTTTCATGTGGTGCAGGAGCGCGGCAGCAGTACACCGTATGAGGGACTCTGCATCGCGACCGGACCGTCTCTGAATGATAACCTCTATTCAGCCAAGATCCTGTATGCAGATGAGAAGACCGACATCGCCGTGATCCAGGCAGAGAGCAAGGTCAGCGGAAGAGTGGCACTGCCGCTTCTGAAGAGCGAGTATGTGGAGCCGACGATGCAGGTATTTGCACTCGGCTATCCGGGAGTCTCAGATGACATCTCAGATTCCTACTATTATGAAAATGATCTGGCATCAGAGATCGGAGATCAGACGATCACATCGGGAAGTATCACGAGAAAGAATCTCGTATCCGAGGGTGTGAGCTACTATCAGATCGATGCAGATATCAATCACGGCAATTCCGGAGGACCGTCGGTCACCACCGAAGGCTATGTCATCGGAGTCAATGAGGCGATCACTGCGGATTCCCAGGGAGGAAATTACTTCGGCCTGGTCACGCATATCGATTATGTGACCGATGCGCTTGATCGTCTGGGAGTAGCTTATGATGTCGTAGACGATCTGTCGGAGGAGCCTTCAGCGGAGATGCCGGCAGAGGGAAAGAGTTCGGAGGCACCAAAGTCGGAAAATACTCCGCCTGCGGACGGGAAAACAGAGATTCCGGAAGAGGAGTCCTCGGATCTGATCCTCTTGATCCTGCTGATTCCTTTGGCAGCGGCGGCAGCGGCCGTTGTTGTTCTTCTGAAGCGAAAGAAAAAGAAGACGGAACCTGCTAAGAAGACGGGCAGCGCGGCACAGCCGAATCAGTCAAAGCAGTCAAAACCGCAGCCGGCGGCGAATATGGCGATGCAGCAGGCGTTGGAGAGCGGTCAGACGATCGCTCCGGTGATGGCTGAGATGCCGACGATCATCGGACTGCGCGGCTATTATGAAAATAAAAGCTTTACCATTCAGCGGACACTGGTGCTCGGCAGAAGTCCTGCAAAGTGTCATCTGGTTTATCCGGCAAATGCGCCTGGGATCAGCAGTATTCACTGCGAACTGCGTCAGAAGGATGGAGAGCTCTATATTGTCGATTATGGCTCAAGCTATGGAACCTTTGTGGGAAGAGACCAGAAGCTTCCTCCGAATCGGGTCTATCACCTGCATAACGGAGAGACCTTCTATCTGGCGACCCCGCAGAACAGTTTTCTGGTAAGGACAACGCGATGAAGCAACTGATAGAAGATATACGAAATCACAAGTTTATGAATGTCTACCTGCTCTGCGGAGAGGAGGCATATCTGAAGAAGCAGTACCGTCAGAAACTGCTGGCGGCGCTGCTTGACGAGGAAAACTCCATAAATCTGAATCGATACGAAGGAAAGGGGATCTCTGTACCTGCTCTGATAGACCAGGCGGAGACCCTTCCGTTTTTTGCGGAATACCGCGTGATTCTGATCGAGAACAGTGAGTTTTTCAAATCCTCGCCGGCTGAGCTGGCAGCCTATCTGGAGCAGATCCCGCCGACTACGGTGATCGTCTTTGTGGAGGATGAGGCTGACAAGAGAGGAAAGCTCTACAAGGCAGTGAAAAAGTACGGCCGCATAGTAGAGTTTACCACGCAGAATGAGGATACCCTGATCCGCTGGATCCTGGGAGAACTGAAGCGGGAAGATAAGAAAATCACGAGAAATACGATGACACTGTTTCTGGAAAAAACAGGAACGGACATGCTGCATATCCAGTCTGAACTGGAAAAGCTGCTGTGCTATACGATGGGACGGGAAGTGATCACCTCAGAAGATGTGGAAGAGATCTGTACGACACATACCGAGGGGAAGATCTTTAAGATGCTCGATGCGATGGCAGAGAAACGGCAGCGGGATGCGCTCGATATGTACTATGATCTGGTGCTGCTGAAAGAGCCGCCGATGAGGATCCTCTATCTGATCACCAGGCAGCTGAACCTGCTGATGCAGGTGAAGGAGCTGCGCGGACAGGGATACGATGTGAATACGATCGCATCCAGATGCGGGATCGCTCCATTCATCGTGAGAAATTATCAGAAGCAGGAACGGCATTTTTCGCAGGAGAGACTCAGGGAGCTTGTGGAACGGGCGATCACCCTGGAGGAAGCAGTGAAGACCGGTCGGATGAATGACCGTATGGCAGTGGAACTGCTGCTTGTGATGGGAAGCAGAGAAGAAAAAAAGACCACCGGATGACGGGCCGGTGGTCTTTTTATATATCTATAGCGTCTCTATCTTAGAGAGTATTTACAAGCTTTGCCAGACGTGCAACTTTTCTGGAAGCAGTATTCTTGTGGTACACACCCTTGGTAGCAGCCTTATCAATGGTGGATGTAGCACTTAAAAGAGCAGCAGCAGCAGCCTCTTTATCCTTTGCAGCAACAGCAGCCTCAACCTTCTTGATTGCTGTCTTTACGCTGGACTTGATCGCTTTGTTACGCTCAGCCTTTGTTCTGTTTACTAAGATACGCTTCTTTGCAGACTTAATATTTGCCAATTCTTGACACCTCCATATCGATTCTGTTATCTTTATCCCGTTATGTTAAACTCGGACACGGACGTTCTAACATAAACATACTCTCACATTTTAGAGCAACTAATGGTAGATGTCAATAAGAAAAATCGACTTTTTATGAATTGTTGCACCACAGGTCTTTCGGTAATAATTACCTGTATCCTGTTTTCGGTCGATCCACTTATGCGCTGGACAAAAAAATATGTTTTATGCTAGAATACAATATCAGTAATCAGAAAGAAATCTATTGGGAGGATAGTTACTTGGCAGCGATAGATCAGAGTAAAATCAGAAATTTCTGCATCATTGCACACATCGATCACGGTAAATCTACACTGGCAGACCGTATTATTGAGATGACCGGTCTACTGACCAGCCGTGAGATGCAGGCACAGGTGCTGGACAATATGGAGCTGGAGCGAGAGCGAGGCATCACGATCAAGGCACAGACGGTGCGTATCGTATATAAAGCAGATGACGGGGAGGAGTATATCTTCAACCTGATCGACACCCCGGGACATGTGGACTTTAACTATGAGGTCTCCAGAAGTCTGGCCGCCTGTGACGGAGCGATCCTTGTCGTGGATGCAGCACAGGGTATCGAGGCACAGACTCTGGCAAATGTTTATCTTGCACTGGATCATGATCTGGATGTCATGCCGGTCATCAACAAGATCGATCTGCCGAGTGCAGATCCGGCACGCGTCATCAGTGAGATCGAGGATGTCATCGGCATCGAGGCGGAGGATGCTCCGCAGATCTCAGCGAAGACCGGTCTGAATGTAGAGCAGGTGCTTGAGCAGATCGTGAAAAAGATCCCGGCGCCGGGCGGAGATCCGACGGCACCTCTGCAGGCACTGATCTTTGATTCCGTGTATGATTCCTACAAGGGCGTCATCGTTTTCTGCCGTATCAAGGAAGGCAGTGTGCGCAAGGGCACACCGATCACGATGATGGCGACCGGCGCAAAGGCAGAGGTTGTCGAGGTCGGCTATTTCGGTGCGGGTCAGTTCATTCCGTGCGAGGAGCTCTCTGCTGGCATGGTCGGCTACATTACCGCCAGCCTGAAGAATGTCAAGGAGACCCGTGTGGGTGATACCGTGACCGATACGTCCAACCCGTGTGCTGAGCCGCTTCCGGGATATAAGAAGGTAAATCCGATGGTCTACTGTGGTCTGTATCCTGCAGACGGTGCAAAGTACCCGGATCTGCGAGATGCGCTGGAAAAGCTGCAGCTGAACGATGCAGCGCTTCAGTTTGAGCCGGAGACTTCGATCGCCCTCGGCTTCGGTTTCCGCTGCGGATTTCTCGGACTGCTGCATCTGGAGATCATACAGGAGCGTCTGGAGCGTGAGTACAACCTGGATCTGGTAACGACCGCACCGAGTGTTATCTACAAGGTGCACAAGACCAATGGCGAAGTGATCGATCTGACCAACCCGACGAACCTGCCGGATGCGTCTGAGATCGAATATATGGAGGAGCCGATCGTTGCAGCTGAGATCATGGTGACGACAGAGTTCATCGGTGCGATCATGCAGCTCTGTGAGGAGCGAAGAGGAACCTACCTCGGCATGGAATATATGGAAGAGACCAGAGCACTGCTGAAGTATGATCTGCCGCTGAATGAGATCATCTATGACTTCTTCGATGCCTTAAAGTCCCGTTCCAGAGGTTATGCATCCTTCGACTATGAGATGAAGGGTTATCAGAGATCTGAGCTGGTGAAGCTGGATATCCTGGTAAACCGCGAGGAAGTCGATGCGCTTTCCTTTATTGTGCATGCGGAGACCGCCTATGAGCGCGGAAGAAAGATGTGCGAGAAGCTGAAAGAGGAGATCCCGCGTCAGCTGTTTGAGATCCCGATCCAGGCAGCGATCGGAAGCAAGATCATTGCGAGAGAGACGGTAAAGGCGATGCGCAAGGATGTCCTTGCAAAGTGCTACGGCGGCGATATTTCCCGAAAGAAGAAGCTGCTGGAGAAGCAGAAAGAAGGAAAGAAGCGCATGCGTCAGGTCGGAAACGTAGAAATTCCGCAGAAGGCCTTTATGAGTGTCCTGAAGCTGGATGAAAATTAAAGGATGAAATCACATTTGAGATCTGAAAAACAACTGGAATTATATATCCATATCCCGTTCTGCATAAGGAAGTGCCGCTACTGCGACTTTTTATCCTTTGCAGTGCGGGGGAAAGACAGCGGTGATGCAGCGATGCTGTATGACCGCTATTTTTCGGCATTGAAAAAAGAGATCACAGGCTTTGACGGAGAAGGCTGTGAGATCCGAAGCGTCTTTTTCGGTGGAGGAACGCCGTCGGCGGTGCCGGCAGAATATCTGGCAGAGGTCCTGCAGCTGATTCGGGAGAAATTTGTCCTCGCAGAGGATGCGGAGATCAGCATGGAGGCGAATCCAGGAACGCTGGATGAGGAAAAGCTGCATATATATAAAGAAGCGGGAATCAGCCGGCTGAGTCTGGGGCTTCAGTCTGTACACAATGAGGAACTCTCTCTGCTTGGAAGGATCCATACCTGGGAGGAGTTTCTTGACACCTATCAAAAGGTCAGAACGGCAGGATTTACGAATGTGAACGTGGATCTGATGTCTGCACTGCCCGGACAGAGCGCGGCATCCTGGGAGGAGAGCCTGCGCAGGATCGCAGCTCTTTCTCCGGAACATATCTCTGCCTACAGTCTGATCATTGAGGAGGGGACGCCGTTTTATGAGGAGTACCACGAGGATGCCAGACTGCGCGAAGAGGGAGAACAGCCTAAACTGCTGCCGTCGGAGGAAGTGGAGCGTGAAATGTATGCTCTGACGGAAAAGATCCTTGCAGAGTACGGCTACCATCGCTACGAGATCTCCAATTATGCAAAAGAAGGACGGGAGTGCCGACACAATCTGGGCTACTGGAAGCGGATTCCCTACCGCGGTTTCGGTCTCGGTGCATCGTCGCTGATCAAAGAGTACAGATTTGCAAATACGGAATCGCTGGAAGCCTACCTCAAAGATCCGCTGCAGACAGGGGAAACAGAGGAGCTGACACGCGAAGACCAGATAGAAGAGACCCTGATGCTGGGGCTTCGACTGACCGCCGGAATCTCCAAAAAAGAATTTATTACAGAATTCGGCATAGATATAAATGACAGGTATGGTGCTGTAATTCAAAGATTTTGCGCGGAAAACCTGCTGGAATCTACACAAGAAACGCTGAAATTGACAGAAAAAGGGCTTGATTTTGCGGATTATATCATTCTTTCCTTAATACAGTCTTAGTCATTTTTTACAAAATTATGTAACAATTATTAAAAAGATTGCAATCCTTAATGAAATATAGTATAGTGTATACAGTGTTTTGGTTTAGAGCCCTATGTTACACTTGATGCATAATAAAGGAGAAGATGATGAATCTTAAAAAGAAATTCCTGATGTTGTTTTTCTTTGTAATGCTTTTGTCTATGCCCGTACAGGCGCATGCAGCAAGATTTTCCGTTAGCGGAGCAAGCAAGCCAACAACCATGACAGTGGGTTCCAGTTTCCGGCTGGACGGCACGATCAAAGCAAAGAAAAAACTGAAGGAAGTAAGGGTTACGATCTATGATTCTACAGACACAAGATGTCTGCAGAGATATATCGCATATCCGAACAGCAAGACATATGATCTGTCCATGGCAGACAACTACATTTCCTTTGACAGACTTCCGGCAGGCACCTATTACTACAAGGTTCTTGCGATCGACAGCAAAGGAAAGAAGAAACACATTATCAACAGCAGATTTACCGTAGGAAAGACCAGTGAGATCAAGATCGACAATCCGGTACCGAGTGCCGATGTCACTCTGAAGGCCGGCAGTTCTTATTCGATCGGCGGAACGATCTCTTCCTCCTACAAACTGAAGAAGATCACAGCAAAGATCTTAAATGTAAACAAGGCAACTGTTTACAAGAAGACCGTAAAGGTAAAGCGCAACAGATACAACCTGGCAAATTCCAAACTCGACTCAGCAATGAAGTTCGACGGACTGTCCAATGGTACCTATACCTTCCAGCTGATCGCTGAGGACAGCGCAGGAACGAGCACAACACTGATCTATCGTACGATCAACGTAGTTACCAGCTCTTCCTCAAACAATGTATCTGCAGGTTCTACCGGTTCCGGATCAGGAAGCTCAGGAAACGGCTCCTATCTGAACACAGACAGCAATGCAGGAACATCTGCAAGATTTGTCAAGAGAACCGCAAGACCGGACAGCAGCAACCCGTACTATTATAATAAGAATTATAATATCTATGCCAAGTACAACAGCCTTGCACCGACAGGCAAAGCCTTCAGCGGTTCCTACTATGTAAAAGGAAACTGCACCTGGTATGCATGCGGACGTGCAATGGAGATCGCTGCAACAGCCGGCGGAAGCGTCAGCAAGGTACAGAGTATCTTCGGCGGTGACCCGGTAGGTATCTTCAACATGAATGCAAGCAAAGGAGTATTCCAGTATGGCTCCACAGCAAAGGTTGGAGCACTTGCAGTATTTTCTTATGGATCTGACGGAAGCGCACATATCGCCGTTGTAGAGGATATCATCAATGGAGTACCGTACGTATCCGAGTCCGGTTACAGCGTGACCACCCAGAGACCGTCAGCTTCCAGTATCGTATTTAAGTACCAGAGCATTTACAACTGGGCAGAGGGCAGAACCTTACTTGGTTATATCTACCTGATCTGATCCACAGAATAATCCAAAACAAAAAAACAGCAAAAAGAATCCCCTAGACACTGGCTGGTCACAGTGTGTAGAGGATTCTTTTTTTGATGTCTTTTTTGTTGTTTGCCTGCTTAGGTCCATTCAACCGGCAGAATCTCGTCAAGGTGGATCACCTCATTGACCTGCTGCTTCAGTGCATTGGAATCATCGACGGTGGAATAGGTTACCAGTCCGGCGAGTCCGAGCAGTGCGATGATCATCAGTACAGAGAAAAATACCGTTAAATAATTTGGAAGTTTCATAAGATTTCCCTTTCCCTCTTACCGCATGGTGCGTATCTTTACGATGATATTATAATAGGTAAACACCTGCTTTTTGATGTTTTCAGTCTATCATACTTGATAAAAAAGTCAAGAAAAGAAGCTTTCTTTAAAAAAGGTGTTGACATTTGAAGAGGGCGGTGCTATCTTTATGACTGTAGATGTTAGCACTCTTCTTGGTCGAGTGCTAACAGAAGAAAGAAAGGAGAGGTAAGGATGCGTTTGGATGATAGAAAATGGAAAATATTTAACGCTATCATTAAAACTTATCTGGAGACCGGAGAGCCGGTAGGATCCAGAACGATTTCGAAATACGCAGACCTGAATCTCAGCTCAGCAACGATCCGCAATGAGATGGCCGATCTGGAAGAGATGGGGCTGATTATCCAGCCGCATACCTCCGCAGGAAGAATCCCATCGGATGCGGGATATCGGCTGTATGTTGATCAGCTGATGCAGGAAAAGGATCAGGAAGCAAAAGAGATGACAGAGCTGCTGATTCAGAAACAGGATCGCATGGAAGCAATGCTCAAAAGCGTTGTTCAGGTTCTTGCAAAGGATACGAATTATGCGACCATGATTTCCGCACCGGTATATCACCGTACCAAGCTCAAGTTCATACAGCTCTCGATCCTGAGTGAGGATCAGCTGCTGGCGGTAGTTGTTTCAGAGGCAAATATAGTAAAGAACAAGATCCTGAATATGGATCACGGACTTGATCAGGAGATGGTACTGAAGCTGAATATCCTGCTGAATACCAGTCTGAACGGTATGGCGATCGAGGAGATCAACCTTGGTCTGATCGCAAGACTGAAGGAGCAGGCGGGCATTCACAGCGAGGTCATCAGCAAAGTACTTGATACGGTCGCAGAGTCGATTCAGAATGATGAGGAGCTGGAGATCTACACCAGCGGAGCAACCAACATCTTCAAGTATCCGGAGCTTTCCGACAGCGGCAAGGCCAGTGAGCTGATCAGAGCATTTGAGGGAAAGCAGGAGCTCGCACAGTTTATCAGTGAGACAAGCGAAAATAACGACGAGAACACCGGAATTCAGGTTTATATCGGAAATGAGTCCCCGATCCAGACCATGAAGGACTGCAGCGTAGTCACTGCAGTATACGATCTCGGATCCGGAGTGAGGGGAACGATCGGTATCGTCGGACCGAAGCGTATGGATTACCAGAAGGCGATGGATTCACTGAAGAGTCTGAAGTCACAGCTGGATGCGATGTTCGATGATGCGCAGGGAAATGATGTAAGATAGAGAAAGGTGGTAATAGATTTGGAAGATACGAAGAACCAGGAGCTGACTCCGGAAGAAATGGAGCAGGCGGCCCAGACAGCTGCCGAAGAGTCAGAGACACCGGTTTCTGAAGCTGAGCAGAAGGAGGCTGAGGCTGACGGTGCCGCCCAGAAAGAAGAGAAAGAGCACCGAAAAGAAAAAAAGGATAAGAAAGACCAGCAGATCGAGGAGCTCACAGACCGCGTAAAGCGTCAGATGGCTGAGTTTGAAAACTTCCGCAAGCGTTCCGAAAAGGAGAAGGCCGGAATGTTCGAACTCGGATCCAAAAATGTGATCGAGCAGCTGCTCCCGATCGTCGATAACTTCGAGCGAGGATTTGCAGGACTCTCTGAAGAGCAGAAAGCAGAACCGTTTGCAGCCGGCATGATCAAGGTCTATCAGCAGATGATGGATATGTTCACAAAGCTGGAAGTAAAACCGATCGAAGCAGTCGGCACAGAGTTCAATCCGGATTTCCACAATGCAGTGATGCATGTAGAGGATGAAGAAGCAGGAGAGAACGTTGTGGTTGAGGAATTCCTCAAGGGATACCTCTTCAAGGATCAGGTGGTCCGCCACAGTATGGTAAAGGTTGCCAATTAGTCATCTCATCTGAGATGAAAAGAGCCGGTCAGTAAAAAGAAAGACCGGAATACAGAAAAGAAAACCGCAGACACAGGAGGAATGAACAATGAGTAAGATTATTGGTATTGACTTAGGTACAACAAACAGCTGCGTAGCAGTTATGGAAGGTGGAAAACCGACCGTAGTTACAAATACAGAAGGTGCAAGAACCACACCGTCTGTAGTAGCATTCTCCAAGAGCGGAGAGCGTCTGGTAGGTGAGCCGGCAAAGCGTCAGGCTGTTACCAATGCAGACAAGACCATCTCTTCCATTAAGAGACATATGGGTACCGATTATAAGGTAACTGTAGATGAGAAAAAGTACACTCCGCAGGAGATCTCCGCAATGATCCTTCAGAAACTGAAGGCAGACGCTGAGAACTACCTTGGCGAGAAGGTAAGCGAGGCTGTTATCACAGTTCCGGCATACTTCAATGACGCACAGCGACAGGCAACCAAGGACGCAGGAAGAATCGCAGGTCTGGATGTAAAGCGTATCATCAACGAGCCGACCGCAGCAGCACTTGCTTATGGTCTGGACAATGAGAACGAGCAGAAGATCATGGTATACGACCTCGGCGGCGGTACCTTCGATGTTTCCATCATCGAGATCGGTGACGGCGTTATCGAAGTACTTGCAACCAACGGTGACAACCGTCTGGGTGGTGATGATTTCGACCAGAGAATCACTGAGTACATGATCGCTGAGTTCAAGAAGGCAGAGGGTGTAGACCTTTCTGTTGACAAGATGGCTCTGCAGAGACTGAGAGAGGCTGCTGAGAAGGCAAAGAAAGAGCTTTCCAGCGCAACTACCACCAACATTAACCTTCCGTTCATCACTGCAACCGCAGATGGACCGAAGCACTTTGATATGAACCTGACCAGAGCAAAATTCGACGAGCTGACTCATGACCTGGTAGAGAGAACCGCTATCCCGGTACAGAACGCTCTGAGAGATGCAGGCATCACCGCTTCTGAGCTGAGCAAGGTACTGCTTGTCGGCGGATCTACCCGTATCCCGGCTGTTCAGGATAAGGTAAAGGCACTGACCGGACATGAGCCGAGCAAGACTCTGAACCCGGATGAGTGTGTAGCGATCGGTGCAGCTATCCAGGGTGGTAAGCTTGCAGGCGATGCAGGCGCAGGTGACATCCTTCTGCTGGATGTAACTCCGCTGTCTCTGTCTATCGAGACCATGGGCGGTGTAGCAACCAGACTGATCGAGAGAAATACAACGATCCCGACCAAGAAGAGCCAGGTATTCTCTACCGCAGCTGATAACCAGACCGCTGTAGATATCCATGTAGTACAGGGTGAGAGACAGTTCGCAAGAGATAACAAGTCTCTCGGACAGTTCCGTCTGGACGGAATCCCGCCTGCAAGAAGAGGTGTTCCGCAGATCGAGGTTACCTTCGATATCGATGCAAACGGTATCGTAAATGTATCCGCTAAGGATCTTGGCACAGGCAAGGAGCAGCACATCACCATCACTTCCGGATCCAACATGTCCGACAGTGATATCGAGAAGGCTGTGAAGGAAGCTGCTGAGTTCGAGGCACAGGATAAGAAGCGTAAGGAAGCGATCGACACCAGAAATGATGCAGATGCTATGGTATTCCAGACCGAGAAGGCTATGGAGGACGTAGGAGACAAGATCGATCCGAACGACAAGGCTGCTGTTGAGGCAGATCTGAATGCGCTGAAGGCACTGGTTGAGTCTTCCAATCCGGAAGAGATGACCGATGCTCAGGTAGCAGACATCAAGGCTGCAAAGGAGAAGCTGATGGAGAGCGCTCAGAAGCTGTTCGCAAAGGTTTATGAGCAGGCTCAGGGAGCTGCAGGCGCTGCAGGTGCCGGCCCGGATATGAGCGGAGCTCAGGATGCATCCTACAGCAATCCGGATGATGATGTCATCGATGCAGACTATAAGGAAGTATAAATAGCGTTCAAATGAGTGATCCCAAGTAGGATTTCCGGGGACGGAGACTGATGAAAGACCAGTCCCCGTCCCTTTTGGGCGATGAAATGAGGAGAAATTATGGCAGAAGCAAAGCGTGATTATTATGAAGTTCTTGGTGTAGACAAAAATGCTGACGAGAATCAGCTGAAGAAAGCCTACCGTAAGCTGGCGAAAAAGTATCATCCGGATGCCAATCCGGGCGATGCTGAGGCTGAGAAGAAGTTTAAGGAGGCTTCTGAGGCCTATGCCGTGCTGTCAGATGCGGACAAGCGCAGACAGTACGATCAGTTCGGTCATGCGGCGTTTGAAAACGGCGGCGGTGGCGGCGGCTACGGCGGTTTTGATTTCAACGGTGCAGATATGGGTGATATCTTCGGAGATATTTTCGGCGGCGGAAGCAGAAGACGTACCAGCAACGGTCCGATGAAGGGAGCAAACCTTCGCACTTCTGTTCGTATTACCTTCAAAGAGGCAGTATTTGGCTGTGAGAAGGAACTGGAGCTGAATCTGAAGGATGAGTGTACGACCTGTCACGGAACAGGTGCAAAGCCGGGTACTTCTGCGCAGACCTGTCCGAAGTGCGGAGGTAAGGGTCAGGTCGTAATGACTCAGCAGTCTCTGTTCGGAATGGTTCAGAATGTGACGACCTGTCCGGACTGCCGCGGTACCGGTAAGATCATCAAAGACAAGTGTACCGACTGCGGAGGCAGCGGATACAAGACCAGCCGCAAGAAGATCAAAGTGAATATTCCGGCAGGTATCGATGACGGACAGAGCGTTCGTATTGCAGGAAAGGGTGAGCCGGGAGTCAACGGCGGTCCGAGAGGAGATCTTCTGGTAGAGGTCATCGTTGCACAGCATCCGATCTTCCAGAGACAGGATATGAATCTGTTCTCAACCGCACCGATCACCTTTGCACAGGCTGCACTGGGTGGAGATGTGCGTATCAGCACGATCGACGGAGATGTCATCTACACGGTGAAGCCGGGTACCCAGACAGATACCAGGATCCGCCTGAGAGGCAAGGGTGTGCCGTCCCTGCGCAACCGTGCAGTCCGCGGTGACCAGTATGTCACACTGGTCGTGCAGGTCCCGACAAAGCTGAGTGCGGAGGCAAAGGAGGCACTGCGCGCCTTTGATCAGGCATCAGACAGATCACTTACACCGAAGGAGACGGAAAAGTCAGAGGAGAAGCAGGATACTGCTTCCGGGAAGACAAAGAAAAAAGGGTTTTTCAACAAGATGAAAGAGGCTGCGGAGGAATTCCTGGACGGAGAGGAGTAAATCATGAAGTGGAGTAAATTTACCTTAAAGACACTCTCAGAGGCAGAAGATGTTGTGATCAGCGCACTGACCGATGTCGGTGTCGAGGGCGTGGAGATCGAAGACCGTGTTCCGCTGACAGAGTCAGACAAACAGCAGATGTTTGTAGATATTCTTCCGGAGGGACCGGCAGATGACGGTATCGCTTATCTGAGTTTTTATGTAGAAGAGGGAGAGGATACGGAGGCACTGCTTGGTCGTGTCAGAGAGGCTCTGGATGAGCTTCGCTCCTTTATGGATATCGGAGAGGGAACAATCGTTTCCGGTGAAACAGAGGATAAGGACTGGATCAACAACTGGAAACAGTATTTCCATCAGTTCTATGTCGATGATATCCTGATCATTCCGTCCTGGGAGGAGGTCCGCCCGGAGGATGAGGATAAGATGATCATTCATATTGATCCAGGTACTGCCTTTGGTACAGGTATGCATGAGACGACACAGCTGTGTCTGAGACAGCTGAAGAAGTATGTGACACCGGAGACAGAGCTTCTGGATGTCGGTACCGGCAGCGGTATCCTTTCTATTGCGGCTCTGAAGCTCGGCGCACGCCATGCACTCGGAACCGATCTGGATCCGTGTGCGATCTCCGCAACCAGGGAAAATATGGAAGCAAATCAGATCCCGGAGCAGGCGATGGATGTCATGATCGGAAATATCATCGATGATGAGCAGGTGCAGCAGGCTGCGGGATATGAGAAATATGATATTGTCTGTGCAAATATTCTGGCAGACGTTCTGGTGCCGCTGACTCCGGTGATCGTGCATCAGATGAAAAAGGGCGGTCTTTACATCACCTCGGGTATCCTGGATGTGAAGGAAACAGTTGTGACAGATGCAGTGAAGGCGGCCGGCCTTGAGGTAGTCGAAGTGACACATCAGGGTGAATGGGTCAATGTGACGGCAAGAAAGCCGGAGTGAGGGTAAAAGATGTCCCATTTTTTTACAGATAAATCGAGAATCAGTGAAGGATATGCCGAGATCGTCGGCGGCGATGTAAACCACATCCGCAATGTCCTTCGCATGACAGTGGGAGATCAGTTGACGGTATGCAGCGGGGAGGATGACCTGCTGCATTCCTGTATGATCTCAGAGATGGATGCGGAGCATGTCGGACTGAAGATCCTGGAATCCAGACACAGTGATGCGGAGCTTCCGTGTGAGATCACGCTATTTCAGGGACTGCCGAAGGCGGACAAGATGGAGCTGATCGTTCAGAAGACCGTGGAACTGGGTGTTTCCCGCATCGTACCGGTCAGCACAAAGCGGACGATCGTAAAGCTGGATGCCAAAAAGCAGGCATCAAAGATCGCCAGATGGCAGCAGATCAGTGAGAGTGCGGCAAAGCAGAGCGGCAGGACGAGGATCCCGGAGGTGGCAGGGGTCTGCTCCTGGAAGGAGGCGCTCGCCAAGGCAAAGGAACTGGATGTACTTGTGATCCCTTATGAGCTAGCGGAAAATATGGAAGAGACCAGAAAGATCTTTTCAGCGATCCGCCCGGGTCAGAGCATCGGTATTTTTATCGGTCCGGAGGGCGGCTTCGAGGCAGCTGAGGCCGAGGAGGCCTGTGCGGCAGGAGCATCTGCTGTTACGCTCGGTCACAGGATCTTGCGAACCGAGACAGCGGGGCTTGCAACAATCGCGATGATAGGGTATACTATCGAATGATCTTTTAAAAACAAGGAAATGAGATAGCAAAGCAGGTGCATAATGGAAGCATATTTGGATAATTCCGCGACGACCCCCTGCCTTGAGGAGGTAAAGGAGATCGTGGTACGCACGATGATGGAGGATTACGGAAATCCGTCATCGAAGCACAGAAAGGGCATGCAGGCAGAAAATTACCTGCGTGAGTCCCGCGAAAAAATTGCAAAAACTCTGAAGGTCCAGGAAAAAGAGATCTTTTTCACCTCCGGAGGAACCGAGTCAGATAACTGGGCGGTGATCGGTGCAGCTATGGCTGCAAGACGTGCAGGAAATCATGTGATCACGACAGCTGTGGAGCATGCAGCGATCCTGCAGTGCTTTGCATTTCTGGAGGAGCAGGGCTTTCGGGTGACCTATCTTCCGGTGGATCACAGCGGAAGAGTGGATCTGGAGGCATTGAAGGAAGCACTCTGTGAGGATACGATCCTGGTTTCCATGATGTACGTGAACAATGAGATCGGTACGGTAGAGCCGGTTGCGGAGGCCTCTGCGATCGTAAAACAGTACGATCCGAGGATCGTTTTTCATGTGGATGCGATCCAGGCATATGGAAAGTTCCGTATTTTGCCGAAGAAACAGGGCATTGATCTGCTCTCCGTCAGCGGACACAAGATCCACGGACCGAAGGGAAGCGGTTTTCTCTATGTCAGCGAGAAGGTAAGGATACTGCCTCTGATCCTCGGCGGCGGCCAGCAGAAGGGCATGCGTTCCGGTACGGACAATGTTCCGGGAGCTGCAGGACTCGGTGTCGCGGCAGAGCTTGCCTATACAAAGCTTGAGGAGAAGACGGCACAGATGCAGAAGCTCAAGGAACGGCTGATCGCAGGACTGCTTCAGATGGAGGATGTGACGATCCAGGGAGAGGCAGGCATCGATCCGGCACTCGGCGCACCGCATATTGTCAGCGCCAGCTTTCGAAATGTCCGCAGTGAGGTGCTGCTGCACGCACTGGAGGACAAGGGAGTCTATATTTCTTCAGGTTCCGCCTGCTCATCAAACAAGAAAATTCCTGTCAGCGGTGTGCTGAAGGAGATACATGTGGAAAAAGCTCTGCTCGAATCAACAGTACGCTTCAGTTTCAGTGCACTGACGACGGAAGAGGAGATCGATTACTGTCTGGAGCAGCTCGCACAGATCGTGCCGATGCTTCGCAGATTTACCAGACATTGAGAAGAATAATGGGAGATTCTATGGATTACAGAACATTTTTGATTAAATATGGAGAGATCGCGATCAAGGGAAAGAACCGCTATCTCTTTGAGGATGCCCTGGTACGCCGGATCCGCCATGCACTGTTAAAGGTGGAGGGCAGCTTTACGGTGCGCAAGGAGCAGGGACGTATCTTCGTGGATTGCGAAGGATACTATGATTTTGACGAGACAGTGTCAGCACTGCAGAAGGTTTTCGGTATCGTCGGAATCTGCCCGGTTGTTGTGACAGATGACCATGGTTTTGAGCAGCTTGCAAAGGAAGTTGTCTCTTATATGGGAGAGGTCTATCCGAACCAGGAGCTGACTTTTAAGGTAGATGCCAGAAGAGCGCGCAAGAATTATCCGAAGACTTCTATGGAGATCAATGCAGATCTCGGAGAAGCCGTTCTGGATGCATTCCCGAACATGAAGGTAGATGTGCACCACCCGCAGGTGATGCTCAGCGTGGAGATCCGCGAGAGGATCTATATTTATTCCACGATCCTTCCGGGAGCAGGCGGAATGCCGGTCGGCACAAACGGCAAGGCGATGCTGCTGCTTTCCGGTGGTATCGACAGCCCGGTGGCAGGATATATGATCGCGAAGCGCGGAGTTGAGATCGATGCCGTTTACTTCCATGCGCCGCCTTATACCAGTGACCGTGCAAAGCAGAAGGTCGTGGATCTGGCGAAGATCGTGGCACAGTATTCCGGTCCGATCCGTCTGCACGTTGTAAACTTTACGGATATTCAGCTGTATATCTATGAGAAATGCCCGCATGAGGAGCTGACGATCATCATGCGCAGATACATGATGCGTATCGCTGAGCATTTCGCACAGGAGAACAACTGTCTCGGACTGATCACCGGAGAGAGTATCGGACAGGTAGCCAGCCAGACCATGCAGAGTCTTGCAGCGACCAACGATGTCTGCACCCTGCCGGTATACCGTCCGCTGATCGGCTTTGACAAGCAGGAGATCGTAGATGTCTCTGTGAAGATCGATGCATATGAGACCTCCATTCTTCCGTTTGAGGACTGCTGCACGATCTTTGTCGCAAAGCATCCGGTAACCAAGCCGAATCTGAATGTGATCCGCAGATCTGAGGAGAAGCTCTCTGAGAAGATCGATGAGCTTGTAAAGACAGCGATTGAAACCACAGAGGTTGTGACCGTAGAGTAACGGTCGCAGCCGCTGACACCGCAAAATGGACAAAATTGGCAAGAAAAAAGCCCCTGTCGAAACAACAGGGACTTTTGTTGCATTAACAACGGTGTCTTTGCCGGTGAGGCTGTCAGATAATATATGGCTTTAAAATATCAAGCACGGTATCTACTCCATCATCAGCGTGGATGTTCAGCTCGATCGGCTTAGAGAGATCCAGACTGAAGATACCCATGATAGACTTTGCATCGATGACATATCTTCCGGATACCAGATCAAAGTCATAGTCAAATTTTGTGATCGCATTTACAAAAGACTTAACCTTATCAATAGAATTTAAAGAAATCTGTACTGTTTTCATATGCATCCTCCAAGATAAATATAGCGTCAGTTTAGACATAATTATCTTACCTTTTTCTGATTGAAAAGTCAAATGGAAGATGTGAATGAAGGAGACAAAAACAGAGATATTTCAAGGCGAGGTAAAGACTCGTCGGCAGAGTGGGAGGAGAACCATGAGAAAGGTTGCTTTTCACAACCTTGGTTGTAAAGTTAATTCATATGAGACAGAGGCGATGCAGCAGCTTCTGGAGGCAAACGGCTATGAGACCGTGCCGTTTGAGGCAGGTGCGGATGTCTATATCATCAATACCTGCTCCGTAACCAATATGGCGGACCGCAAATCCCGTCAGATGCTGCACCGTGCAAAGAAAATGAATCCGGATGCAGCGGTGGTGGCAGTGGGCTGCTATGTGCAGGCGCAGGGTGAGGCGCTGAAGGAGGATGCAGCGGTAGATCTGATCATCGGAAATAACCGCAAAAAAGAGCTGGTTGAGATTCTGGAAGAATATTTCAGCGAGCGAGATGATGTGTCACAGGAAGCAGCTGCGGAGAAGAAGGAGAGCAGTTATCTTCTGGATATCAATCATACAAATGAGTATGAGCAGCTTTCCGTGACCCGCACAGCGGAACATACCAGAGCCTACATCAAGGTTCAGGATGGCTGCAATCAGTTCTGTTCCTACTGTATCATCCCGTATACCAGAGGACGTATCCGCAGCAGGGCAATGGATGAGGTGATCGAGGAGATCCGTCAGCTTGCAGCAGCAGGCTACCGAGAGGTGGTACTGACGGGAATTCATCTGAGCTCCTACGGCAGAGACCTGCAGGAGGAGAACGGACTGCTGAACCTGATCTGCGCGGTACATGAGATCGATGGTATTGAGCGGATCCGTCTGGGTTCGATCGAGCCGCGTGTCATCACAGAAGAGTTTGCGAGAAGGGCAAGTCAGCTGCCGAAGCTGTGTCCGCACTTCCATCTGTCACTGCAGAGCGGCAGCAACCGTACCTTAAAGCGGATGAACCGCAAGTATACCGCGGAAGAATTATATGAGACCTGCGAGCGTCTGCGCAGATACTTTGATCTGCCGGCTCTGACGACGGATGTGATCGTCGGTTTTCCGCAGGAATCAGAAGAGGAGTTTGAGGAGACCTATGCATTTTTAGAGAAGGTAAAATTCTATGAGACGCATATCTTCAAATATTCCAGAAGAAAGGGAACTCCGGCGGACCGCATGGAAGGACAGATCCCGGAGGAGGTCAAGCATGAGCGCAGCAGACGTCTTCTGGAGCTGAATCAGAAGAACCGCAGTGCCTATATCGACAGTCTCTGCGGGAAAAATGTGAGTGTCCTTTTTGAGGAAAAAACGGAGAAAAACGGCAGGATCTGCTGGACCGGACACACGATGAGATACCTGAAAGTGAATGTGCCGGATACCGGCGAAGATCTTGCAGGGAAAATTTGTGATTGTATTTTAGATAAGAGTGATGTAGAATAAAAGTAGCGTGATTATGAGGCAGCAGGCTTAACGTAATGACGGAAGCATATTTAAGGACGTGAGAATATGGGAAAAATCAGCAACACACAGTATTTCAGATTTAATTTAGATGCCGAAGTCCGCGTCAAAGATATTCTTGACGCTGTTTATGATGCAATGGAGGAGAAGGGATATAACCCGGTCAACCAGATCGTGGGATATATCATGTCCGGAGATCCGACCTACATTACCAGTCATAAGAATGCCAGAAGCATGATTATGAAGGTAGAGCGCGATGAGCTTGTGGAGGAACTTCTCAAAGATTACATCAGAAACAGATCCGGAGAGTAAGCATGGAAAAAAGAATTATGGGACTGGATTTTGGTTCTAAGACCGTCGGTGTAGCAGTCAGCGACGGTCTTGGAATCACTGCTCAAGGAGTAGAGATTATCAGAAGGACGTCTGAAAATAAGCTTCGCCAGACTTGCGCGAGGATTGAGGCTCTGATTGAAGAATACCAGGTTGGAAAGCTGGTGCTTGGCTTTCCGAAGCATATGAACAATTCAATCGGGGAGAGGGCCGAGAAATCGCTCGCGTTCAAGGAGATGCTGGAGCGCAGGACAGGGCTTGAAGTTGTCATGTGGGATGAGCGTCTGACCACAGTGGAGGCAAATCGTACGATGATCGAAGCGGGGATTCGCAGAGAGCACCGCAAGGAGTATGTCGATGAGCTGGCCGCAGTGTTTATCCTGCAGGGATATCTGGACTTTCTTGCCGCACAGCAGAAGTAAAATTGCAGTTGGAGATAAAGATGGAAAAAATCAGTTTTACATTCGCAGACTCTGAGGAGTCTGTGGACTTTTTTGTATTAGAACAAACCCGTATCAACGGTGTAAATTATATTCTGGTTGCCGATTCAGAGGAGGATGATGGGGAGGCTCTGATCCTGAAGGATCTCTCTGGAGACGGTGATCCGGAAGCAATCTACGAGATTGTAGAGGATGACGAAGAGTTAGAGGCCATTTCGAAAATCTTCGAGCAGATGCTGGAGGATGTAGATCTGACGTTCTAAACGGAAAGGAGATCTTATTTGAAAACTAAAAACAATTCAAAGCTGCGTATCATTCCGCTCGGTGGACTCGAGCAGATTGGTATGAACATTACTGCCTTCGAGTATGAGGACAGTATTGTTGTTGTGGACTGCGGTCTGTCATTCCCGGAGGATGACATGCTGGGTATCGATCTGGTGATACCGGATGTCACTTATCTGAAGGAGAATATTTCTAAAGTCAAAGGTTTTGTAATCACTCATGGTCATGAGGATCATATTGGAGCACTTCCTTATATTATCAAAGATATCAATGTTCCGATCTATGCGACAAAGCTTACCGTCGGTATCATCGAGAATAAGTTCAAAGAACACAATCTTCTGAAAACGACAAAGCGCAAGGTGGTAAAACACGGGCAGTCGATCAATCTGGGAGCTTTCCGTATCGAATTTATCAAGACAAATCACAGTATTGCAGATGCTTCAGCGCTGGCGATCTATTCACCGGCAGGTATCGTTGTGCACACCGGCGACTTTAAGGTAGATTATACCCCGGTCTTCGGCGATGCGATCGATCTGCAGAGATTTGCCGAGATCGGAAAGAAGGGGGTACTGGCTCTGATGTGTGACAGTACCAATGCGGAGCGTCCGGGCTTTACGATGTCTGAGCGTACCGTAGGACGTACCTTTGACAATATCTTTGCGGAGCACCGCAACACCCGTATCATCATTGCGACCTTTGCATCCAATGTAGACCGTGTGCAGCAGATCATCAACTCTGCCTACAAGTACGGCAGAAAGGTTGTGGTGGAGGGACGCAGCATGGTCAATATCATCGGCATTGCCGGCGAGCTTGGCTATCTGAATATCCCGGAGCATACGCTGATCGGCATCGAAGAGATGCGCAATTATCCGGATGAGCAGATGGTTCTGATCACGACCGGAAGCCAGGGCGAGTCCATGGCGGCACTTTCCCGCATGGCCTCCGATATGCACCGCAAGGTGACGATCAAACCGAACGATACTGTTATTTTCAGCTCCAACCCGATCCCGGGAAATGAAAAGGCCGTATCCAAGGTGATCAATGAGCTGACAGCGAAGGGTGCAGACGTGATCTTCCAGGATACCCACGTATCCGGACATGCCTGTCAGGAGGAGATCAAGCTGATCTATTCCCTGGTTCGCCCGAAATATGCGATCCCGGTGCATGGTGAGTTCCGCCACCTGAAGGCGCAGAAGAATATTGCACTGAATTTAGGAATCCCCAAAGAAAATATCTATATCATGAAGAGTGGAAACGTGCTGGAGCTGGATGACCAGAAGGCAGAGATCGTCGGAAACGTACCGACCGGAGCGATCCTTGTCGACGGTCTCGGCGTCGGTGATGTCGGCAATATCGTTCTGCGTGACCGTCAGCATCTGGCTGAGGACGGTATCATGATCGTTGTGCTGACACTTCAGAGATTCGGCAATCAGCTGCTTGCCGGTCCGGATATCGTATCCCGCGGTTTTGTCTATGTGCGTGAGTCCGAGGGACTGATGGATGAGGCGCGTCAGGTCGTAGTGGATGCCCTGGATTACTGTTCCTCAAAGCACATTACGGACTGGGGAAAAATCAAAAATACAATCAAGGAAGAACTGAATGCGTTTATCTGGAAGCGTACCAAGAGAAGCCCGATGATTCTTCCGATTATCATGGAAGTGTAGCCTATGAAAGACAATGTGGAAATTTATACGACCTCGCTGGTGCATGTGATTCAGGACAGCCGTGAGTATCGGGAGTACGAGGCAGCAAAGGCGAAGCTGGCAGAGTTTCCGGAGCTGAAAAAGCAGATCAATATCTACAGGAGAGATATGTTCCGCCTGCAGAATTTTACGGATCCCGAGTCGATCTACGATCGTCTGGAGGAGTTTGAAAGAGAGACGCTTGAGTTTCGCAGAAATCCGCTGGTGGAGGAATATCTCCGTACCGAGCTTGCTATCTGCAGAGTACTTCAGAAAACAGCGCGCACGGTGATGGAAGCGGTGGATCTGGAGCTGGACGATGTGATCTGGGAGCTCAGAGACTGACCAAAGGCTGTAAAACTGTTTCTGCAAAAAGGAGGAGGCGCTATGAATGCAGGCGAACTGCTGAAGCGGACACTGCTGTTTCTGCTGCGCATGCTTCTGATCGCAGTCCTTTGTGTTGGACTGTACCGGTTCGGAAGCTACGCGTATCGATTCGGCTATCAGCTTTATGCGGGAGAGGGTGTAGACCGGGCTCCCGGAAGAGAGGTTGCCGTTGTGATCTCTGAGGGGCAGTCTGTGCGTTCTGTGGCGGAAATGCTGCACTGGCAGGGGCTGATCTCGGATGTGATGGTATTTCAGGCGCAGGAGCGTCTCTCCAAATATCATGGACAGATGAGAGCGGGCAACTATGTGCTGAACACTTCCTGGAGTGCAGAAAAGATTCTTGCCGCACTGAGCGGACACACATTGGAAGATGAGGAGAATGCTGCATGATCGTTGATGAGAGAATGGTCACCTATCTGAATTCTCTGGATACCGGCAACGGTCCGTTCCTGGATCAGCTGGAGATGCAGGCAAAGAAGGATCAGGTACCTATCATTCGAAGGGAGATGCAGAGTTTTCTGAAGGTACTGCTTCAGATGAAGCAGCCGAAGAAGATTCTGGAGGTCGGAACCGCTGTTGGATTTTCGGCCATTCTGATGTGCGAGAATACTCCCGTCGAGACTACGGTTACGACCATTGAAAAATACGAAAAGCGTATTCCCATAGCAAAGGAAAATTTCCGCCTCTCCGGTATGGAGCGGCGGATTACTCTGCTCGAGGGAGATGCGATGGAGATCCTTTCTGAGCTGAAGGGATCCTACGATTTTATTTTTATGGATGCAGCCAAGGGACAGTATATTCATTTCTTCCCAGAAGTACTGCGTCTGCTTGCTCCGGGAGGTGTTCTGATCTCAGACAATGTCCTTCAGGAGGGAGACATTATCGAATCTCATTTTGCGGTAGAGCGCAGAAACCGCACGATCTACAAGCGAATGAGAGATTATCTTTACGAATTAAAGCATAATCCGCAGCTGGAGACATCGATTGTCCCGATCGGAGACGGCGCGGCCGTCAGCATCCGGAAAACAGCTGTGGACGGAGGATGAGTTATTTATGAAAAAACCGGAATTGCTGGTACCTGCCAGCAGTCTTGAAGTATTGAAAACTGCCGTGATCTTCGGCGCAGATGCCGTTTATATCGGTGGAGAGGCCTATGGTCTGAGAGCCAAGGCAAAGAATTTTTCCAGAGAGGATATGCGTGAGGGAATTGCCTTCGCACATGAGCACGGTGTAAAGGTCCATGTGACCGTAAACATCTTTGCACACAACCGTGACCTTGAAGGCGTGGAAGAGTATTTAAAAGAGCTGAAGGAATTAGGTCCGGATGCACTGATCATCGCAGATCCCGGTATCTTCCAGATGGCAGGAAGGATCTGTCCTGAGATCGAGCGTCATGTCAGCACACAGGCAAACAACACCAACGTGCAGACCTATCTGTTCTGGCATTCTCTCGGAGCAAAGCGTGTGGTATCTGCCAGAGAGCTTTCCCTTGCGGAGATCCGTGAGATCCGTGCTCAGATCCCGGAGGATCTGGAGGTCGAGAGCTTTATCCATGGTGCAATGTGCATTTCCTACTCCGGACGCTGCCTTCTGAGCAACTATTTTACCGGAAGAGATGCCAACCAGGGTGCCTGCACACATCCGTGCCGCTGGAAATATGCCGTGGTCGAGGAGAGTCGTCCGGGAGAGTATCTGCCGGTCTATGAGAATGAGAGAGGAACATACATCTTCAATTCCAAGGACCTGTGCATGATCGAGCATATTCCGGAGATGATCGAGGCAGGAATCGACAGCTTTAAGATCGAGGGCCGCATGAAGACCGCACTGTATGTCGCAACAGTGGCACGTACATACCGCAAGGCGATCGACGACTATCTGGAGTCTCCGCAGAAATACGAACAGAATCTGCCGTGGTACAGAGATCAGATCTCCAACTGTACGTATCGTCAGTTTACGACCGGATTTTTCTTTGGCAGACCGGATGAGGACTCACAGATCTATGACAGCAATACCTATGTGAAAGAATACACCTACCTCGGCATCGTCGGAGAGGTGCGTGAGGATCAGGCAGTCCGCATTGAGCAGAGAAACAAGTTCTCCGTCGGAGAAGAGATCGAGATCATGAAGCCGGACGGTTCCAATGTGACCGCCAAGGTGCTTAAGATCACTGACGAGGAGGGCAATGAGCAGCCGAGCGCTCCGCATCCGAAGCAGGTGCTCTACATTACCCTGGATGCCCCGGCAGAAAAGTATGATATTCTGCGCCGCGCAGAGATGGTGGAAGAGGAATGATCTATCTTCAGAAATTTTCAGAAGAACTTTTAAATCACAGCATACAGCAGTCAGCCGCAAGAGAGCTGCTGCTGTATGCTCTTTTTTTGGAATACGGATATGACAGGCTTCCGGAAATCACCAGTGATCTGCAGGGAAAGCCGTTTTTTGCAGATCATCCGGAGATCCATTTTAACTACAGCCATACCAGGACGGCGGCTGCAGTCGGTCTGTCGACCAGAAGCATCGGGGTCGATGTGGAGGCATTGCGCAGCATTTCTGCAGCGGTCACAAGAAGGATCTGCCATGCAGAGGAGGCAGCTTTTCTGGAAAGCATCGCTGATGAACAGAGGCGTCAGATCCTGCTGACAAAACTCTGGACAGCGAAGGAGGCCTGCGGTAAATGCACCGGACTCGGTCTGCGCACAGACCTGCGTGAAAACTCGCTGGTGGAGGCACTTGAGACCGGAAGGATGCGTCTGGCGGATATGGAGCTGACACTGACAGAGAGTGAGGGTCTATATCTGGCAGTCTGTGAAGCCGTCAGCTAGGATATAATGCTGATTGACCGTTTCACGGATGACACCTTTCAGCTGCAGTGCACTGACACTGCTCATGACACGGTGGATCGGAAGATCCAGCCTGCAGGCGATCTCCTGCAGACTGACCGCTCTGGATCCGATACATTGGTATACCAGTTCTTCTTCAGCCGAAAGGCTGATTTTTTTTGCTCTTTTTTTCCGGCGCTTTTCTGCAGGTGCATATCCGGCGGCCTCAAGAAAAAGATCAATGTCTGTGATGATCCCGGCACCCTGTCTGATCAGATCGATGCAGCCGGCACTTAAGGGATCTCCGATCCTTCCCGGAAAGGCATAGACATCCCGCCCCTGTTCGAGAGCCAGATCCGCCGTGATCAGTGATCCGCTTTTTCGCTTTGCCTCGACGACGACGGTCACGGAGCACAGACCGCTGATGATCCGGTTGCGCAGCGGAAAATGTGACGGCAGAGGCTGGGTTCCGGGAGGATATTCGGAGATCAGGCAGCCCTGCCGCTGGATCTGCTCATACAGGGCATAGTGTTCTTTTGGATAGCAGAGATCGACTCCACTGCCAAGTACGGCAAAACTCCGTCCTCCGGCGTCCAGACAGGCAGACTGAGCGATGCCGTCCACACCGTAGGCCATACCGCTGACGACAGAGACACCTGCAAGTGCCAGTTGTTTTGCCAGCTGACCGGCCATGCTTCGGCCGTAGTTGGTACACATGCGTGCGCCGACCACAGCGATGGATCTTCCGGCAGGAGGGGGAAAACTGCCGCGGGTAAAAATACCGTAGGGATAGTCGGAGATCTCACGCAGAGGCAGTGGATACTGTTCATGTTCACAGCTGTAAAACCGGATCTGTTTTACAGCCAGCTTTTCGGCAGCTTTTTCTGCAGAAAAGTTCTGCTGATAGTTTCGGAAGGTCTCTTTCTGCTGCTGTGTGAGAAACGGCAGATCGTTCAGTTCTTTTCCGGAAAGCGTCCGGACTGCCTGCGGTGTCACGAAACAGTCCAGCAGCTGCGAAAACTGTGTTCTGTAAAAGCCGGGCAGACTGCAGAGCCAGAGCCATTCTTTTTCCATATCTGTCATAGCAACCTCCTGTGTATACCTCGATAGCAGAGTGCCTCCTGCAGATCATTCACAGAGATCTGTTCACGACCGTCAAGATCGGCGATCGTGCGTGCAACTTTCAGGATCCTGTGACAGCCGCGGACACTCAGCTCAAGACTGCGAAACGCCTCCTCGATCACTGCAGACTCTTTGCTTCCGAGACGGCAGTACTTTTCAATGTTTTCCGAGGTCAGCCTTGCATTGCAGCGGATCGACTGCCCCTGATAGCGTTCCTGCTGCAGTGCGCGGGCATTCATGATCCTTTTGCGGATCACAGCCGAGCTTTCCTCTTTTTTTTCCGTAAACAGAAGAGAGAAATCGGGAACCTCGACCTCGGCGGTGATATCTATCCGATCCAGCAGCGGAGCGCTGATCCTGCTTTGATACCTCTGGATCGCTGAGTAGGTACAGGAACATCTTTTCATGTTCGGATAATAACCGCAGGGACAGGGGTTCATTGCTGCGACCAGCATGATTTCTGTCGGAAAGTCAAAGGTGCCTCCGACTCTGGAGATCGATATTTTCCCCTCCTCGAGAGGCTGACGCAGGATCTCCAGCACTTCGCGGCGAAATTCCGGAAGTTCATCAAGAAACAGTACTCCGTTGTGGGCCAGACTGAGCTCTCCGGGTTTTGGGATCAGACCTCCGCCGGAGAGAGCCTTTGCTGTGATCGTATGGTGGGGCGAACGATAGGGCCTATTATATAGAAGGAAATCCTCAGGCAGCAGCAGTCCTGCAGCGCTGTAGATACGGCTGACCTCCATCTGCTCCTGAAGACTTAAGGGAGGCAGGATCGTCGCGATCCTCTGGGCGATCATCGATTTGCCGGCTCCGGGAGGACCGATCATCAGCAGATTGTGACCGCCGGCCACAGCGACCTCGGCAGCGCGCCTGACAAAACTCTGTCCGCGGATCTCAGAAAAGTCGACTGCGGGAGAGGAGACGGAAGCGGCAGGGGGTGCGGGAGGCCCGGGAAGATCAGGCATTTCTCCGCGCAGACAGGAGATCGCCTCCTCAAGCGTTCTGACACCGAACGTGCGGACCGTCTGGATGCGCTGTACTTCCGAAAGGTTCTCGTAGGGCAGGATGCAGGTGTGGCAGTGATAGTCTGCGGCATCCGCCACGATCGGCAGAACGCCGGAAATCTTGCGCACCTCCCCATTCAGACTCAGTTCCCCGATGATCAGTGTCTGAGACAGACGCTCGGCTGGAATTTCTCCATATCCTGCGGCTACAGCGATCGCGATGGCGAGGTCAAAGCCGGAGCCGTGCTTTCGAAGATCCGCGGGAGAGAGATTGATGGTAATGCGTTTTGGTCGAAGGCTCCTTCCGGAATTGCGCAGAGCAGAGCGCACACGCTCCTGAGCCTCCCTCACCTGGGCAGAGAGGTCACCGACCATGGAAAACTGCGGAAGGCCGTCGCCGACATCCGCCTCCACATGGACCAGCCGGCTCTCCACACCGTAGACACAGGCAGATAAAACAGAACTGAACAAACAAAAAACCTCCTTTGAGAATCGAAAAGAATGAAGAAAATGCAGAAAAAACGGAAATGAGAGTGAAAGATAATAAATGATATTTATATATAA